>JBOGZD010000043.1:0-21807 GCA_050697155.1 Solirubrobacterales bacterium | reverse complement strand
CCGCCGTTGCCCGAGCGTCGCGGCCGGGCGCCGCCGCCGCGGTCGCCCGAGTCGCCGCCGGCCGCACCATCGCCGGCCTCCTCCTTGGCCGTCTCGCGGGCCTCGCGCGCGACCTCGCGCTCGGCGCGTTTCTCGCGCATCTCGACCATCGACGGGCAGTCGTCGTTGAGGCAGAGCTTCCACGGTCGGCCGCGGAAGCCCTTCACCGTCAGCCGTGGGCGCTCGCCGCAGATCGAGCAGCGCTCCTCGAGCCGCCAGAGCTCGTAGCCGCGTCCAGGCAGCGGCCCGCTCACCTGACAGGAGTCCGGCGACTCGGGCTCGTCGCGCTTCCAGCCCTCGCAGCCGTACATCCGCTTGCCGCCTTTGAGCTCGATGATCCGCAGGCGATTGGGCGAGCCGTCGTCGTGCTTGCGCCCCGCCTCCTCGCAGGCCTTGCACGGGCCGAGGAACTTGTCCTCGTCCATCCCCGCCCAGATCGTCTTCGCCAGCTCCTCGCGCTGGTCCTGGAGCGCGGCGGTGGTCGAGTGCAGCATCTCGCGGCTGATGCTCAGGACGTCGTCCTTCGACGTCTCGCCGGCGGCGATCTGGTCCATGTCGTGCTCGAGCTCGGCGGTCATCTCCGGGGTCGCCATCCGCGGGACGTGGTCGTGGAACGCCTTGTACATCGCGATCCCGGTCTCCGACGGCTCGGGCGGGTTCGAGTACACGTAGCCGCGGTCGTAGAGCTTCTGGATGATGTCGGCGCGGGTGGCCTTGGTCCCCAGGCCGCGCTCCTCCATCATCTCGACCAGCTTGCCCTGGCTGATCCGCGGCGGCGGCTGGGTCTCCTTGTCGACCAGCCACGGGTCGCCGTCGAGCGCCAGCTCCTGGCCCTGGGCCAGCTTCGGGATCTCCTCGTCGGCGGAGCGCGCGTAGGTGTAGATCGCGGCGTAGCCGGGGTCGACGACCACCGACCCGCGCACGAAGTAGCTCTCCGAGCCCGCCTCGATGTCGGCGCGGGTCGACTCGGTGATCATCGGCTCGGAGAAGGTGGCCAGGAAGCGCCGGACGACGAGCTCGTAGACGCGGCGCTTGGGCCCCTCGAGGGCGCCCGGATGAAGCGCCTGGGTGGGGTGGATCGGCGGGTGGTCGGTGCTCTCCTTGCGCCCCCGGGTCGCGGTGAGCTTGGGCTTGTCGAGCAACCCCGCGGCGGCATCGAACTCCGGGACCCGGACCAGCGAGGCGACCAGCTCGCGGGTCGGCAGCGAGGCCGGATAGACGGTGTTGTCGGTGCGCGGGTAGGAGATGAAGCCGTCCATGTAGAGGTCCTCGGCGACCCGCATCGCGTTCGCGGGGGTGATCCCGAGCCGGCTCGAGGCGTCGGTGGTGAACGCGGTGGTGTTGTAGGGGGCGGGCGGCTTGCGGGTGTTTCGCCGCGAGGAGACCCCCTTCACCACGCCCGGGCTCTTGGTCCCGGCGAGCGCGGCGTCGGCCTCGGCCCGCTCCCAGAACTTGTCGGTCGCGTGGTGGGCCTCGAAGGCGCCGTCGGGATGGGCAAAGCGGGCGAACACCTCCCAGTAGGGCTTGGGCACGTGGGCGCGGCGCTCGAGCTCACGCTCGACGATCAGCGCCAGGGTCGGGCTCTGCACCCGGCCGACCGAGAGGAAGTTCGAGCCGAAGCGGCGGGTGGCGAGCGAGACGGCGCGGGTCAGGGTCGCCCCCCAGATCAGGTCGATGTCCTGGCGCGCGGCGCCGGCGTCGGCGAGCTCGTAGGAGAGCTGGTCGAGGTCCGAGAAGGCGCGCTCGATCTCGGCCTTGGTCAACGCCGAGTAGCGGGCGCGCTTGATCGGCGGACGGCCGTCGGCCTCGCGGGCGCCGTCGGCCTGGCCTGCGATCGAGGGATTGGCCTCGAGGATCTGCTCCAGCGCCTCGAACCCGATCAGCTCGCCCTCGCGGTCGTAGTCGGTTGCGATCACGACCTCGCTCGCGCCCTTGGCGAGCTTGCGCACCGCCTTGACCACGTTCTTGTCGGTCGCCTCCTTGGTCAGCTCGGCGTCGATCAGGTCGTGGAGGTCGGTCTGCTGCCAGTTCGAGTACCCCTCCGGGAAGGCCGGGCTCATCACGTGGCCCTTGAGCCCGACACTCATCTGCTCGCCGCCGGCGTCCGTCCAGGTGTAGAACGGCACCTTGTAGGTGGCGTCCTCCTTCGCGGCTCCACCGCTGAGGATGTCGGCGATCTTCTTCGCCGAGTTGTTCTTCTCGGTCACTATCAGCCTCATTGGGCCGGCGAGGGTAGCAGGGGGTTCCGGCCGTTCTTTACGCTTGGGGCATGCCCGCCCAGGCCTTTGCCGGCAAGGAGTGCGTCTGCCAGCTCCGCAAGGGGATCTGCGACCAGTCGTGCGTTCGGGGGATGCTGGGGACGCCGCTCTACATCGCCTGCCTGCGGCTGGGCGGGCGCGGCTGCCTGGTCGTCGGCGGTGGCGAGGTGGGGCTGGAGAAGGTCGAGGGACTGCTCGCCTGCGACGGCGAGGTCACGCTGGTGTCGCCCGAGGCCGTCCCCGAGCTCGAGGCGTATGCCCATGAAGGCTCGATCCGCTGGGAGCGTCGCGGCTTTGAGGACTCGGACCTCGACGGGCGCTTCCTGGCGATCGCCGCGACCGGCGACACGGAGGTCAACATCGCCGTCTACGAGGGCGCCGAGCGGCGGGCGATGCTGGTCAACGTCGTCGACGTGCCGCCGCTGTGCAACTTCATCCTCCCGGCGATCCTGCGCACCGGGCCGCTGGCGATCGCGATCTCGACCGCCGGCGCCTCCCCGGCGCTGGCGAAGCGGATCCGGGACGAGATCGCGGAGGCCTTCGGCGATGACTACGCACGCCTGGCGGTGATCCTCAACGACGCCCGCGGCTGGGCCAAGGCGACCCTCCCCACCTATCAGGACCGCAAGGAGTTCTTCGAGGGGATCGTCAACGGCGATCCCGACCCGATCGACCTCCTGCGCGCCGGCCGCGAGCGCGAGCTGCTGGCGCTGATCGAGGCGGCGAAGGATCGCCACGGCGCCGCCGTCGCGTCCGGCGGGTAGCCGCCCCAGCGACTACAGCAGGCGCAGGAACCTCAGGCCGTCGCCGGCGAGCGTGTCCGGCGACGGCGCGAGTGGGCGCCAGATCGACGCCGCGGTCGCAATCACCTCGTTGGTCGAGGTGAACGACTCGATGCAAAGCGGACCCCGGTAGCCGGCGTCGCGAAGCGCCGCCATGAACCCTTGCCAGTCGAAGCTGTCCGCCCCCGGGGCGCCGCGATCCGTGCCACACGCATGAACGTGGGCGATGTGCCCGGCGGCCGCACGCGCGGCGTCTGCGGGGCTCTTCTCCTCCACGTTCATGTGGAAGGTGTCGAGCAGGAGGCCGCAGGCCGAATGGTCAGTGGCCTCGAGCAGGCTCATGCCCTGCTCGACCGTGTTGATGAGGCTCGTCTCGTAGCGGTTCAGCGGCTCGATCGCCAGCTTCACCCCACGCCCGCCGGCGAAGTCCGCGACCGGTCGCAGCCCCTCCGCGACCCGCGCGATCGTCGCCTGCCGCTCGCGCTCGTCCATCGGCCACAGCCGCCCCACCGCCGCGTACATCGGCCCGCCGACGACGCCGGAGCCGACGCGCTCGGCGACCTCGGCGCAGTGCCGCAGGTAATCCTGCGTGCGGGCGATCACCCCGTTGTCGGCGACCGCGAGGTCCCGCCCCGGCGGCATCACGCAGCAGACGCCGGCCTCAAGGCCGGCCTTCGCCACGACCTCCGCGGCGCGCCCGGGATCCCACCCGCCCGGCTCCTCGACGGGCAACTCGATCAAGTCGAAGCCGAGACCGGCAACGCGCGGCGCGAGCTCGGCGATCACCTGATCGGTGATCGGCGACTCCCAGATCCAGGCGCTGGCCCCTATTTGCGTCATCGCGGCGGCATCCCGCGCCCGGCTCCGCCGCTCGCGACGCCGGAAGGGGCAGCGGCCGGGCGCGACCCGAAGTCGCGCCCGGCCGTCACGGCCACGTGAGAGGTGGTCACCCTCGCGTGACTACTCCCAGTCCTCCGGATAGCCCGGAAGGTCCTCGCACCCGCAGGTCGCGTAATGCAGCGGGGGCAGGCCCTCGTTGTCCGCGATCACCTGCTCGAGGTCGTCCTCGGTGATCGGCGGCTCCGGCTGGACCCACTCCTCGGGCACCTCCTCGCCGGAGAGGATCCTGGTCGCAGCGATGATCGGCGTCCGCCACTGGAAGTTCGAGTAGACGGGCGCGATCGCCGTCAGGTCGTCCTCCTGCCACTTGCGCAGGAAGTCGAGCTGGTCCTCACCGGTGATCGGCGGGATCTCCTGACCCGCGTCCTCGAACGCCTCGGCGGCGGCGACGCCGACGGCACCGGCGTCCATCCAGATGCCGTCGAGACCACCCTCGCGCTCGATGTAGTCGGTGACGATCTGCTTCGCGGTCGCCGCGTCACCCTCGGTGAACTCGTTGCCGACGATGTCGAGCTCGGCGTCCGCGAAAACCTCCTGGGCGGCGGACCACCGCGTCTCGAGGACGTCGACCCCGGGCAGGATCCTCAGCGCGAGGACCTTGCCGCCGGAATCGACGTTGTCGACGATGAACTCGGCCGCGTCAGCGCCGAACGCGTAGCCGCCGATCGGGTGGATGAACGTCACCGGACAGTTGGTGTTCACCCCGCGGTCGAAGACGATGATCGGGATCCCCGACTCACACGCCTGCTCGACGGCGGGCGTCAGCGTCTCCGTCGTGTTCGGCGAGATGATCAGCGCGTCGCAGTTGCCGCGCGTCAGCGACTGGATGTCCGAGATCTGCTTGTCGTCGCTCGCCTCGGCGTCGAGCGCCTCGAAGTTGGCGATCTCGTCGCTGAGCGCCTCGACCTGGGCCTGCATTGTCTGCCAGCCCACGACCCGCCACGGGTTGTCGACCGCGGCGTTCGAGAAGCAGATGTTCCACGGCCCCGGCGCCTCGTACTCCGACGTGTCGACGAGCTCGGGCTCGATCGCCGTGACCCAGGGGTCGGCGCCCGCCCCGAAGTCCTCGGCCTCGACGTCACGCTGCGCGAGCTGCCTCCCCATCTCCTGACGATCGAAGAAGTCAGGGTTGTGGTCCGGGTTGAAGGCGGCGACATCGCCGCCGTCGTCGTCGTCGTCGCCGCAGGCCGCGAATGCGAGAGCGAACGCCACGGCTGCGAGCAGCATCACCGCCGCTCGGGTCCAGTTCCTTCGCCTACTCATGAACATCCTCCTCCTCGTGTTGTGTCCGAGTTCGTTGGTGGTGGGAATTGCTTGGGCTCCTGTGCTGTTACGTCCCTCAGCCCCTCTCCCGGAACGCCGCCACGGCGACGGCGCCGATGATCAGCAGGCCCGTGACCGTCTGCTCGACCGCGTTGTCGACGCTGTACAGGTTCAGCAGCATGAACAGCGCCTGGAGCACGAGCGCGCCCCCGATCGCTCCGGTGACTGACCCGCGGCCACCGCCCAGCATCGTGCCGCCGAGCACGGCGGCGGTGATCGCCTGGAACTCAAGGCCCTGGCCGACCTGCGCCGTGACCCCGGCGAACCCCCCGAGGAGGATCCCGGCGATCACGGCCGAGGTGGCGGAGAGGACGAAGGCGGCGATGCGGACGCGGGGCACGGTGATCCCCGAGAGCGCCGCGGCGCGGTCGTTGTCGCCCACGGCCAGCACGCGGCGGCCGTAGCCTCCCTGGGCGAGCCACAGGGCGAACGCCGTGAACGCGACGAGGACGATCACCGAGTAGGGGATCTCCTCGATCACGGGGATCCCGGTGATCCCATCGCGCCCGACGGAGCGGAAGTTGTCGGCGAGCGCCCCCCGCGGCGCGCCGCCCGTCCACAGGAAGACGGCGCCGTTCAGCATCAGCAGCATCGCCAGGGTGACGATGAACGACGGCACGCGCAGGATCGTGGTGCAGAAGCCGTTGAACAGCCCGACCGCGAGGCCGATCGCGAACAGGACCGCGATCACGGGCAGCGTGTTGGCCGGGTCGCCGTCGCTGAGCCGGGCCGCGACCACGACCACGACCGTGACCAGGGAGCCGACCGAGAGGTCGAACTCGCCCGAGGCGAGGACGAAGTACGCCCCGATCGCGAGGATCGCGAGCGGGGCCGAGCGCTTCAGGTAGGCGAGGATGCCCTCCGGGGTGAGGAAGAGCGGGTTCGCGACCGCGATCCAGACGATCAGCACGGCGAGCACGATCCAGACGACGGGGACGGCGCGAACCACGGCGAACGCGCCGCCCAGCAGCTGCTGCGCGCGCGAGCCGCCAAAGCCGGCGGGCGGCTCCGGGACCGGTTGCGGACGGGTGCTCATCTCACCCCGCCCCCTCGAGCGCCGGCTCGCGACCCGTGGTGGGCTGGCCCGGGCCAGCGGCGGCCGACTCGCGGCGGCGGCGGCGGCGCCAGCGCACCGAGTAGGCGGCGACCGCTGCGATGATGATCAGCCCGCGGGCGACGTCCTTGGCGAAAGCGTTCACCTCGAGCTGGTTGAAGGTGTTGTCGAGCATCGCGAGGATGAAGACGCCGGCGATGGTGCCGAGCACGCCGCCACGGCCGCCGAGCAGGTAGGTGCCGCCCAGCACCACGGCGGCGATCGACTCCAGGTCGTAGCCGCCGTCGGTGCCGACCAGCGGGCTGCCGGCTCCGAGCCGGCTGGCGAGGAACAGGCCGGTGATCGCCGCCGCAACCGCGCAGAGGACGTGGGCGGCGATGATCACCCGGTGCGTGCGCACGCCCGACAGCTTCGCGACCTGCTCGTCGCCGCCGACCGCGTAGAGGCGGTTCCCGAACCGGCTGTAGCGGAGCAGGAACCACCCCGCGGCGACGACCGCGAGCAACAGGATCACCGAGACCGGGATCGGCCCCCAGCTCTCAAAGCCGAGGCTCTCGAATCCCTCGGGGATGCCGCCCACGGGGCCGGCGTACCTGCTCTCGATGATCCCCCGGAGGATCAGGGCCATGCCGAGGGTGGCGATGAACGCGTTCACCCGCAGCTTGGTGATCACCAGCCCGTTGACGAGGCCGACGGCGGCACCGAACAGGAGCACGGCGCCGATCCCGAGCACGATCCTGCCCTCCTGGTCGGCCATCGTCTCGGCGCCGATGATCGACGCGAGGCTGACGACGTAGGCGACCGAGAGGTCGAGCGACGCGCCGAGGATGACCAGGGTCTGGCCGGCCGCGACGATCCCCAGCGCGACCGAGCGGACGAGCATGTCGCGGACGTTGTCGACGCTCAGGAACTGGCCCCCGTCGATCGAGACGACGACCAGGCAGGCCAGGAACACCACCACGAGGACCAGGTAGACGGGCCCCGACGTCGTGCGGGCGATCGCGCCCAGGAAGTCGGTCACCTTGCCCCAGGCGCCGCCGAGCGACAGATGCGGCCGCGGGCGCGTCGCCGCGCGGGTCACGGAGCCTTCTCCGTCGGCTCCTCGACGGCGATGTCGCGCTCGCCGGTGGCGAGGAACATGATGTCGGCTTCGTCGGGGCCGGGGGGAAGCTCGCCCGCGATCTCGCCGTGGCGCATGACGATGATCCGGTCGCTCATCCCGATCACCTCCGGGAGCTCGGACGAGATCATGATCACGGCCACCCCCTCGTTGGCGAGCCCGCGGATCAGGTCGTGGATCCCCGCCTTCGCGCCGACGTCGATGCCGCGGGTTGGCTCGTCGAAGATCACGAGCCGCGGCTCGGTGGCGAGCCACTTGGCGAGCACCACCTTCTGCTGGTTGCCGCCCGACAGGAACCGAGCCTCCTGTCCGAGAGAGCGGAAGCGAAGCTCGACCGCCTTGACCAGGTCGCTCACGTCGAGCGTCCGCTCGCGCCGCAGCGAGCGGCTCAGGCTGCGCCAGGCGAGGCTGACGTTGTCGCGCACCGACTGCGACAGCGCCAGGCCCTCGGCCTTGCGATCCTCGGTGACGAAGCCGATCCCCGCCGCGACCGCCTGGCTCGGGGAGCGGATCTCCCGCTGCTCGCCATCGAGCTCGAGGTCCCCGCGCGCGAACGGGTCGGCGCCGAAGATCGCGCGCGCGAGCTCGGTCCTCCCCGACCCCTGGAGCCCGGCGACCCCGAGGATCTCGCCGCCGTGGACGTCGAGGTCGACGTCCGCGAGGAAGTAGTTCCCGGCTCCGCGCAGCCGCAGCTTCACCGGGCCGCGCCCCTCCGGCTCGCCGCGGGGCGGGAAGTACTGGTCGAGCTCGCGGCCCACCATCATCCGGACGAGCTGCGGCGAGGTGACCTCCGCGGTGGCGACGGTGCCGACCCGCTTGCCGTCCTTGAGCACGGTGATGCGGTCGGCGATCTCGAACACCTCCTTGAGGCGGTGTGAGATGTACAGGACGGCGATCCCTCGCTCCTTCAGCCGCCTGACGCGCTCGAACAGGCGCTCGACCTCATGCCGGGCGAGCGCCGCGGTCGGCTCGTCCATGACCACGATCCGCGCGTCCAGGGACAGCGCCTTGGCGATCTCGACCGTCTGCTGGCGGTCGACCGCCAGCATGCCCACCAGCTCGCGCGGCGAGATCGGATCGTCGGGCGCGAGCTGCTCGAGGATCTCGGCCGAGCGCTCCTCCATCTCACCGCGGGCGACGAGAACGCCGCGGCCCGGCTCGCGGCCGAGGAAGATGTTCTCCGCGACGGTGCGGTCGGGCAGCAGGTTGAACTCCTGATGGATGATCGAGACGCCGGCGTGCTGGCCCTCCAGCGGATGGCTGAACCGAACCGACTCGCCGGCGATCCGGACCTCGCCCTCGGTCGGCGTGTAGGCGCCGACGAGGATCTTCATCAGCGTCGACTTGCCGGCCCCGTTCTCGCCCACGATCGCGTGCACCTCGCCGGCGGCGCAGTCGAGGTCGACGTCGTCGAGCACCCGCACCCCGAAGAACTCCTTGGAGATGCCGCGCATCTCGAGCAGCGGCTGGCCCGTCGGCCGGGCGGCCACCGATTGCTCGCTCTTCCCGCTGCCGGCGCTCATCTGCCCGCGGCCCTCACACGACCAGCCGCGCAAGCGTTCGGTGGGCGATCTCGAGGCCCTGTTCGACCCGCTCGGGGCTCCCGCCCCAGACCGGGTCCTCGTGCTCGACCGAGAGCACCCCGTCGAAGCCGCCCTCATACAGGGCGTCGACGTAGCGCGCGAAGTCGACGTCGCCGAGCCCCGGAATCCGGTAGCGCCACCAACCCATGTCCCAGGGGTCCTCGGCGCGGGTCGAGGTGCGCCCGAAGAAGCCAAAGCGGTTGCGCTCGGCGGGGAAGGTCTCGGCGTCCTTGGCGTGGGCGTGGGCGACCCGATCGACGTAGGGGCGCAGCGCGCTGACCGGGTCGATCCCGAGCCAGAGCAGGTGGGAGGGGTCGAAGTTGAGGTAGAGGCCCTGCTCGAACATCCACTCCCAGAGCTCGGGCGAGTAGGCGAGGTTGCCTGGGTAGCCGTCCGGGTGCCAGCCCTCCATCACGCAGTTCTCGATCATCAGCTTCACCCCGCGCTCGCCGGCGTAGTCGACGAGTGGCTTGAACGCCTCCTCCGCGGAGCGCAGGTTGTCGGCGACGCTGCGCGCGGGATCGCGGCCGACGAACGTGCCGACCGGCGGGGCGCCGAGGGCGGCGGCGGCGTCGATGCAGGCGCGTAGGTGGGCGTGGATCGCGTCGCGCTCGGCCGAGTCGGGATGGAGGTTGTTGTCGTAGTAGGCGAGCGCGGAGAGCTCGAGCCCGTGCTCGTCGAGCGCCCTTCGCACCCGCTCGGCCTCGGCGTCGTCGAAGCCGTCGGCGGCGACGTGGGTGGCGGTGAAGGGGCGGTCGCCGAGCGCCGGCCAGGCGGCGAGCTCGAGCGCCTCGTAGCCGTGCCCGCCCGCCCAGGCCGCGATCTCCTCGAGCGAGCGCTCGGGCATGCAGGCGGTGAGGAAGCCGAGCTTCATCCGGAACCACCCAGATCGCGCTTCGCCCCCAGGTCACCCTTCCGTGTTCGTGGCTCCGCGCTCATGTCCACCTCGACCCAGGCGGCGCCGTCGTGGGCCGAGCGCAGGACGGCATCGGTGATCCGCGCAGCGCGGAGCCCGTCGGCGACCTGGGGCAACCCGTCTGCGATCTCGCCGTCGCGGATCGCCGCGTAGGTCTCGGCGACGAAGGCCTCGAAGCAGTCGTGAAAGCCCTGCGGGTGGCCGCCGGGGAGCGTGACGTAAGCCGCAGCGGCGGGGTCGAGCGTGTCGAAGTCGCGGGCGACCACCCTGGCGCCCTCGCGCCGCCCGACCCACAGCGTCTCGGGCTGCTCCTGGTCGAACGCGAGCGCCTCCTCCGCCCCCGTGATCTCGAACCAGAGGCGGTTCTTGCGCCCGGGCGAGACCTGGGAGACCACGAACGACCCGGCGGCGCCGTGGTCGGTCTCGAAGAGCACGGTCGCCGCGTCCTCGGTCTCGACGGCGCGGCGGGCGCCGCCGCCGTCGCCGTGGCCGAACGAGTGCGAGCCGGTCTGCGGCCGTTCGGGATGAGCGATCACGAGCCGCGCCGCGAGCTTCGCGATCCGCTGACCGGAGACGAACTCGACCAGGTCGCACCAGTGCGAGCCGATGTCGGCGAACGCCCGCGAGCTGCCGCCGAGCTCAGCGTCGACGCGCCAGTTGTCGTCCTCGGCTCCGGCCATCCAGTCCTGGAGGTACCCGCCGTGGACCAGGCGCAGCTCGCCCGCCTCGCCGGAGCGCACCCGGGCGCGCGCCTCGCGGACGGTCGGGTAGTAGCGGTAGGCGAACGGGACCGTGGCGACCGTGCCGGCGGCGCCCGCCGCGCCCGCGAGCTCCGCCGCCCCGGCGGCGTCGAGGGCGAGCGGCTTCTCGCAGACGAGATGCTTGCCGGCGGCGAGCGCGGCGAGAGCGAGTGGCAGGTGGAGGTGGTTGGGAGTGCAGACGTGGACGACGTCGACGTCCGCCGATGCGACGAGCTCCTCGGCGCTCGCGAAGCCGCGTTCCGCGCCGAGCTCGCGCCCGACGGCATCGGCGCGCTCGGGCGTCGATGCCGCGACGCCGACGATCCGTCCGCCGGCGAGCCGCGCCGAGCGGGCGTGGACGCGGCCGATGAACCCGGCGCCGACGATGCCGACGCCGAGCTCGCGGACGCGATTGGGGCTACCGGACGCTTGCCGCCGGTCCTCGACGGCGAGGGGCGGTCCCTCCTCCATGACACGGCAACGTATTCCTCTTTTGTGAGGTTGTCAAGCAAAAGGCCGCCGCCTAGAAGGCGGAAGCTGTCGCCGGTCAGCACAGGCACCGGACTTTTGTTTGCTTGACAAGCCAAAGTTGCGCTGGTTGACTACCCGCGATGGCGGAGGAGCGCGGCTCGGGCCCGGTGCACCCGTTCGGTCCTGGCACGATGCTGCAGCTGATCCGCGATGGCGAGGGCGCCACCCGCGCCGACCTCGCCGAGCTCACCGGGCTCGCCCGCTCGACGATCGCCCAGCGGCTCGAGCAGCTGCTCGCCCAGGACCTGCTGCGCACGGCGGGCGAGAGCGAGTCGACCGGCGGGCGGCCGCCGATGCTGTTCGCCTTCAACGAGGACGCTGGGGTGGTCTTGGCCGCCGACCTGGGCGCGACCCACTCGCGGCTCGCGCTCACCAACCTCGGCGGCCGGGTGCTCGCCGAAGCGCGGGGCGACATCGCGATCGCGGCGGGCCCGGCCGAGGTGCTCGATTGGGTCGACGAGCGCTTTCACGCGCTGCTCGCCAAAACCGGGCGCGACGACTCCGACGTCCAGGGGATCGGGATCGGGGTTCCGGGGCCGGTCGAGCACGCGACCGGGCGGCCCCGGAACCCCCCGATCATGCCGGGCTGGGACGGCTATCCGGTCCCCGAGCGGTTCGCCGATCGCTACCAGGTGCCGGTGCTGGTCGACAACGACGTCAACATCATGGCGCTCGGTGAGCACTGGACCCATTGGCGCGACGCCGCCCACCTGCTGTTCGTCAAGGTCGGCACCGGGATCGGCTGCGGGATCGTCGTCGACGGGCGCATCCACCGCGGCGCGGAAGGGGCCGCGGGCGACATCGGCCACATCCGGGTCGCCGCCGGCGACGAGGCCGAAGGGGTCGTTTGCAGCTGCGGCAACGTCGGCTGCCTGGAGGCGCTTGCGGGCGGCGGGGCGATGGCGGAGCGGCTGCGGGCCGAGGGCATCGACGCGCCGAACTCCCGCGCCGTGGTCGAGCTCGCCCGCGCCGGCGAGGGGGCCGCGGTGCAGCTCGTCCGCGAGTCGGGACGGCTGATCGGCGAGGTGCTCGCGGCCGCGGTCAACCTCTACAACCCGGCCGCGATCGTGATTGGCGGCGACGTCTCCCAGGCGCACGAGCAGCTGCTCGCCGGGGTCCGGGAGGTCGTCTACCAGCGCTCGCTGCCGCTGGCCACCCGCCACCTGCGCGTCGTCCGCAGTCAGCTCGAGGATCGCGCCGGCGTGATCGGCGCCGCGGTGATGGTGATCGAGCACGTCCTCTCGCCGGCCGCGATCGACGCGGCGATCGCGGCGGTGCCAGCGGCGGAGGACCTCTCCGCCACCCCCGCCTAGCAGCGGCCTTGCGTTAGGTTGCGACGATGAGGCTGCGGCGACTCGGCGACTCCGGACTCGAGGTCTCTGAGATCTCGCTCGGCTCCTGGCTCACCTACTCGGGCGGGGTCGAGCGCGAGCAGGCCGAGGCGTGCACACGGGCGGCGTTCGACGCGGGGATCAACTTCTTCGACACCGCGAACGTGTACGGGACCGGGGCGGCGGAGGAGGCGTGGGGCGAGATCCTCTCCGGCTACCCGCGCGACTCCTACGTGCTCGCGACCAAGGTCTACTTCCAGATGTCCGACCGCGACCGGGGGCTGTCCGCGGAGCAGATCGCCAAGCAGCTCGACGCGTCGCTGCGGCGGCTGCGGACCGACTACGTCGACCTCTATCAGTGCCACCGCTTCGACACCGAGACGCCGATCGAGGAGACGATGGAGGCGCTGACCGAGGCGGTCGAGGCGGGCAAGGCGCGCCACATCGGGTTCAGCGAGTGGACGCCCGAGCAGATCCGCGCCGGGCTCGAGGTGCCGGGGACGGCGAAGCCGGTCTCCTCGCAGCCGCAGTACAGCATGCTCTGGCGGGCGCCCGAGGCGGAGGTGTTCAGGGTCTGCGCCGAGAACGGGATCTCCCAGATCGTCTGGTCGCCGCTCGCCCAGGGGGTGTTGACCGGGAAGTACGACCCCGGCCGCCCGCCGCCGGCGGGCTCGCGCGCGGCGAGCGAGGACATGAGCGTCTCGATCGACCGGTTCATGGGCGCCGACGTCCTCGAGGCGGTGGGACGCCTGCGCCCGATCGCCGAGGAGGCGGGGCTGACGATGGTCCAGCTCGCGCTCGCCTGGATCCTGCGGCGCGACGAGGCCGCCTCGGCGATCGTCGGCGCCTCGCGCCCCGAGCAGGTGCACGGCAACGCGGCCGCCTCGGGGGTCGAGCTCTCGCCGGACACGCTCGAGGCGATCGACGCGGCCCTCGGCGAGCTGCCTGTCAGCGAGCCGGAGCTGGCGAACTTCGCCAGGGCCGGGGTCAAGCACCGCTGAGCGTCCGTCGATGAGGCTCGCCGGAGCGCACGCGCTCGTCACCGGCGCCTCGAGCGGGATCGGGGCCGCGATCGCGCGCGAGCTGGCCCGGCGCGGCGCTCGGGTGACCCTGGTGGCGCGGGGACGGGCGGCGATGGAGGAGCTCGCCGGCGAGATCCGCGCGGACGGCGGCCAGGCGGAGGTCGAGGCCGCCGACCTCTCGCGCACGGAGGAAGTGGAGGCGCTCGCCGCGCGGGTGCTCGCAGGCGCCGGGGCGCCGGACGTGCTGGTCAACAACGCCGGCGCCGGGCGCTGGCTGGCGGTCGACGAGACCCCGGCCGGAGAGGCTCAGCAGATGATCGCGCTGCCGTACCTGGCGGCGTTCGAGACCACCCGGGCGCTGCTGCCCGCGATGATCGAGCGCGGCAGCGGGCGGGTGGTCTGCATGACGTCGCTTGCCGGGTGGTCGCACATCCCCGGCGCCGCCGGCTACGCGGTCGCGCGCTGGGCGATGCGCGCCTTCGCGAACCAGCTGCGCACCGACCTGCGCGGCACCGGGGTCGGGATCACCCTGATCGCCCCGGCCGAGGTCGACTCGCCCTACTTCGACCACAATCCCGGCGCCCGCGAGCGGATCCCGCGGATCAGCGTGGTGCTCGGCGGCGCAACGACGCCGGAGACTGTGGCGCGCTACACGGCAGACGCGATCGAGCGCGAGCGCAACCAGGTGATAGTGCCGAGGCGGGCGGCGGCGGTCGTCAAGCTCACCCCGAAGCCGGTCATGGACTGGCTGGTGCGGCGCACGGGCTGGCGGCGGTCGAGCTGATCGCGCTCAGCCGGCGGCATTGACGAGTTGGGGGGTCCCTGGACCCCCCCAATCGCTCAATCGCTGTAGCACCGTCAGGCCGGAAGGGCGACCATGGCCACTGCGGCGAAGTGGGCCGCGGCCGCGGCGATCACCAGCACGTGGAAGATCTCGTGGTAGCCGAACACGGCGGGGCTGGGATCGGGGCGCTGGGCGGCGTAGATGATCGCCCCGGTCGCGTACAGCGCCCCGCCGGCGATCAGCAGGCCGGCGACGATGCCCGTCTCGGCGACGACCGCCGGAAGCCCCACGGCGCCGATCGAGCCGACCGCGATGTAGACGATCGCCGCCACCCACTTCGGATGGTCGACCCAGACCAGCTCGACGATGGTGCCGGCGAGCGCCCCGGCCCAGACCGCGACCAGCACCCCGGTGGCGAGCGGTGGCTCCATCACCAGCAGCGCGAACGGGGTCGCCGTGCCGGCGATGAGGAAGAAGATCATCGTGTGGTCGAGGCGACGCATCCAGCGGCGGGCGCTCGGACGCACCCAGTCGACGCGGTGATACAGCGCGCTGACCCCGAACAGGGCCGAGAGGCTGAGCGCGTAGATCGCCACCGCCAGCCGCGCCTCGCCGCCCTTCGCGGCGACGATCAGCCCGGCGCCGAGGACGAGCGAGACGAAGAAGGCGTACTCGTGGGAGACGCCGCGCAGCCGTGGCTTCACCTTTGCGAACTGGTCGGCGGCGGCCGCCTTGGCGGTAGCGACGGTCTCGGCCGCGGCCGTCCTGGCGTCGGTCACCCTCTCCGCGGCGGCGGCCTTGGCGTCGGTGACTCTCTCCGCCGCCGCGGCGCGGGCGTCGCCGACCCGCTCGGTCGCCGCGGCGCGGGCGTCGGCCATCTGCCCACGCGCCGCGTCGCGCTGCTCGCCCATCCGCCCGAGCGCCGCGTCGCGGCGCTCGGAGAGCTGATCGGCCGCGCGCTCGAACCGCGTTCGGTCTTCGTTTCCCCGGCTCACCCCGAGGTCAGGTTACCCAGCCCCGTGGCGGAGATCTACCCCTGGCGTGAAACGCTACATCTAGCGGTCGCCCTGAGAAGGAGAACACCACCACTAGTAGAATGGTGGGTCGATGGAGTGTCCACGTTGCAGCCAGGCGAGCCGGGTGCTGGAGAGCCGCCACGCCGCCGACCGCAGCGCGGTCCGGCGCCGGCGCGAGTGCTCGGCCTGCGGCTACCGCTTCACCACGTATGAGCGGCGCGAGCCCGAGCCGCTGTTCGTGATCAAGCGCGACGGCGACCGCGAACGGTTCGATCGCACCAAGCTCCGCGCGGCGCTGCTGCGGGCCGCCCACAAGCGGCCGGTGAGCGCCACCGACGTCGAGGATCTGGTCGAGCGGATCGCGCTCGCGATCGAGACCTCGGGCGGCGAGCTCTCGGCGCAGCGGATCGCCGAGCTCTGCCTCGAGGGGCTGGCCGAGCTCGACCGCGGGGCCTACATGCAGTTCGCCGGCACGCTGCCCTCTGCGAGCGCGGAGTTTGCGGGGCGCGACCCGGCCGGTTCCGTCCGGCCCACGCGCGAGTCTTCGAAGTTCCCCCCTTCACCCGCTTCATAGCCAGGACACGAGGAGATAGAAGATGCCGAAAAGCGCTGCAAATCACGTAAACGTCGAGCAGGGGGGACTGACCGTCGAGCGCCGCTTCAGCACTCCCGGGGTGCACCCGTTCGACGAGGTCGAGTGGGAGCTTCGCGACGCGGTGATCGGCGACCCCGAGAACCCGGCCTTCGAGCAGCGCGAGGTCGAGTTCCCGAAGTCGTGGTCGCAGAACGCGACCAACATCGTCGCCCAGAAGTACTTCCGCGGCCGGCTCGGCTCGCCCGAGCGCGAGCGCTCGGTCAAGCAGATGATCTCCCGGGTGGCGGGGACGATCGCCGGCTGGGGGCGCGACGGCGGCTACTTCGCCTCCGACGAGGACGCCGACGCGTTCGAGGCCGAACTCATCCACATCCTGCTCCACCAGAAGGCTGCCTTCAACAGCCCGGTGTGGTTCAACGTCGGTTTCGAGGAGCACCCGCAGTGCTCGGCCTGCTTCATCTTGAGCGTCGAGGACACGATGGAGTCGATCCTCGACTGGAACACCAAGGAGGGGATGATCTTCCGCGGCGGGTCGGGCTCCGGGATCAACCTCTCGAACATCCGCTCGTCGAAAGAGCACCTCTCGAAGGGCGGGCTCGCCTCCGGCCCGGTCAGCTTCATGCGCGGCGCCGACGCCTGGGCTGGGACGATCAAGTCGGGCGGCAAGACGCGGCGGGCGGCGAAGATGGTCGTCCTCGACGTCGATCACCCGGACATCGAGGACTTCATCTGGTGCAAGGCACTCGAGGAGGAGAAGGCGGCGGCGCTTCGCAAGTCGGGCTTCGACATGCGGATCGACAGCGACTCGTTCCACTCGATCCAGTACCAGAACGCCAACAACTCGGTCCGGGTCACGGACGAGTTCATGCAGGCGGTCGAGGCTGGCGACGACTGGAGACTGCTCGCGCGGACGACCGGTGAGCCGTCCAAGACGCTGCCCGCCCGCGAGCTGATGGCCCAGATCGCCGACGCCGCCTGGCGCTGTGCCGACCCCGGCGTCCAGTACGACACGACGATCAACCGCTGGCATACCAGCCCGGAGTCGGGCCGGATCAACGCCTCGAACCCGTGCAGCGAGTACATGCACGTCGACGACTCGGCCTGCAACCTCGCGTCGCTCAACCTGATGAAGTTCCGCCGCGCCGACGGCAGCTTCGACACGGCGGAGTTCGAGCACGCTGTTGACATCGTCTTCCTCGCCCAGGAGATCGTCGTCTCGCCGTCGAGCTACCCCACCGAGGAGATCGGCCGCAATGCGCGCGCGTTCCGCCAGATCGGGCTCGGCTACGCCAACCTCGGCGCCCTGCTGATGAGCAATGGCGTTCCCTACGACTCCGACGAGGGCCGCAACGTCGCCGCGGCGATCACCGCGCTGATGACCGGCCGTGGGTATCGCAAGTCGGCCGAGATCGCCGCCGCGGTCGGTCCCTACGACGAGTACGCGAAGAACCGCGAGCCGCACAACAACGTGATGCGGATGCACCGCGACGCTGCGTATGAGATCAACGGCGAGGGGATCAAGGGCGATCTCCTCGACGCCGCTCGCGAGACCTGGGACGAGGCGGTTGACTTGGGCGAGGAGCACGGCTACCGCAACGCCCAGGCCACGGTCCTGGCACCGACCGGGACGATCAGCTTCCTGATGGACTGCGACACGACCGGGATCGAGCCGGACTTCTCGCTGGTCAAGTTCAAGGAGCTGGTCGGCGGCGGGCAGATGACGATCGTCAACCGCACGGTGCCGATGGCGCTGCACACGCTCGGCTACTCCGAGCCCGAGATCGACCAGATCGAGGCCTACATCAACGAGAAGGCGACGATCATCGGCGCCCCGGGGCTCAAGGACGAGCACCTGCCGGTGTTCGACGTCGCCGTCGGCGAGCGGGCGATCTCACACCTCGGCCACATCAAGATGATGTCGGCCGCGCAGCCATTCCTCTCCGGCGCGATCTCGAAGACGGTCAACCTGCCCGAGTCGGCGACGCTCGAGGACATCGCCGACGCCTACACCCAGGGCTGGAAGCTGGGGCTGAAGGCGCTGGCGATCTACCGCGACGGGTCGAAGACGGCCCAGGCTCTGCGCACCGATGCCGGCGAGAAGGAGGACGCCGACTTGGCGGCAGGCGGTTCCGCGGAACCGGCGGAGGCGATCGGGGCGCGTCCGGAGCGCCGCAAGATGCCACGCGAGCGCGAGTCGATCACCCACAAGTTCTCGATCGCCGGCCACGAGGGCTACATCACCGCCGGCAAGTACGAGGACGGCTCGGTCGGCGAGATCTTCCTCACCGACATCGGCAAGGAGGGCTCGACCCTGCGCGGGATGATGAACGCGTTCGCGACGTCGATCTCGATCGGCCTCCAGTACGGAGTGCCGCTCGAGACCTTCGTCAAGAAGTTCTCTTACATGCGCTTCGACCCGGAGGGGATCACGCGGAATCCGGAGATCCCGTTCGCGAAGTCGATGCCCGACTACATCATGCGCTGGCTCGCGAGCCGCTTCATCGACGATCCCGAGGTGCACGAGGAGCTCGGCATCCTCACCTCCGAGGTCCGAGCCCGCAAGGAGGCTCAGCAGGCCCTGTTCGCCGACGAGGGTGCGGTGGCGCCGAACGGCGGCAACGGGCACGGCAACGGCTCGGCGAACGTGGAGAGCGACTCCGCGGAGCCGCAGGCGAAAGCGTCGAAGCCTCCGATCGACGCGCTCACCGACACTCCACCCGTGGTCCCGGCGAAGATCGCCGGCGGCGACCTCGGCCCCGCGTGCGAGCAGTGCGGCGGGATGATGCAGCGCACCGGCTCCTGCTACACGTGCTCGAGCTGCGGCAACAACACCGGCTGCGGCTGACGGCAATCGATCACGACGCTCGGCTCACGACGCGGAACGTGAGGCTGGTTCTCGCGCCCACCTCCTGGACGCCGGTCTTCTCGAGCTGCACGCGCTCGGGATCGATGTCATCGAGAAGGCGAAGGCCTCCGCCGAACACCACCGGCATGACGTCGATGCGAAGCTTGTCGACCAGGCCCGCTCCCAGCAGCTGCTGCATCGTGCTCGCGCCGCCGATCACCTGAACGGCCTTGGCTCCGGCGGCGGCCCTCGCCTGCTCGACCGCCGACTCGACGCCGTCGGTCACGAAGGTGAACGTCAGGTGCTCGTCCTGCTTCGGCGCGGTTTCCGGCGGATGGTGGGTCAGCACGAAGATCGGCACCTGGAATTCGTAGTTGCCGACGTACGTGTCCGGGTCGCCCATCTCGAACGCCCTTCGCCCCATCAGAACCGCCCCGGTCTGCTCGATCGCGTCCTGCATGAAGTCCGTATTCCGAAGGGCCTCCAGGTCGGGGTAGAGACGGCTGGCGCTGCCGCTCGAGTCCGCGACGAACCCGTCGAGTGACGTGGTCATCCCGGCGATCACCGTTGCCATGTTTGCCTCCCTCGTCGTTCGATGTAGCGACCCGTGAACCGGGCCAAACTCATCGGTCGTAGATCGAGTCGAGCTCCTGCGAGCCACCCGGCGCCAGGACGCGCACATCGACCTCCGGGGCGAGCTCCGCCGCCTCGGCGGCGAACTCGCGCGGCGGGTCGGTGAGCAGCTCCGGGTGGCGCCGGATCAGGTCGGCGCGCAGCAGCGTTCCCCAATGGATCGGGACGACGATTCGCGGCCGCAGGATCGCGGCCGCCTCTGCCGCGGTGCGGGGGTCGAGGTGGTGGGAGGTGCTGACCCTGTGGGCCCAGCCCGCGATCGGCAGCAGGGCGATGTCGATGCCGCCCGCGAGCTTGCGCATGCCTTCGAACGTCGCCGTGTCGCCGGCGAAGTAGACCCGCCGCCCCCCGCCGCGGAGATCGAAGCCGAGCGCGGGAACGCGGCGGCCGAGCGGGTAGCGCCGGCCCCGGTGAGCGGCGTGGGTCGCGCGGACCTCGACCGGGCCGACGCGGGTGGAGTCACCCGGCCAGAGCTCGGTCACCTCGGCGAAGCCGCGCCGGCGAAACCAGCCGCGGCCGCGCGCCGGGACGATCACGCGGACCTCGCGGCCGAGCCGCCGAAGCGAGGGGAAGTCGAGATGATCCGGGTGCATGTGGGAGACGAGCACCGCGTCGATGCCGGTGGCCACGGCCGGGTCTGGCGGGTCTGCGGCGCGCCGGATGTGGAGCAGCCGCGAGCGCAGCATCGGGTCGCTAAGCAGCCTCACCCCCGCGAGCTCGATCAGCACCGTGGCGTGGCCCACATAGGTGATCCGGTCGCTCATCGCCACCCCGCGGGCAGCTTGGTCACGAGGCCGAGCCCGTCGGTCATCCCAGCCTGCCGAGCAGGTCCGTGAGAAGGCCGATCGGATCGTCGTCCGACGCGGTCGCGAGCGCGTCGATGAGCAGTCCGACCGGGACCGCCTGGACCGCCTGCCGAAGCAGGGTCGCGACCAGGCCGGGGACGAGCTCCAGCCGCTCGGCGTCGTCGACCGCTCGCAGCATCCCGCGCTCGACCGCGGCCTCGACCTCCTCCTCGGCCAGGCCGTGCTCGGCGGCGAACTCGGCCCGCTGCTGGGGATCGGCGAGCGCCAGTGCGAGCTCCTCGCGCGGGACGCCGAGCTCGCAGGCGGCGCCGTCGAGCGCCGACAGGGCGATCGTCTGCAGCGTCTGCTCGGCACCCTCCGGCCGCTCGAGCGCCCGCTGCTCGCACGGATCGGCGACCGCCAGCGGCTCGTAGGACGCTCCCCCGAGCGCGAGGTAGAGCGCAACCAGGCTCGCGGCGAGGACAACGGACACGATGACCGTCGGCCGGGTGGTCACCGCCGCCTCCCGAGCGCGATCGGGGCCAGCGCGGCGGCCGCGAACGCGCCGGCAAGCAGGAAGGAGAGGCTGAACGCGTGCGTCGCCGCCTTCTCCACCTCGTCGACGAGGTCGGTCTCGAGCGCCGCCTGCGCGGGCTCGGCGCCCTCCTCGGGCTCGACCCGGTCGAAGGCGTCGCGCACGTCCGGCAGCCGCCCGTCGGCGCGCTCGACCTGCTCGGCCACCGCCTCGCCGATCCCGAGCTTCGCCCCCGGCGAGAGCGGGGCATCGAGCAGCAGCGCGGTGCCCGACAGGGTGACCGCCTCGTACTGCTGGTCGAGGTCGGCGCTGAACACCGGCGTCAGGGCGACGATCCCGGCGACCACACCGAGGTGGCGGGCCGCGATCGTGCCCGCCGCGCGGTGGCCGCCGGGGTCCGGGCCGGCGAGGGCGCGGTCGGTGAGCCCGGGGATCGAAAGCGCGAGGCCGCCGCCGACCAGCGCTTGGGGCGCGAGCGTCCAGGCGGCGCCCGCCTCCGGCAGCAGGCCGAGCGCAGCAAGGCCGCCGGCGAGCAGGATCGCGCCCGCCGCCTGCTTCTCCGGGCCCTCCGGAACGCGCGCGGCGAGCGGGCGGGAGGCGAGGGTGGCCAGCGGGATCGCCGAGACGACCAACCCCGCTTCGAGCGGCGACAGCAGCCACCCCTCGGTGAGCATGATCACGAGCAGGAAGAGCGCCCCGGTGAGCCCGGCCGAGACCAGGGCGAGGGCGATCTCGGGCCCGAGATCCAGCCGGCCCTCCCCCCCGACCTCGACCGTGCCCCGGGCGCCCCCGCGGGCGAGCCCGGCGATCAGCACGACCGGGACCTGGACGGCGAAGATCGACTCCCAGCTCAGCAGCTCGGTCAGCAACCCGCCTGCGGCCGGGCCGAGCGCGAGCCCGGCGAGACCCGCCGAGCCCCACAGCGCCGCCGCGGCGCGATGCGAGCCACGCGATGCCGCGAGCAGCTCGATCGCCCCGGCGACCGCCGCGGCGCCGCCGAGCGCCTGGGCCAC
Organism: Solirubrobacterales bacterium; assembly: GCA_050697155.1. GTDB lineage: Bacteria > Actinomycetota > Thermoleophilia > Solirubrobacterales > 70-9 > JBOGZD01. The sequence goes on along the minus strand of JBOGZD010000043.1, from coordinate 2 downwards.
GC
>JBOGZD010000042.1:0-22053 GCA_050697155.1 Solirubrobacterales bacterium | reverse complement strand
GGGGTCGACCGCCTCGGCGCCGAGGCCGGCGGCGAGCTCGCGCCGGGCCTCGATCCCGTCGACCGCGATCACCCGGCGTGCGACCCGGCGCGCGAGCAGGATCGCCATCAGGCCCACCGTGCCGCAGCCCAGCACGGCGACGACGTCGCCGACGTCGACCCCGCCGCGCCGCACCGCCGACAGCCCGGTGGGGAGCATGTCGGCGACGAACACCGCGTCCTCGTCGGCGACCTCGTCGGGGATCGGCCACAGAGACCGGTCCGCGTTCGGGGCCCGCACCAGCTCGGCCTGGCCGCCGTCGAGCCGCTCGTAGACGCCGCTGTAGCCGAACAGCGCCCGGCTCTCGCACTGCATCGGCCGTCCGGCGCGGCAGTGGCCGCAGGTGCCGTCGGAGATCATGCTCGCGTTCACCACCCGCTGGCCGGGCCGCACGCCCCGAACGCCCTCGCCGACCTCGCGCACCACCCCGACCCACTCGTGGCCGGGGATGGTGCCCGCCTCGAAGCCGGGGGTCAGCCCGTGGTAGGGGAAGAGGTCGGCGCCGCAGATCGCCGACTTCGTGACCTCGACCACGGCGTCCGTCGGCGCCTCGACCTTGGGCTCCGGCGCGTCGTCGAGCTCGAGCCGCTCGGGACCCTGAATCCGCGCCGCCCTCATGCCGGCTCCTCCAACTCGACCAGGTAGCCGTCGGGGTCGACCGCGAAGCAGCGCGCGCCGCCCCACGGCGGCGAGAACGGCTCGGCGAGGAACTCGACCCCCGCGCCGCCCAGCTCCTCGTAGGCCCCGCGGCAGTCGGCGACCTCGAGCACGAGCACGACCTGGAGCCGCGAGCGATCCTCGGGCGCGACCATCGTCACCCCGGGGCGGTCCTCGGCGGGGTGGCCCTGCTCGGCGAGCGAGAGCCGCGCCCCCGCGAGCGCCAGGGTGGCGTAAGGGGGATCGTCGTAGCTCGCCTCGAGCTCGAAGCCGAGCCGGTCGCGATAGAAGGCGAGCGACCGTTCGACGTCGGCGACCGCGAGGATCGCCCCTGCCCGGTTGGTCGTCGGGGCGGCCATCAGTGGCGGGTGTGGCCGCCGTCGACGGCGATCATCTGGCCCGTCACCCAGCCCGACTCCTCGGAGCAGAGGAAGGCGACCGTGGGGGCGATGTCCTCGGATTCGCCGCGGCGCGGGATCGCCTGGAGGCTCTGGACGACGTCGAACGCCTCCGCGTGCGGGCTGGCGAGCACGCCTTCGCTCGCCGTCAGCCCGGGGGCGACGGCGTTGACCGTGATCCCCTGGGCGCCGAGCTCGGTCGCGAGCGCCCGCGTGAAGCCCCAGACGCCGCCCTTCGCGGCCACATAGGCGGCCATGTTCGGCGTCCCCGCGAGGACCGTGTTCGAGGCGATGTTCACGATCCGCCCGTATCCGGCCTCGCGCATCGGCTCCCAGACGGCCCGCGCGCACAGGTAGACGCCCGTGAGGTTGGTCCCGATGATCGTCTGCCAGTGGTCGAGGTCGACCTCCTGCCAGGGGATGAAGGGGACGATCGCCGCGTTGTTGACCAGCGCGTCGACCTTGCCGTGCTCGTCGAGCACCTCCGCGACCATCGCCCCGACCGACTCCTGCGAGGAGACGTCGCACCCGATCGCCCGCCCACGCTCCAGCGCGCCGGCCGCCTGCTCGGCGCCGTCGGCGTTGACGTCGGCGACGATCACCGTCGCCCCCTCGGCGTCGAGCTTCTCGGCCATCGCCCGGCCGAGTCCCTGCGCGGCCCCGGTGACGATCGCGACCCGGTTCTCGAGCTTCATCTGTGGTTCCTCACTTTCGGCCTAGTAGTGGTCGGGGGCGTGCTTGTAGGACTCCCACGCCTCCATGTCGTGGGTGAAGAAGACCTCGGCGTCGAGCCGCCGCGCGAGGTGCTTGAGCTTGCGCAGCGAGGCGAAGTTCGCGGTCGGGTCGTTGTGGAAGCCGGAGATCAGCTCCTTCTCCCAGGTCTCCTGCGTGTAGGTGACGTCGGCGCAGAACAGCATCGGCCTGCTCCCCTCCCTCTCGATCACCAGCGAGTAGTGGCCGACCGTGTGGCCTGGCGTGTACAGGAGCCGGATCCCGTCAGCGAAGTCGACCTCCTCGCCCTCGAGCCAGCGATAGGCGGAGTCGGGGCGGTGGAATACCTTGTCGGAGTAGCCGAGCCGCTCGAACGGCTCCGGCACCAGGCAATGGCGAAGCTCGTCCTGGCCCACCCAGGTGACCGCCTCGGGAAGGTGTCGCTGGCCGCCGCAGTGATCGAAGTGCAGGTGCGAGTTGATCACCGCGCTCACGTCCGAGGGCGCGAAGCCGCAGGCCTCGAGCTGCGCGGGGAGCGTCTGCTCGTCGGTCTGCTCCGGGAGCTCGAACGGCAGGAACTCCTCGACGGTGCCCTTGTCGAAGCCGGAGTCGAACAGGAACAGCCCGTCGGTGTGCTCGACGAGCACGCTGTAGACCGGGAACCGGGTCGGGTTGCCCGGATCGATGTTCCACATGATGTGGGAGCGGTCGATCACCAACGAACCGCTGTCCAGCAGCCGGACTCGTTCAACGGCCATCTCCATCCCTCCTCAGACGTCCTGTCCGTCGAGCGTCTTTCGGACCGCGACCAGCGCCGCGGCCCGCTTCTTCGGCAGCTCGGCGAGCTCGTCCTGCGAGTAGTCGAACAGCCCGCCCCCCGTCTTCAGCCCGAGCTTGCCCTCGCCGGTCAGCCTGGTGATCGTCTCCGAGACCCCCTTCTCGGTCGAGAGGTCGGGATTGAGGTAGCTGCCGACGCTCTCGTAGATGTCGAGCCCGGCGACGTCGAGGAGCTGCATCGGCGGGATCACCGCGAGCTTGTAGCCGATCCCCCACTTGACGTTGAGGTCGAGCTCCTCGGCGTCGATCACACCCTCGTCGACGAGGGCGAGGCACTCGCGCATGATCGCGTAGAGGACCCGGTTCTCGACGAACCCGGGGACCTCCTTGCGCAGCAGGCTGGGGTAGTAGCCGATCCGCTCGATCAGCCGGTTCGCCCCGGCGATCGTCTCCTCGCTGGTCCGCTCGCCTGGGATCACCTCGATCATCGGGATCAGGTGCGGCGGGTTCGACCAGTGCATCCCGATCACCCGCTCGGGGTGTTCGAGGCCCTCGGCGATCTTCGTGATCGGGATCCCGGAGGTGTTCGAGCTGAGCACGGCGTCGTCGGAGACGAGTTGCTCGAACTGGCCGAAGACCTCCTGCTTCAGCTCGAGCTTCTCGGGGACAGCCTCGAGCACGAAGTCGGCGCCGTCGAGCGCCGCCGCGAGGTCGGTCTCGAAGCGGAGCCCGCCGCCCTCGGCCGATTCGGTGCCGAGCCGCTCGAGCACGCCACGTGCCAGCTCGACGCCTCCTTTCGCTCGCTCGATCGCCTCCTCGGAGACGTCGTGGAGGGCGACCTCGATCCCGGCGCGCTCGAGCACCGCACCCATCCCTGGTCCCATCGTCCCGGTGCCGATCACCGCGGCTCGGCTGATCTCGCTCATCTGTCCTTCGCCTCCTTGATCTGCTGGATTCGCCGCCACACCCGCTCGGGTGTGAACGGAAGCTCGTTCATCGGCACGCCGGCGTCGGCGAGCGCGGTCGCGATCGCCGCCGGCGTTGCCGCCTGCGCCCCCTCCCCGCAGCCCTTCGCCCCGTAGGGGCCGGGACCGTCGGCGTTCTCGACGATGATCGCCCCCATCCGCGCCGGCGTGTCGTCGATCCGCGGGACGCGGTACTCGAGCAGGTTGTCGTTGGTGAGCACGCCGTCCTCGAAGATCATCTCCTCGAACAGCGCGTTTCCGACCCCCTGCAACACCGCTCCCTCGTCCTGCCGTTCGACCAGCAGCGGGTTGATCGCCTTGCCGACGTCGGCGATCGTCGCCATCCGCTCGACGCCGACGCGACCGGTTTCGGGGTCGACGCCGACCTCGGCGGCGCCGACGCAGACCTCCCAGAAGACGGGGCCCTCGGCGTAGGAGCCGCTGCCCTGCTCGGGACGGACCTCGCCCTCGCCGACCAGCTCGCCGCCCGAGAAGCCGAAGCGCTCCGCGATCAGCTCGGCGTAGTCGGCCTCCTGAGTCGGACCGCGCACGACGCCGTCGGCGACCGCGAGCTCGACGCTCTCGACGCCCCAGGCGCCGGCGGCTGTGGCGAGCAGGCGCTCGCGCAGATCGGCGGCGGCGCGCTGCACGGCGAGCCCGGCGAGCGTCGTCGAGCGGCTCGCCCCGGTCGAGCGGTCATACGGGGTGAACCGCGTGTCTGCCCCCTGCACCGTCACCCGCTCGAGCTCGATCGCGAGTTCCTGGGCGGCGATCTGCGCCATCACCGTCCGCGCTCCCTGACCCATCTCGGTGGTGCCGACGTTTACCTCGACGCTGCCGTCGGACTCGATCCGCACGTTGGCGCGCGAGACCGGGTGGGCACCGGCGGTCAGCAGGCCGACCGAGACCCCGCGCCCGGTCCACTCGCGCTTCGGCTCGCCCCAGCCGACCGCGGCCGCCGCCTTCTCGACGTCGCCGATCAGGTCGGCGTCGAGCGGCTTGCCGCTGCCGTCCGGGCGCACCGGCTCGCCCGGGTGGAGCAGGTTTCGGCGCCGGATCTCGAGCGGGTCGATCCCCGCCTGGCGGGCGAGCTCGTCGACCTGCGACTCGCCGATCCACTGCAGGTGGACGGAGCCGAACGCCCGGTAGGAGCCGGCGGGGGAGGTGTTGGAGTACACGCAGCTGGCGTCGACGTGGGCCGCCTCCCAGCGGTAGGGACCGGGGGCCGCGTCGCCCGCCGTCGCGCAGACGCGCGGGCCGTTGTCGGCGTAGGCGCCGGTGTCGAGCCAGAACCGGACGCTGCGCGAGAGCAGCTTGCCGTCGCGGCTCGCCGTGGTTCGCATCCGGCAGCGCATGCCGTGGCGCCGCGTCGTCACCATCGACTCGTCGACCCCGTTCTGGATCCGCACCGGACGCCCCGCCTTCCAGGAGAGCGCCGCGGTGATCGGCTCCATCTTCGTGTAGCTCTTCGAGCCGAAGCCGCCGCCGAGGTAGGGGACGATCACCCGTACCCGGCCGATCGGCAGGTTGAACAGGTCGGCGATCTCGGCCCGGACCAGGAACGGGTGCTGGCAGGACGCCCAGAGCGTGATCTCGCCGTCGCCGAAGTCGGCGACCACGGTGTGGGTCTCCATCGCGTACTGGTAGACGGCGGGAAACTCGTACTCGCCCTCGACGGTCAGCTCGGCCTCCGCCTCGGCGAGCTCGACCGAGCCGGAGTCGAGCCGGTAGCGGTAGCAGACGTTGCCCTCGCGCTCGGGCAGCTTGCCGAGCCCGTGGAAGAGCCCGGGCCGCGCCTCGCCGTCGTGGACGAGCGGCGCCTCGTCGGCGATCGCCGCCTCGATCGTGCCCGCGACCGGCAGCTCCTCGTACTCGACCACGATCTCGCGCACCGCCGCCTCGGCGGTGGCCTCGTCCTCCGCGGCGACGGCGGCCACCGGCTCGCCCTGGAAACGCACCCGGTCGATCGCGAGGATCGGCCGGTCCTTGATCGAGTGGCCCCAGTAGGGGTCGAAGTGCTCGAGCTCGGGGCCGAGGAGGACCGCGACCACGCCCGGCATCGCCTCGACCGCGGAGGTGTCGATCGCGGCGATCCGCGCGTGCGCGAGCTCGGCGCGCAGGACCTTGCCGTGGAGCATCCGCGGCACGTTGATGTCGCCGGCGAACTCGGCCCGGCCGCGGATCTTCTCGCCCGCGTCCTTGCGCCGCTCCGAGCGCCCGATCCGGTCGGCGGTCGCGGTCGGATCCGCGGTCTGCGGCGTGCTCACCGCGCCGCCTCCGGGGCGCCCGGCGCCGCTGCCGTGGCCGGCTCGCCGATCAGCAGCTCGGCCGCCTCGACGATCGACTTGTAGCCGGTGCAGCGGCAGACGTTGCCGTCGAGCCCGCGGATCACGTCCTCGCGGCTGCGCAGCTCGCCGGCGTCGCGGAGCGCCTTCAGGGTGAGCACGAAGCCCGGCGTGCAGAAGCCGCACTGAAGCGCCGCGCGATCGACGAAGGCGCGCTCGAACTCGGCGAACTCGGGGTGCTCGGCGAAGCCCTCGATCGTCAGGACCTCGCGGCCGTCGGCGTCGCAGGTCAGGTAGGTGCAGGCGCTGACCGGCTCGCCGTCGACGAGCACCGTGCACGTCCCGCAGACCTGGACGTCGCAGGAGCGCTTCGCCCCGGTCAGCCCGAGGCGCTCACGCAGCGTGTCGAGCAGCAGCTCCCGGGCCGGCACGACCAGCTCGCGCGGCGTGCCGTTGACGACGATCTGCGCCGCCACCTCGTTCATCGGGAATCCATCCCGTCGTCGAGCCCGCGCCGGCGCAGATCGCGAACCCAGGCCTGCCAGTACTCGCTGACCAGCCCGTCGTGGTACTTGCGCCGGTTGAGGTCATCGATCAGCATCGGTTCGATCGGCTGCGGGCCGCCCAGCGTCGTCGCGATCGACTGCAGCATCACCGCCCGCTCCAGCGTCACCGCCGCCAGCACCATCCACGGCAGGTCACGCTGGGCGACCAGCACGCCGTGGTTTCGCAGCAGCACGACCGAGTGCTCGCCCAGCGCCTCGGCGACGTCGGAGCCCTGCTCGGGCTCGGTGATCAGGTCCGGGCTGCCGTCGTAAACGGCGACGCCGCGGTCGAACATCACCGCATCGTGGGTGAGGTGGAGGAGGTCGGCGTCGGTGGCGGCGAACGCGGTCGCATACGGCGGGTGGCCGTGGACGATCGCGCCGACGTCGTCGCGGCGGCGGTAGACCTCGGTGTGCAGCACGGCCTCGAGGTGCATCTCGTCCGAGGCGTCGCGCAGATCGGCACCGATCTCGAACTCGATCACGTCGGCGGGCGTGACCTCGGCGAGCGTCACCCCGCGCCGCTTGATCCACATCCGGTCCGGCCGCTCCGGATCGCGGGCGCTGACGTGCCCCAGGGTCAGGTCCTGGTAGCCCTCGTTGGCGAGAATCCGGCACGCCCAGGCGACCCGCGCGCGGACGTCGTCGCGGTCGGCCTCCTCGCCGCTCACCCCCGCGCCCTTCCCCGGCGTCGCCATCCGGTTCAGCGCCGCTCGGTCGGCGGGTAGTCCGGGTAGGGGAAACCGAACACCATCACAACGTCGGCGTCCGAGTCGTTGACAACCGCGTGCCAGGTCCGGGGCGCGATGTGAATCGCGTCCCCGGTCGCGAACCGGACCTCGCCGTCGTCGGTATCGAGGCGCCCCGAGCCGCTGACCACGTAGGCGACCTCCTCGGTCTCGTGCGAGACGCTCGTCGTCGCGCTGCCGGGCTTGAACACCGAGAAGCCGATCGAGCTCGCGTTGCCGCCGACCCGCCCCTCGGTGACCAGCATCCGGCTCCAGCTCCCGCCCGGCAGCTCGATCGGCTCGACGCTCTCCAGTCCCACCACGCTGACCGCGCTCATTGGAGAACCTCACCCAGCTGATTGCCGGAAATAGGGAGATCGCCCGAGCGAAGCGAGGGCGAGGCCTGATCCGCTTCAGCGCATAGAGCCGACCGCCGCCGGGAGAGCGCCTTCCGCGCTAGCCGCGAAGACGGCCCCTGTGAGACCAGCGCCTCCCGGCGGTGCGAGGCACCCGAAGCGCCAACAGGGCGTGGCGCCTGAGAGCGCCAGCCAATGAGCACGCGCAACGGTTCCTCGCGGCCGGCTCGCAGTCGAAGCAAATCGACCGAGGAGGAAGCATGGCACGAATGGGAGGCATTGACTGGGCGTCGGAGGAACACGCGGTCTGCGTGGTCGACGAAGCGGGCACGGCGGTCTCGGAATGGGTGGTCACCCACGATGAGGCGGGAATCGCGGCGCTCTGTCGCAAGCTGGAGGCGCTCGGGATCGAGCGGGTGGCGATCGAGCGCCCGGACGGGATCCTGGTCGAGCGGCTGCTCGAGGCGGGCCTGGTCGTGATCGCGGTCCACCCCAACCAGGCGAAGGCGGCCCGGGAGCGCTACTCGGTCGCCCGCGGCAAGTCGGATCGCTTCGACGCCTTCGTGCTCGCCGAGCTGGCGCGAACCGACGCCCACCGGCTGCGGGCGATCCGCCCCGACTCCGATGAGACGAAGGCGCTGCGGGCGCTCTCTCGGACCCGTGAGGATCTCGTCCAGGCGCGCGTCGGGCTCGCCAACCAGCTGCGGACGCAGCTCGAAGCGTTCTGGCCCGGGGCGCTCGTCTTCGCCGACGTCGACTCGCCGATCTCGCTCGCCTTCCTGCGCCGCTACCCGAGCCCGGCCGACGCCAAGGGCCTGGGGCCCAAGCGGCTCGCCGGATGGCTGGCGCGCCAGGGCTACTCCGGACGCCGCAGCCCCGAGGAGCTGCTCTCTCGGATGCGCTCGGCGCCCCAGGGGCGGGCCGGCGAGCTCGAGGCCGAGGCCCGCCGCGCGGCGGTGCTGGGCCTGGTCGCGGGACTCGAGCCGATCGTCGCCCAGATCCGTGAGCTCACCTCGCAGATCCGAGGCGCGCTTCGCGAGCACCCGGACGCTCCGATCTTCGCGCCGCTGTTTCGCGACCGAAAGACCGCGGTCTGTCCGGCCCAGCTGATCGCCGAGCTCGGCGACTCGCGCGAGCGCTATCCCTCCGACGGCGCGCTCGCCGCTGACGCCGGGATGAGCCCGGTGGCGGTCGAGTCCGGCAAGCGTAGGGTGGCGACGTTTCGGCGCGCCTGCGACAAGCGGCTTCGCGACGCGTTCTCCGTGCTCGCCGACTCGACCCGCAAGTGGCATCCCTGGGCGCGGGCCGTCTACGCCGACGCGGTCGCCCGCGGCCAGGACCACCCCCACGCGATCCGGACCCTTGGCCGCGCTTGGACCCGGGTGCTGTGGCGCTGCTGGCAGGACGGGGTGCCCTACGACCCTTCCAAACACGGCAATTTGCGCCGTCTTCAGATGGCCGGGGGTTGACACAGGACGTCTCACAGCGCCCACTCCCCGTCCTTGATGATGTAGGTGCCGTCGTCGACGATCTGCAGGCTGGCCTCGAGGATCACCCCGTCGAGGTGCAGCTTGGAGACGTTCTGCCCGCCGGGATAGGCGAGGTGGTTGTCGCCGAGCGCGAAGTGCACCGTGCCGACCCTGCCCTTCTCCGAGGGCGTGCCGTACGGCGCCACCTCGGAGACCCCGAAGGCGAACTCGCCCGCGATGTCGGCGTTCTCGACCCCCTCGATCACCTCGCGCAGGCGGGCCGCCTCGTCGCCGCCCTCGATCGAGACCGCATGCCCGTTCTCCATCTTCCAGGTGATCGGCTCGGAGACCTGGCCCTCGAGCCCGATCCCGAGCATCACGCCGTCGACGACGATCGTGCCCGCGGTGCGGTCCTCGACCGCCGCGAAGGCGACCTCGGCCCAGAGCGGCAGCGGGCCCATCATCTGGCCCCGCCTCTTGATCGAGGTCACCTCCAGCGACGGCCGTCCCTCGATCGAGACCTTGACGTCGGTCCCCGCGGGCGAGGTGACGTGGCACTCGGTCTTGCCCTCGAGCGCGGCCATCGCGTCCTTCGCGCGCTGGGTCGCGGCGTGGATCTTCTCCACCGTCAGGCCCCACTCTCCCATCCCCGGCTCGACCGAGCAGATCTTCGCGTTCGCCTCGCAGGACTGCTTCACGGCCGGCACGTGAGCGAACCGGTTCGCCCACTCGAGGTTGGCGACGATGATGATCTCGTCCGAGCTCGTCATCGCCTCGTGCAGGTTGCGGGGCGGCTCCATCGGGAAGTGCGTGTCGGCGCGGCCCCGCTTCACCTGCGCCTCGTTGTCCATGATCACCGGCCAGGCGCCGCGGTCGAGGGCGACCGTGGCGAGGGCGTCGGCCTCGTTGCGGTGCTCGTTGTCGCAGATGATCGTCACGACGTCGTCCTCCTCGACGGACATGCAGACGTCGACGACCAGCTCTGCGTCCTTGCGGATCTCCTCAGCGGTTGGCATCTCGATCACCTCGCGATCTCGGTCTGGAATGCGGGCAGGACCTGATTCGCGAACCGGTCGACCTGTGTGAACTGGTCGAGGTCCCCGAACCGGCAGATGAAGTGGGTGACGCCGCGATCGGCGAACTCCCGCAGCCAGTCGGCGATCTGCTCGGGGGTCCCGACCGGGCCCCAGTTCGAGAGGTCCATCGCCTGCGACAGCTCCGGGTAGTACTGGGAGATGTACCCGTCGAACGCCGACTTCGCCTCGGCTTCGGAGTCGGCGATGTTCATCGTCACCTGGTAGGCGACCGTGTAGTCGGCGAAGTCCCGATCGAGCTCCCGCGCCGCCTCCTCGAGGTAGCCGATCTGCTCGGTGAGCTCCTCCGGGTGCTCGGCGCGGCAGCAGGTCATCCAGCCGTCGCCGTAGCGGATGATCCGCCGGCAGGCCCGCTTCATGATCCGGACCATGCGCTCGTCGGAGGAGTCGTCGACGAGGCGCGGGTTCGACACGACCCAGATCGGCGGCGGCTCCTGGAGCGGCGCCAGCGGCGCCATCTCGGTCCCGGAGTAAAAGCCGACGTCCTCGTAGTCGTAGTAGTCGCCGTGGAAGGTGACCTTGCCTTCGGTCCACAGAGCCCGGACGACCTCGAGCACCTCTTCGAGCACGTAGCCGCGCTTTTTGAACGGCAGCCCGAGCGCCTCGAACTCCCGCTGCACCCCCTTCTCCGGGTTGCCCATGCAGGGGCCGAGGATCGTCCGCCCGCCGGAGAGCACGTCGAGGGTCGCCCACTCCATCGCCAGGTAGAGGGGGTTGCGGGTCGAGGCGACGAGGCAGGCGGTGCCGAGCCGGACCCGCTCGGTCCGCTGCGAGATCGCCGACAGCAGGGAGATCGGCTCGTAGCGCGGCTTCGAGAACAGGCTGTCTCCGACCCAGACCGAGGCGAAGCCGAGCTCCTCGACCCGCTCGGAGAGGTCGAGTAGGTCACCGAGCGTGTAGTCAGGTGCGATCAGCGGCTCGCGGTTGTTGAGGTTGACCCCGAAGGCGACGTCCGGCGGGCTGGGCTGGGACTCGTCCACGACTCTCCTCCTGCTCGTCGCTTGCTGCCGACGCACGTTCGGCAGCGAGCTCGGTCTGTTGCCAGAGTTGTTAGCTTACGGTAGTCTGATGACTGTCAACTGTCAACACCGCGGTCAGGTGATCGCGGGGCGTGGTGGGGTGGCACGCGCGACGGGCGGAGGAGATGGCGACGCCTGAAACGACAACGCAGACTCCCGCCGATGCCGTCCGGGACGCCCCCGCCACTGGGGTCGAGGCCCGCGGGTTGAGCATGATGTTCGAGACCCGCGCCGGTCCCCAGCTGGTCCTCGACGAGATCGCGCTCTCCGTCGGCCCGGGCGAGTTCGTCGCCATCATCGGCCCCTCCGGGTGCGGGAAGAGCACGCTGCTGAAGCTGCTCGCGGGGCTGCTCGAGCCGAGCGCCGGGATGGTGAAGGTCGGGGGGCTGACCGCCCGTGAGGCGATCCGCCGACGGCAGATTGGCGTGGTCTTCCAGGAGCCCACCCTGCTGCCCTGGCTCAGGGCGGCGGCGAACGTCGAGCTGCTCGCTCAGCTCAGCGGGCGGTCCGGCCGCAGCGTGGCCGAGCACGCGCGGGAGATGCTGGGGCTGGTCGGCCTCGCGAATGCCGCGGACAAGTACCCGGCCGAGCTCTCGGGCGGGATGGCGCAGCGGATATCGATCGCCCGGGCGCTGGTCCTCGACCCGAGCACCCTGTTGATGGACGAGCCGTTCGGCGCGCTCGACGCGATCACGCGCGAGCGCATGAACCAGACGCTGCTCGGGATCTGGGCGCGGACCCGCAAGACGATCCTGTTCGTCACCCACGCGATCTCCGAGGCGGTCCTGCTCTCCGACCGGGTCCTGGTCATGGCGTCACAGCCAGGCCGGATCGTCGAGCGCCTGGAGATCGACCTGCCGCGCCCGCGCGACCTCGAGACTCTCACCCATCCCCGCTTCAAGGAGTACGAGCGCCATCTGCGCGAGCTGCTCGTCTCCTCCCATGACGACGACGAGGAGGCTTGGCGGTGAGCGAGGTCGCCGAGCGACTCAGAGACGAGCCCGGGGGTGAGCAGGCGCGAGGCCGAGGCGCTCCCGCCGGGCTCGCGCCGCCGGGTCGCGTCGGCACCGTCCGCCGCGTGGCGCGCGTGGTGCTGCCGCCGCTGGCGGTGAGCGCCTTCACGATCGCCGCCTGGGAGCTCGCCGTAGCGGTGTTCGACGTATCGCCGCTGACGCTGGCCGCGCCGAGCGCGATCGCCCAGGAGCTCTCCGACTCGCGGGAGTTGCTCGCCGACGCGTCCTGGATCACGACGCAGGAGATCGTCTACGGATTCGCGCTGAGCGCCGTCGTCGGCGCCGCGCTCGCGATCCTGGTCGGGGCCCTGACCGCGGCCGATCGCGCCCTCTATCCGCTGATCGTCGCGTTCCAGAATATTCCCAAGGTCGCGCTGGCGCCGATCTTCGTGCTCTGGTTCGGCTACGGGGTGCTGCCGAAGATGCTGCTGATCGCCGTGATCGCGTTCTTCCCGGTGACGGTGAACATGCGCGCCGGGATGAACTCGGTCGATCCGAACCTGCTTCAGCTGGCGCGTTCGGTCGGCGCCTCCCGGCTCCAGATCCTCACCCGGCTCCAGCTTCCAAGCTCGCTGCCGTACCTGTTCGCCGGCCTGCGAATCGCGATCACGTTCAGCGTCATCGGCGCTGTCGTCGCCGAGTTCGCGGGCGCCTCGCAGGGGCTCGGTTACCTGATCCAGTTCGCCTCCACCCAGCTCGACACGCCGCTCGTGTTCGCCGGGCTGGTCGTGATCTCCATGCTCGGCCTCGCCCTCTTCTACCTGGTCTCGCTGCTCGAGTGGCTGGTGGCCCGACGCTATCCGCAGCCTCAGGCCCTGGCCACCGGCGCCTGAGGTCTCGTGATGCGAAAGCCGATCCGAAACCCATGCACACCGAAGGAAGGAGAGGACATGTTGCTCTCGATCTTGCGCGGAGGAAGGTTCCTGTCCCTGCTCGCCGTGCTCGCCGCCGCGTTCGCGGTCGCGGGCTGTGGCGGCGACGACAACGACGACGACGGCACCGCGGCCGCGGACGCCGACCCGGTCACCGTGCAGCTCGACTTCGTCCCGCGCGGCAACCACGGGATGTTCTACGTCGCCGAAGCGAACGGCTACTTCGCCGACGAGGGAATCGAGGTCGAGGAGATCCGGCCCGGCACGGGCTCCCCCGACGCGATGCGCACCGTCGCGAGCGGACAGGCCGACTTCGGCTTCGGCGACCTGCCGACGCTGGCGACGGCGAAGTCCCAAGGGGCGGACGTCGTCGCGCTGGTGGCCGTTAACCAGACGAGCCCGCTGGGCTTCTGCTCGAAGGCCGAGAGGCTCGAGCTCTCGGAGCCGGCCGACATGGCGGGCAACACGATGGCGATCCACCCTGCGGGGTCGACGTTCATCTTCTACCGGGCGTTCCTGGCCGCGAACGACCTTGAGCGCGGCGACTTCGAGGAGCGGACGGTGACGCCGCCGTACGAGAACTTCCTGCTCCAGGACCAGGTCGACATCGTGCAGTGCTACATCGATGCCGAGGTCCCCGAGCTCGAGGCGAAGGCCGGCGGTGAGGGCTCGCTCTCGATCCTGCTCGGCTCGGACCACGGCTACGAGGTGCTCGGCTCGGGACTGTTCACGAGCGCGGAGCTCGCGGAGAGCGACCCCGAGCTCGTGCAGCGGTTCGTCAACGCCTACATGCGGGCGTTCGAGTTCGTCCGCGAGGACCCGGAGGAGACGGCGCGGATCATTGCCGAGGCCTCGCCCGAGCTCGCCGGCAAGGAGGACGTCTTCGAGGAGCAGCTCGTCGCCGACGAGGAGGCGACCTTCACCAGCCCCCACACCGAGGAGGAGGGGCTCGGCCACATGGATCCGACGACCTGGCAGAACACGGTCGACGTGCTCGAGCAGCAGGAGGTCATCGAGGGCCAGGTCGAGGTCCAGTCGCTCTATGACAACCGCTTCGTCGAGGAGGCGAGCGAGTAACGAGGGGCGGGCCGCCGCAGAGCGGTTACGGGTCGATCGGCGCCGCGCTCAGTCGGCAGGGCGCGGCGCCGCGGCCTCTGGCTCGGCGCCGGACTCCTCGAACAGCTCGTCGGCGCCGCCCTCGGCGAGCTCGCGCTGCGGGACCTCGATGTGCTCGGCGATCAGCTTCACCGCGCGATCCGCGTCGCGAGCCTCGACCGCCGCGAGGATCGCCGCGTGCTCGCTGATCGACTTCTCGATCGTCCCGCGCAGCGCCAGCGACCGGGCGAGGTAGCGGCCCATCTGTCCGAGCAGCAGCCGGTAGAGCTCCTGCAGCTTGCGGTTGCCCGAGGCCGAGACGAGCTGCCCGTGGAAGGCCCTGTTGGCCTCGAAGAAGCCCTGGAGCTCATCGCGCTCGGCATGCTCGATCATCTCCTCGTGGAGGGCGCGCAGTCGCTTGATCTCGCCGTCGCCGAGCCGCGGCACCGCGAGCCGGATCGCCAGCGTCTCCAGGGCCTCGCGGACCTGGTAGGCATCGAGGAACTCCTGGCGCGTCAGCCGCGTGACCTCGGCGCCGCGCCGCGGCACCATCGTGACCAGCCCCTCGCTGGCGAGCCGGCTGAGCGCCTCGCGGATCGGCCCGCGGCTGACCCCGAACGACTCCGCGAGGGCGACCTCGCCCAGAACCTCCCCGGCGACGAGCTCGCCGGAGAGGATGTCCTCTCGAAGCTGGTCGAGCACCTGCTCGCTGAGGGTGCGGTTCTCGAGTCGCCGGGGTCCGTTCCCGCGCCGCGTGGCCAAGCGACCGATCTGTCGTTCCTCGTTCAATCTGCTGGCCGATCCTGGGCAGCTTCGGGATGCTAGCCCAGCCGCCCGGACGTGCAAGCTATGGTTTACTGTTAGTTGTCAACAGTTAGCAAATAGATTACCATCGGCTCGCGTGATCGTCGATCCCCACATGCATGTCGGCGAGTTTCCGCTTTTCGACGTCGCCCTCGACGAGCCGGGGCTGGTGGCCCTGCTCGAGGAGTTCGACTACGACGCCGGGATCGTCTTCCACCCCGACAACGCGCTCACCCGGACGATCGTCGAGCGGGTCCCGAACGCGTGGGCGCTCTACTGGGCCAACCCGCGCGAGCCCGACTGCGCCGAGCAGGCG
Organism: Solirubrobacterales bacterium; assembly: GCA_050697155.1. Lineage (GTDB taxonomy): Bacteria > Actinomycetota > Thermoleophilia > Solirubrobacterales > 70-9 > JBOGZD01. Next base: position 6,910 of record JBOGZD010000042.1, on the reverse strand, counting down.
GCCGGATTCCTCGACCACCCGAAGTTCCTCGGGGTGAAGCTGCACCCGCTGCTCGACGGCTACCACCCCAACGACCCGATCGTCCATCCGGTCGCCGAGCTGCTGGTCGAGCGCGGGATGCCGGTGCTGGTCCACTGCGGCCATCCGATCTTCACCCTGCCGTGGAGCATCGAGGAGCTGGCGGTGCAGTTCCCCGAGCTGCGGGTCGTCCTCGGCCACATGGGCCACGGCAACATCATCTACATCAACGGCGCGATCGACGTCGCCGCCCGCAACCCGAACGTCTATCTCGAGACGTCGGGGATGCCGATGCACTCGAAGATCCGCACCGCCTTCGAGCGGGTCGGATCCGATCGGGTGATGTACGGCTCCGACGCGCCGTTTCACGATCCCGGCGTCGAGATCCGCAAGGTCGACGCAAGCGGCCTCGACGACGAGGCTCGGCGCCGGGTCCTCGGGCTGAACGCCCGCAGGCTTTTCTTCGGCAGTGACGAGGCGCCGGTCTCGGCGAGGACGGCAGCACCCAACTAACGAACCAACGAGGAGAGAGGGTCATGGAAGCACGACAAGCAGAACTCCAACGCGGGCGCGGCGGCCGCTGGGGCAGGGGGCCGAGGCTGCTCGCCCTGGTCGCCACCCTGCTGCTCGCCGCCGGCCTCGCCGCGGGCTGCGGTGACGACGACGACGATGACGGCGACGGCGCCGGTGAGGCCGCGATCTCTGCCTTCGGGATCGTCGCCCCGGAGGAGGGCAACGACTTCGGCTGGAACCAGCAGGCGGTCGAGGCATCGGAGCAGGTCGCCAGCGACCTCGGGGTCGAGCTCGAGGTTGCCGACGGCGTCGGCTACGAGGGCATCCCGGCGATCCTGCGCGAGCTCTCGACCGGCGACGCCGAGTTCATCGTCGCCCAGGCCTCCGGCTACAACACCCAGGCCCCCGAGGTCGCGGCCCAGACAGGCGTGCCGGCCCTGGTCTGGGACAACCCCGAGGCCAACGAGCCCGGCGTCTCGGCCAACGCCGGTACGGCGAGCCAGGAGGGCGCCTACCTGGCCGGCGTGCTGGCCGCGAACACGACCGAGAGCGGCACGCTCGGGATCGTGATCTCGGCCGACGACACGAACTGGAACAAGCAGGCCGGCGGCTTCGTCGCCGGAGCCCGCTCGGTCGACCCCGAGGTCGAGATCCAGCTCGCCCAGATCGGCCCGGCCGGCTACGCCGACGCCGCGGGCGGCAGGCGAGTCACCGCTGCGGTGATCGCCGACGGCGCCGATGTCGTCTTCGGACAGGGCGATGGCTCCTCGTTCGGGATGATCCAGGCGGTCGAGAACGCCGATGGGGTCAGCTTCATCGACGTGATCGGCGACAAGACGTCGATCGACGAGCAGGGCGTGCTGCTCTCGTCCGTCCTCTGGAGCTTCGACGGGCTCTACGAGGATGCGATCGCGGACATCGGCGAGGGTACGTTCGGCGAGCAGGGCTATGAGCTCGACCTCGAGAACGGCGGCATCTCGCTGCTCCGGACCGATCAGATCGACGACGAGACCTGGAGCGAGATCCAGGAGATCCGCGACCAGATCATCGCCGGCGAGATCGACGTCCCGTTGACCGAGGAGAGGTCTCAGGTCGACGACCTGATCAGGCAGGGTTAGAGGAGGCGTATACAAGGCCGGGCCGGGCTCCGAGGCGGGCCCCGGCCCGGCCTGGGGACTCGAAGTGGCAGCCGCAGAGAAGAACCAGGGCCAAGCGCAGCCGCCTCCGCTCTGCGAGCTGAGCGGGATCACCAAGGTCTTCCCGGGCGTGGTCGCCAACGACGCCGTCGACCTCGAGCTGCGCGCCGGCGAGGTCCACGCGCTGTTGGGCGAGAACGGGGCCGGCAAGTCGACCCTGATCAACGTCCTCTCCGGTATGTACCGGCCCGACGCGGGGGAGATCCGCTTCGAGGGCCGGCCGGTCGCGATCGACTCTCCTCGCGCCGCGATCGAGCTCGGGATCGGCACCGTCTATCAGCACCTGACGCTGGTGCCAACCCTGAGCGTGCTCGAGAACTTGATGCTCGGCTCCCACGGGGGCACCGGCCGGCTCGACCTCGCCGCCGCCCGGGCTCGGTTCGCGGAGCTGGCCGGGCTGCTCGGGGTCAATTTCAGCCCCGGCGCCCACGCCGGCGCCCTGGCGCTCGGACAGCAGCAGCAGGTGGAGATCATCAAGGCGCTCTGGCGGCAGGGCTCGCGGGTGCTGATCCTCGACGAGCCGACCTCGATGCTGACCCCGCAGGGCTACGACGAGCTCCGCCACGAGCTCGAGCGCCTGACCGCGGAGGGGCTCGCGGTGGTGTTGATCACCCACAAGCTCCACGAGGCGATCGAGCTCGGCGACCGGGTGACCGTGCTGCGCGCCGGGCGCGTGGTCGGCTCGCTGGCGCCGCCCGAGCTCCGCGGGCGCTCGGAGCGCGAGCTGTCGACGCGGATCGTCGAGATGATGTTCGGGGAGGAGGCCTCCGAGCTCGCCAGCGCGGTCGAGGTCGAGATCGAGGTCGAACCGGAACGCCGCGAGCGAGCGCGGCGCGAGCTCGGCCCGGTCGCGCTCGAGCTCCGCGGGGTGTCGCTGGCCGGCGGTCACGATGCGGTTGGGCTCCGGAACGTCGACCTCGAGGTTCGCGCGGGCGAGATCGTCGGCGTGGCCGGGGTCGACGGAAACGGGCAGCGCGAGGTGGCGGAGCTGATCGGCGGGCAGCGAGGCCCGCGGGCCGGGGAGGTGGTGCTGTTCGGCGAGGACGTGACCCGGCTCGGTGTTCGCGGGCGCGAGCGCCGGGGGCTGCGCTACGTCACCGACGATCGGATCGGCGAGGGCACCGTCGCCGACCTCGACGTGGCGACAAACGCGGTGCTGAAGCGGATCGGCACGGCGCCCTTCTGGCGCGCCGGCGCCGAGCGGCGCGACGAGATCGAGCGCTTCGCAGCCGGCCTGGTCGAGCGCTTTGACGTCCGCACCCCGAGCGTGCGCAGCCGCACCGCGACTCTCTCGGGCGGCAACGTCCAGAAGCTGCTGCTGGCGCGCGAGCTGGCGGGCGAGCCGCGCGTGGTGATCTTCAACAAGCCGACCCACGGCCTCGACGTGCGAACGGCGGAGTTCGTGCGCGAGCAGATCCGCGAGTCGGCGGTCAGCGGGCTGGCGGCGCTGGTGATCTCGACCGAGATCGATGAGCTGGTCGATCTCTGCGACCGGATCGTGGTGATGTCGCGCGGCGAGGTCACCGGGGCGGTCGAGAACGCGCCCGGAGTCGAGGAGCGGATCGGCGCCCTGATGGTCGCGCGGGGAGGGAACGGGGCGTGAGGGCGCGGGCGCTCCGGCTCGGCGAGGCGACGCTGGTGGCCGCGATCCCGATCGTGCTCGCCCTGGTCGCCAACGGGATCCTGCTGGCCGCGCTCGGGCGCGACCCGATCAGCTTCTACGGCGACATGTTCGAGCGCGGCCTGATCGAGTGGCAGGGCTTCCAGGAGAGCATCATCCGCAGCGCCCCGCTGCTGCTGATCGCGGCGGGCCTGGTCGTCGCCTTCCGAGCGAACCTCTGGAACCTCGGCGCCGACGGACAGTTCCTGCTCGGCGCCGCGCTCACCGCCGGCCTCGCCCCGTCGCTGCTCGCGTCGCTCGGGGTCTGGCCGATGCTGCTGATCACGATGGCGGTCGCGGCGCTCGTCGGGGGCGCCTGGACGCTGATCCCGGCGATCCTGCGCGGCCGCTACGGGGTCAACGAGATCATCACCACGCTGATGATGTCGTTCATCGGCATCGGGTTCGCCAACGTGCTCGTCAAGGGACCGTTCAAAACCGACGTCGGCGGGGTCGCGCGCACCGACGTGGTCGCCTTCGACGAGCGCTTCCCGCTCCTCTTCGACACCCGCATCCACCTCGGCTTCGTGATCGGCGTCGTCGCGATCCTCGCCGTGCACGTCCTGATGACCCGGACCTCGCTCGGCCTGCGCCTGCGGGTGCTCGGGGCGAACCCACGCGCCGCGCAGCACGCCGGGCTGCGGCCGGTGCGGCTGACCGTGATCGCGTTCGCGATCAGCGGCGCCCTGATCGGCCTCTCGGGGGCGGTCGAGATCCTCGGCGTGCAGGGCTCCTTCCGGGCCGACTTCAACCCCGCCTATGGGCTCCTGGTGATCCCGCTCGTCTTCCTGGCGCGGCTGAACGCGATCGGCTCGCTGGTCTTGGTGATCGCCTTCTCGGTGATCCAAATCGGCGGCGAGTCCGCGGCCCGCCAGGCCGAGGTGACCAGCGACATCCTCTTCATGCTAGTCGGCTTGATGCTGCTGTTCATGGCGGTGATCGAGTACCTGCGCGTCCGCCGCGGGCGGGGGATGCGCTTCGTTCCGCCCGAGGTCGCCGACCGCCTGCGCGCCGGCGAGGGCGAGGGCATCGCGCCCGCCGGCGAGCCGCGGCCCGCGATCGGAGCCGGGGAGATGGGGTCGAGATGAGCGACCTGCTGAGCCAGGACTTCCTCACCGCGCTGATCGCGGGCGGCCTCGTCGCGGCGATGCCGCTGCTGTTCGCGAGCCTCGGCGAGCTCGTCTCCGAGCAGGCGGGGGTGCTCAACGTCGGCCTCGAGGGCTACATGCTGTTCGGCGCCTACCTCGCATTCGTGGTCGCCTTCAACACCGGCTCGGAGTGGCTCGGCCTGCTCGCCGGGATCGTCGCCGGGGCGGCGGCGTCGGTGATCATGGCGGTGCTCTGCGTGCGGTTGAACCTCGACCAGATCGTGATCGGGATCGCGATCATCCTCCTCGCCGAGGGGGCGACCAGCCTCCTCCACGATGCCCAGTATGCGGAATCGCGCCCCAGTCTCGGCAGCCCCTCCGAGCTCGAGATCCCGCTGCTGAAGGAGATCCCGGTGCTCGGGGAGAGCCTGTTCAGCCAGCACGCGATCGCCTACGTCGGCATCGCGCTCGCCTTCGTGGTCAGCTGGATGCTGCGCCGCACCTCGGCCGGGCTCAGCGTCAGGGCCGCGGGCGAGCGGCCCGAGGCGCTCGACGCGGCGGGGGTGAGCGTGACCGCGACCCGCAGCTGGGCGACGCTCTGCGCCGGCGCCTTCGGAGGCCTCGGGGGCGCCTACCTGGCGATCGTCGGCGCCGGCAGCTTCACCCCCTTCATCACCCAGGGCGCGGGCTTCATCGCGATCGTGATCGCGATGCTCTCCCGCGGCACGGCGCCGTGGACGATCGTCGGCGCGGTGCTGTTCGGAATGTCGCTCTCGATCGCCACCGCGCTGCAGCTGATCGGGGTCGAGATCCAGACCGACTACGTGCAGATGCTGCCGTTCATCGCCGTGATCGTCGTCCTGGTGCTGTTCGCCCGCCGCTCCTACCTGCCGTCGGCGCTGGCGCTGCCCTACGTCCGCGGGGAGAAGTGAGAGCGAGGTGATCGAAGGATGAGGATCGAGAACGACTTCGAGGTACCCGCCGCGCCGCCCGAGACCTACGAGCTGCTCGTCGACCTCGAGCGGGTCGCGCCCTGCATCCCCGGTGGCGAGGTCGGCCCGCGCGACGACGACGGCTCCCATCCGGCGAGCATCGCGGTGAAGCTCGGGCCCATGCGGATGACCTACCGCGGCAAGGTGCGGATCGACGAGCACGACGACGCCGCCCACCGCGCCGTGCTCGCCGCCGACGTCCGCGAGCAGCGCGGCCAGGGGACGGCGAAGGCGACGATGACGATGGCGGTCGCGGCGAGCGACTCCGGCTCGATGGTCGAGACGGTGACCGACGTCAAGCTCACCGGCCGCGCCGCGCAGATGGGCAGGGGCGTCGTCGACGACGTCGCCGCCCGCCTCGTCGCCGAGATGGCGAGCTGCATCGCGGCCCGGTTCGCCCCCGCTGAGGCCGGCGGCGGGGGCAGCGCCACGGGCACGGCCGCCGGCGGACAGCCGGCACCGCCCGCGAAGCCGATCAGCGGCCTGCGGTTGATGGCGCGCGTCTTCTGGGAGCGGGTAAAGAGGCTGTTCCGGCGCCGAAGGGAGAAGCGCGATGCCTGAGCTCGACGACCGCCTCCTGGCCGCGGTGGCCGAGCACCGCCCCGAGATCGAGGCCGCGATCGGGTTCGTACACGCGCACCCCGAGCTCGCTCACGAAGAGGTCGAGTGCTGCGGCTTCCTCGCCGGCCAGCTCGAGGACGCCGGCTACAGCGTCGAGCGCGGCGTCGCCGGCCTGCCGACCGCGTTTCGCGCCCGGCTCGAGGGCCGGGGAGACGGGCCCGCGGTCGGCATCGTCGACCTCTATGACGCGGTGCCCGCCGTGCGCGGGGACGGCTCGCTCGAGCCGGTCCACTCCTGTGGCCACGGGCCGCTCGCCGGCGGCGTCGCCGGCGCCGCCCTCGCCTGCGCCGACCTCCGCGAGGGCCTCGGCGGCGCCCTGGAGGTGATCGGCTGCCCGGCCGACGAGCTGCACGCGCCCGGGACGGTCGAGCGCGGCGGGGGCAAGGCGCTCACCGCCGCCGCCGGCGCCTGGGATCATCTCGACGCGGCGCTCTATGCCCATCCCGAGTTCATCGACACGGTCTCCCTGCGCTCGCGGTGGATGCGCCGGCTGGTCGCGACGGTCGCGGGCGCGCGGACGATGGACGACGCGCTCGAGGCGCCGCGGGACGCCGCCTCGGTCGCCCTCGAGGCGGTCGCGGGCCGGCGCTCGGACGCGATCATGCTCGAGCGCCTGGTGCTCGACGGCGACGTCGAGGAGGGTGCGGGGTTCGCCCTGCGGGCAACCTACATCGTCACCGCCGACTCGGAGCGCGAGCTCGACGCGCTCGAGGCCGAGCTTCGCTCGCGCCTGCCCGCGGCGGGCTGGGAGACGGCTCGCGCGGTCCCCGGCATCCTTCCCGACGACGGCGTCCGCGACGCCGTCGCCGGGGCGTTCGAGGC
>JBOGZD010000041.1:18752-22428 GCA_050697155.1 Solirubrobacterales bacterium | reverse complement strand
GCCCGGGGCCGGGCCCCGGCGAGGGGCGGTGCTCCAACCTGATCCGCGGCACCGGCGGCGACGATCGCCTCCGCGGCACCCCGGGCTCGGACCGGATCCGCGGCCGCGGCGGCGACGACAGGATCAGGGCCGGGGCCGGCGACGACTGCATCAACGGCGGCCGCGGCCGCGACCGGATCAGGGCCGGCGCCGGCGACGACGTGATCCGCGCCCGCCGTGGCGCCCGCGACCGGATCAACTGCGGTCCCGGCGACGACGTCGCCTTCGTCAACCCGAAGCGCGACCGGGTGAAGGGGAACTGCGAGGTCGTGCGAAAGCGCTGAGCCGCGCTACTCGCCGCTGAGCCAGCGGCGAGCGTTCTCGACCATCATCGTCCGCTCCTGCTCGGCGCTCATCCCCGCCTCTCGCAGATCCGGGAGGACGCGGTCGGGGACGATGTCGATCGTCCAGTCCTTCGCCAGCCCGGCGGCGAGCAGCTGTTCGATCGTCTCCGCCGGGTACCAGTCGAGGGTCGCGCAGGAGTCGGCCGACAGGAACATGCGCTCGGCGTAGCCGCGCTCGAGCAGGGCGAGCACCGTCGGGATCCGCTTCTCGTAGGGCAGGAAGAGCTCGAGCCCGAACCGGTCCATGCCGATGTAGACGCCGCGCTCGAGCACCCGCTCGATGTAATCGAGGTCGTCGCTGTCGCCGGTGTGCGCGATCTGCACCCGCTCCAGCTCCACGCCCTCCTCCTCGAAGATCTCGATCTGCCGCGGCGCGGTCTCGCTCGCGGGCCGCGAGTGGGCCATGATCGGAGCCCCGGTGCGGACGCTCGCCCGGGCGGCGGCGCGGTGGACCTTCTCGATGTTCTCGGTCACCCCCGGCTCGTCCGCGGCGCACTTGATGAACCCGGCCTTGATCTCGGTGTTCTGGATTCCCCGCTCGATGTCGTGGACGAAGAGGTCGGCGATCTGGTCGGCGTCGCGCGAGACGAAGAAGGGTGGGAGGTGGTCGTAGGTGTAGATGCCCGTGCAGGGAAGGACCTGCAGGCCGGTCGCCTCGGCGACGCGGCGCATGAAGTCGACGTCGCGGCCGAGGAACATCGCGCTCGGGTCGGCGATCGTGCGCACCCCGCGCTCGACGGCTCCCCGCGCGGCGTCGACGGCGACCTCGTACTCGCCGCCGGGCTCGACCGCGTACGGCGGCTCCTCCTTCGCCGTCCCCGCGTGCGGCCACTGCGCCAGCACCGCCTCGTCGCGGGTGAGCAGGTGCTCGTGGATCAGCGTGGTGCCGAGCTCGGCTGCCTCGATCGGCCCGGTGACCGTCTGCACCTGCGCCATCGGCGGCCGAGTCTATGCGCCCGGAGCGCCCGTACGGCTCAGAAGAGGCGGATCAGCGCGATCACCATCGAGGCGACCAGGCAGACGACCAGCACGATCATCAGGTAGAGCCACGATCGAGGCACGGCGCGGCGGATAGTATGCCCGCGGAGACCGGTTTGGACGGCTAGGAGGAGGGCCCTTGTTCGAGCGGATTGTCGTAGGCACCGATGGTTCAGAGACCGCGGCCGAGGCGGTGCGGCAGGCGAGCGAGCTGGCGAGGCTGAGCGGCGCCAAGCTCGACATCGTCAGCGCCTATGAGCCGGTGCCGCAGGAGCGTCTGCGCGAGGAGGGCCAGGAGGTCCCCGGTGACGTCGCCCACGCGGTCGGTCCACGCGAGGATGTGAACGTGATCCTCGAGGCGGCCGCCGGGCCCGCCCGCAAGGACGGCATCGACGTCAACACGTTCGCTCGCGAGGGCGACCCCGCTGACGCGATCCTCGACGTCGCCGAGGAGCAGAACGCGAGCCTGGTAGTGGTCGGCAACAAGGGGATGACCGGCGCCCGCCGGTTCCTGCTCGGCAGCGTTCCGAACAAGATCTCCCACCACGCCCCCTGCGGCGTGTTCATCGTCCGCACGACCTAAGCGCTCACGGGAGATCGATGAGGCGGGACCTCCCTGTGTCCCGCCTCGCATCCCCAACACGGGCGCGGCCCGTAAGTTGTCCTCGATGGCGGTGGCTCTGGAGGAGGAGTTGATGCGGCTCGCTCTCGCCGAGGCCGAGCGGGCCGGCGCGAGGGGTGAGGCGCCGATCGGCGCGGTGGTGGCCCGCGACGGCGAGGTGATCGGCGCCGCGGGCAACGAGCGCGAGCTGCGTGGCGACCCGACCGCGCACGCGGAGGTGCTGGCGATCCGCGCCGCCTCGGAGCGCCTCGGCGGCTGGCGGCTGCCGGACACCGTCCTCTTCGTGACCCTGGAGCCGTGCGCGATGTGCGCTGGCGCGATCGTCCTCGCCCGCATTCCGCGGGTGGTCTACGGCGCCGCCGACCCGAAGGCGGGCGCGGCCGGCAGCGTGCTCGACGTCCTCGGCGAGCCGCGCCTCAACCACCGCCCCGAGGTCGAAGCGGGCCTGCTCGCCGACGAGGCCGCTGCGTTGCTTGCCTCGTTCTTCGCTTCGAAGCGGTAGCGGCGGATGCGGGACGTCCCCCGCCGGATGCTCGCTCACGTACGCCACTTCCCCCCCTGACGCCTTCCAGCGGCCAGGTGGCATCCGAGGGGGATGTCTCGCGTCCGCCGCCCGTCAAGCGCGCTCGGCGCGGGCCGCCAAGCGCTCGGACCAGCGCACCGGATAGGGCTCGACCTCCTCGTCGGGCGCCGGACGGCGCAGGCGCTCGGGAAGCGCGGCGAGCTGGGTCGCGGTCCGCTCCTGCACCTCGGCGAGGGTCTCGGCGTGGACGACCTCCCCGTCGCGCATCGCCGGCACGAGCAGCGGCTCGCCCTCGACCGCCTCGCCGACCCCGGCGATCACGTCGCCGGCCATCGTCGGTCCGTCGTGGCTGCGAAAGACCTGCTTCGCGCCGCCGATCGTCTGCTTGTCGGCCGAGCGCTTAGCCACCGGGCGCCAGGCGCCGTCCTCGTCGAGGTCCGCGACCAGCTTGTAGACCCCGTTTACCACCGGCGAGTCGCGGCTCGTGCCGAGCTCGGTGCCCACGCCCCAGAGGTCGATCGGGGCCCCGGCGGCGACGAGCTCGGCGATCCGCCCCTCCTCGAGGTCGCCGCTGGCGGTGATCCTGGCCCGGTCGAGCCCGGCCTCGTCGAGCAGCCCCCGGGCGGCTCGCGAGAGCTCCAGCAGGTCGCCGGAGTCGAGCCGCACGCCGGCGAGCTCGACCCCGGTCTCGCGCGCGGCGGCAATCGCGTTGCCGACCCCGTCGAGCGTGTCGTAGGTGTCGACCAGCAGCACGGCGCGGTCGGAGTTGTCCTCGAGGAAGGCGCGGAAGGCCTCCCGCTCGGAGCGAAACGACATCACGTACGAGTGCGCCATCGTCCCCACCGGGGTGAGCCCGTAGCGCATCGCCGCGGCGACGTTCGAGGTCCCGCCGCAGCCGGCAACCGCCGCCGAACGGGCGACCTTCATCGCCGCGTCGATGCCGTGGTCGCGCCGGGGGGAGAAGTCGACCACCGCCTCCCCGGCCCCCGGGTCGCCGCCACCCGCGGCGAGCACGACCCGGGCCGCCTTCGTCGCCACCATCGTCTGGAAGTTGAGCTGGTTGAGGAGCAGCGTCTCGACCAACTGCGCCTCGATCCGCGGCGCGGTCACCCGGACGAGCGGCTCGTTGGCGAAGCAGACGGTGCCCTCCGGCAGCGCGTCGACGTCGAC
>JBOGZD010000041.1:0-18742 GCA_050697155.1 Solirubrobacterales bacterium | reverse complement strand
CGCGAAACTCGAGGTCCCCGAGTCGCTCGCAGAAGTCGGCGTCAAAACCGAGGGCTTGCAGGTAGGCGTTCTCGCGCTCGCCGAAGCGAAGCTCGGAGAGCAGCCGCAGCGCCGGGCCGAGCCCGGCGGCCAGCAGCCAGTCACGGTCGGGCGGCAGCCGGCGCGCGAACAGCTCGAACTGTGCCGGCCCGTCCATGCCGCGGCGGTGATAGCTCGCAGCCATCGTCAGCTCGTAGAGGTCGATCAGCAGCGAGGTCTCGGCGGGGTGGAGCAGCCCGGGGTCGTCGAAGTCCGGGCTCGCGGCGCTCGCTCGGCTGCTCATCGCGCCGAAGCGTAGAGCCGGTGCAGCAGGTGCGACCCCGAGGGCTGCCGCCCGGTAATGTCCCGGCGGCAGAAGTTGTCCGGCGGGCCAGCCGGACTGGGGAAAGGGGAATCAATGCGGAAGCGTCTGGCGTCCTGCGCGGCGATCGCCGCCACGGTGGTGGCCCTCAGCGCCCCGTCACCGTCATCGGCGGAGCCGATCGAGATCGGCCACATCCCGGAGTGCCTGGAGCTGGTGCCCGCAGCGGTTGCGATTCCCCCCGGCGCGGCGGTTCCGCTCGACGTCCGGGTGCTGCTCGACGGCGTCAGCTCGGCCCGCGGGCAGGCGGTCTTCCAGACCGCGCGCCAGTCCTACCTGCCGCTCGGGATCAGCCTCGTGCCGAGCTTCCAGTCCGTCAGCTTCAGCGGCACCGACGCGCAGGGGTTGATCGACCAGTCGAAGGCCCTGTTCGGCGGCACGCGGCCGGCGGGAATCGAGATCGTCTACACGCTGACGTCGAAGGACATCGAGGCGGGCGGCAACGCAGGCGTCGCCGGCCTCGCGGACTGCATCGGCGGGGTGGCGTTTCCGGCACGCGCGTTCGCCGTGGGTGAGAACTTCACCACCGACGAGGTCAGCCTGCTCGGCCTGGTCACTCTGACCCGGAACGTGACCGCCAAGGTCGCCGCGCACGAGATCGGCCACCTGATGGGCGGCCACCACCACTACGCCAACTGCGCCGAGGGTCTGCTCGCCGACCCACCGCCGGACGAGCTCTCACCGTGCACCCTGATGTTCAACGCGGTCGACCTCGCCTCGCTCAACTTCGGCACCGTCAACGGCCTCGTGGTCCGCGGCCACATGGAGGCATACGCCGCGGGCTAGCCACCTCGCGATGAACGTCCCGGACTAGCGGCTATAGGGGTTACTCCGGGACGTTCGACGGCGGGGCAAGGCTGAGTAGCCGGCGTGGGCGCTCGTAGACGTCGTCGGAGGAGACGCGCCGGACAGTCCAGGCCGCCGCCTCCCAGGCGGCCTGTTTGCGCGCGTCCTCTCCTTCGTCGAGATGAAAGGGTGCGCCGTCGACCTCGATGATCACTCGCTGGGTCGGCCAGCTCAGGTCGGCTTCCTCGCCGACCGATGCGCGCATTCAGCCTCGGCAGCGGACGACCGGCGCCGCGCAGGATCTCCAGCGCCCGGACCTCCGCCCCGCTGCGGGCTCGCTCCAGCGGCAGGCCGGCGTAGCGTGCCACGGCTGCGGCGAGGCGGCGCGCTCCCCGACGCCGGCGGTGGGCGCCCAGGGCGTCGCCGATCGCGCCCAGCGTGGTGACTTCCAGCCTCACGGCGTCGCGTACCGCCCTCGCCAACGCCCGCTCGCTCACCTCGCGGGCGAGATCGAGCAGCGTGCGCGGCACCGAGGTGATCGGGATCCCACGCAATACGGTGCAGTCGCCGTCTAGCGTTGAGCTGCGGTAGGCACGGACGCCACCGTGGCGACGGGGACCGCCGCTCCCCGGGCGCGTGACGGTTTCGAACGGGCGCGCCAATGACCACAGGCCCCAGGCTGCAGCGGCGCTCACGTGGCTCAGCACGCTGTCCGGTGCGGTCAGCGTGGCCGCCATCCAGCGACCCCAGTCGTCGTGCTCGAGGACCGGGGCGAGGGCGAACACCCCTTCCTCGACGATCACCAGCCGCCCGGTGGCCACGCGATGGACAATCGCCGACCCGCTGAGCCCGAGCTCGACGAGCTGGCCGCGCGACACGCGATTGAACTGCCGACCCGCCAACTCGGCAACACGAGCGTCCCTCATACCCCCTTAGAGGCCACAGTCCGGGACGTTCGCCCCCTAAAGGGAGCGGAGAGGGTGGGATTCGAACCCACGAGGCAGCTTTCACCGCCCACGCGATTTCCAGTCGCGCACCTTAAGCCACTCGGTCACCTCTCCGAGCGGGGTTGACGATAGCGGCGCCGCTCAGGTGAGCGCCGGGGCCGCCGGCAACCGCTCGAGCGCTGCCTCCATGTCCGCCTCGGAGAACTCGAGGTCAGTCAGCTCGCCGGCGTGGAACGCCTGGTATGCGGACATGTCGAAGTGGCCGTGGCCGGAGAGGCCGATCAGGATCACCCGTTCCTCGCCCGCGTGCTTTGCCTGCTCGGCCTCGTCGAATGCTGCGCGGAGGGCATGCGCCGGCTCGGGGGCGGGGATGATCCCCTCACAGCGGGCGAAGCGGACCGCTGCCTCGAAGGCCGCGGTCTGCTGGATCGCCCGCGGCTCGACCATCCCCTGCTTCACCAGCGCGCAGAGGCTGGGGGCGTCGCCGTGGTAACGCAGGCCGCCGGCGTGGACGGGGGGAGGGACGAAGTTGTGGCCGAGGGTGAACATCGGCATCAGCGGCGTCAGTCCGACCGTGTCGCCGAAGTCGTAGCGGTAGGTGCCTCGAGTGAGGGTGGGGCAGGCGGCGGGCTCGGCGGCGACGAAGCGAGTCTCCCGGCCATCGCGCAGGTTGGCGCGCACGAACGGGTAGGAGAGCCCGGCGAAGTTGGAGCCCCCGCCGACGCAGCCGACGACCACGTCGGGGTAGTCGCCCGCGAGCTCGAGCTGGTCGATCGACTCTTGCCCGATCACGGTCTGGTGCAGGCAGACGTGGTTGAGCACCGAGCCGAGCGAGTAGTTGGTGTCCTCGCTCTTCGCCGCGGTCTCGACCGCCTCGGAGATCGCGATCCCGAGGCTGCCCGATTCGTGCTCTGCCTGTGAGCGCCCGGCCTCGGTCAGATCAGACGGCGAGCGGTGCACGGTGCCGCCCCAGGTCTCGATCATCGCCCGCCGGTAGGGCTTCTGGTCGTAGGAGACGCCGACCATGAACACCTCGCATTCGAGCCCGAACAGCCGGCAGGCGAGCGCCAGCGCCGAGCCCCACTGGCCGGCCCCGGTCTCGGTGGCGAGCTTCCTGACCCCCTCGCGCTGGTTGTAGAAGGCCTGCGCCACGGCGGTGTTCGGCTTGTGCGAGCCCGCGGGCGAGACGCCCTCGTACTTGTAATAGATGTGCGCCGGCGTATCGAGCTCGCGCTCGAGGCTGAGGGCGCGGTAGAGCGGGGTGGGGCGCCAGAGCCGGTAGACCTCGCGCACCTCCTCAGGGATCTCGATCTGCGGCTCGGCCGAGACCTCCTGCTCGATCAGGCCCATGGGGAAGATCGGCGCCAGGTCCTCGGGCCCCAGCGGCTCCTGCGTCGCCGGGTGAAGGGGCGGATGCGGTGGCGGGCCGAGATCGGCGAGCAGGTTGACCCAGTGGGTGGGGATCGCCGACTCCGGCAGCGTGAACTTGACCTCTTGGCTCACCGCGTTCCTCCTCGCCGTTTCCCGGGGACGGGGCGATTCTATGATCGCCGCGTGGCTCGCTGGCAGGAGATCGCCGACAGCGCACCCGAGCTGGCCGAGGCGATCCGAGCGTCGCTCGACGCCCGCGTCCACAAGACGATCGCCACCCTCCGGCGCGACGGCTCCCCGCGGATCAGCGGGATCGAGGCCTTCATCGCCGAGGGCGACCTGTGGTTCGGCTCGATGTGGGAGGCGCGCAAGGCGCTCGACCTGCAGCGCGACCCGCGCTTCGCACTCCACAGCGGCTCCGCCGATCCGCCGGAGTGGGACGGCGACGCGAAGGTCGCCGGCCGCGCCGAGGAGGTCGGCGACGACCGCAAGAAATCCCTGTACGAGACCCGGGGCGAGGACCCGCCCGGCCGCTTTCATCTGTTTCGCGCCGAGATCACCGAGGCGGTGCGAATCAGCCTCAACGACGCCCGCGACAAGCTGGTGATCGAGTCCTGGGCCGAGGGTCGCGAGCCGAAGCGAATCGAGCGCTGAGAGCGGCCCTCGACGCGTTCCTCTCGCATAGCAAGAGCTTCGCACCGAGGCCCCTAAGATCCGACCCACGATGGCGGAGGACGGCACCTGGCAGGTCTACCTCTCCGGCGAGATCCACTCCGACTGGCGCGAGCGGATCGCCGACGGCGTGCGCGAGGCGGGCCTGCCGGTCGAGCTGCTCGCCCCGGTCACCGACCACTCGGCCTCTGACGACGTCGGCACCGACATCCTCGGCCCCGAGGAGATCGGCTTCTGGAAGGACCACAAGGGCGCCGGCGTCAACGCCGTCCGCACCCAGACCCTGCTGCGCCGCGCCGACGTCGTGGTCGTCCGTTTCGGCGACAAGTACCGCCAGTGGAACGCGGCATTCGAGGCCGGCTATGCGTCCGCGCTAGGCAAGCCGGTGGTCACCCTCCACGACGAGGACCTCACCCACGCGCTCAAGGAGGTCGACCGCGCCGCGATGGCCACCGCCGAGACCCCCGAGCAGGTGGTCGAGATCCTCCGCTACGCCGTCGCCGGCCCCACCTGACCCGCCCCCCGCCGCTAGCCTTGAAACGTCACCTCGGAGGGGTGGCAGAGTGGTTGAATGCGGCGGTCTCGAAAACCGTTTCGGGCCATTTCGGTCCGACGTGGGTTCGAATCCCACCCCCTCCGCTGTAGTCCACGGGTGGCCGCTCAGCCGGCTGCCAGCCGCTCGGCGATCCGGTCGAAGAAGCCGGACCAACCCTGGCCCGCGCGCTTGTACTGCTCGGCGGTCATCTCGCCGCGCTGCTCGAAGCGCATCTCGGTGCGGTCGTCGCCGAGGTCGTTGAGGACGACGGTCACCAGCTCCGTCGGCTCGTCTCCGGGCCGATCCGAGACGGTGAAGACGAGGCGCTCGGGCTCGACCACCTCGATGTACTCGCCCTTCCAGTGGCTCTCGCCGTGGCCGGGGTCGGTGAACATCGTCAGCCGCCAAGCCCCTCCCGGCCTCACGTCCATCGAGACCGTCTCGAGCGGCACGTCGGACTGCGTGCCGCCGAACCAGTCGGCGAACGCGTCGGGCTCGGTCCACTCCCTCCAGACCCGCTCGCGCGGCGCATCGAAGACGCGGGTGATCGTGATCCCCGCGTCGCCCGCGCTCCCGGGGGTCGATCCCTCAGCCACGCCCGCGAGTCCTACCGGCTGAGCGCAACCGCGCGTCGAGCCGGTCGAAGCTCTGCTCCCAGAACCGCCGATAGTCGTCCAGCCACTCGGCGGCGTCACCGAGTGGCCTCCCGCGGAGCCGCGAGGGCCTCAGCTGCGCCGAGCGCCCGCGCTCGATCAAGCCCGCTTGCTCGAGCACCTTGAGGTGCTTCGATACCGCCTGGAGGCTGATCGGGAACGGCTCGGCGAGCTGGTTCACGGAGGCCTCGCCCTCGGCAAGCCGGGCGAGGATCTCGCGCCGGGTGGGGTCGGCGAGGGCGGCGAAGGTGCTGCTGAGCTGGTCTGCTGCCATCGGTGGTCACCCGTGTGATTGAACAACTGCTAGGTTGAATATAGTAGCGCCGAGGCCAGAGCCGAAAACGAGAAGGAGGCGAGGATGGGAAGGATCGTCGTAACCGAGTTCGTCTCGCTGGACGGGGTCATGGAGGATCCGGGCGGCAGCGAGGACTTCAAGTACGGCGGCTGGAGCTTCGAGTTCGAGCGCGGCGACGAGGGCGACCAGTTCAAGCTCGACGAGACGCTCTCATCCGACGCACTGCTGCTGGGGCGGGTGACCTACGAGGGCTTCGCCGAGGCCTGGCCCGAGCGCGAGGGAGAGTTCGCCGACAAGTTCAACAGCATGCCCAAGTACGTGGTCTCCTCGACCCTCGAGGACCCCGAGTGGAGCAACTCCACCGTGATCGAGGGCGGCGACGTCGTCGCCGCGGTCACGAAGCTCAAGCAGGACTCCGACGGTGAGCTCGTCGTCCACGGCAGCGCCCAGCTCGTCCAGACCCTGCTCGAGAACGACCTCGTCGACGAGCTGCGGCTGATGGTCTTCCCCGTGGTGCTCGGCACCGGCAAGCGGATCTTCGGCGACACCAGCGAGAAGAAGTCGCTCAAGCTCACCGACTCGAAGATGGTCGGCGACGGCGTCGCGATCCTCACCTACGCACCGGAGCGATGAGCTAGCGCGAACCCCTCCCGCCGCGCGCTGACTGACATAGGCTCGCCGGGTGGAGGAGTCGTTCTTCGCCACCGTGATGTTGCCGATCGCGCTGGCGGTGATCATCGTCAGCCTCGGCCTCTCGCTCACCCCAGCCGACTTTCGCCGGGTGCTCGTCTTTCCCAAGGGGGTGTCGATCGGGCTCGTCAACCTGCTCGTGATCTCGCCGCTGCTCGCGTTCACGGTCGCCGAGCTCTACGGTCTCGCTCCGGCGCTCGCGGTAGGGCTCGTGCTGCTGGGCGCCTCGCCTGGCGGGGTGATGGCGAACATGCTCACCCACCTGGCGCGTGGCGACACCCCGCTCTCGATCACGATGACCGCGATCTCGAGCGTCGCCGCGGTGCTCACCGTGCCGCTCTTCCTCGAGCTGGCGACGCAGCGCTTCGACGTGCCCGGGCTCGACGACGACGTCAACATGCCCGGGATCGTCGCCCGGGTGCTGGTGATCATCGTCGTCCCGCTGGCGGTTGGCATCTACCTGCGCCACCGCTCGCCCGCGCGCGTGATCGCGGTCGAGCCGCGGGTGAAGCGGATCGCGCTCGCCGTCTTCTTCGCGGTCGTGCTCGGCGCCGTGATCAGCGAGGCCGAGCGGGTGCTCGACAACCTCGCCGAGGTCGCGGCCGCGGCGGTGACCCTGAACGTCGCGGCGATGTCGATCGGCTATGCGATCTCCCGCACGGCGAGGCTCGACGACCGCCAGGCGACCGCGATCGGGATCGAGCTCTCGATCCACAACACCGCGCTCGCGATCGCAGTCGGGGCCTCGATCTCGACCGAGTTGACGATCCCCGCCGCGGTCTACAGCGCCTTCATGTTCGTCACCGCGGGCCTCTTCGCCCGGGCTATGTACCGGCGAAACGGGGTAGCGGAGACAGCATGAAGCCGGTGCGCATCGGCTGCTCGGGGTGGAACTACAAGGACTGGCGCGAGTCGTTCTACCCCAAGGGGGTGCCGCAGTCGCGCTGGCTGGAGCATTACTCGAGCGAGTTCGACACCGTCGAGGTCAACGCGACCTTCTACCGGCTGCCCACCCGCGATACGGTCGCCAACTGGGTCGAACAGAGCTCGCCCGACTTCGTGTTCACGATCAAGGCGAGCCGCTACCTGACTCACGTCAAGCGCCTGCGGGAGCTCCCCAAGGGCATCGCCCGCTTCGCCGAGCGGCTCGAGCCGCTGCTCGAGACGCCGAAGATGGGCCCGGTGCTGTGGCAGCTCCCGCCCGGCTTCAAGCGCGACGACGAGCGGCTCGCCGACGCCCTCGACGCCCTGCCGCCGTGGCGGCACGCGTTCGAGTTTCGCGAGCCGAGCTGGTTCGTCTCCGACGTCTACGCGGCCCTGCGAGAGCACGGCGTGGCCCTGGTGATCGGCGATCACCCGAAGTGGCCGTTCCAGGCCCGCGAGCTGACCACCGACTGGACCCTCGTCCGGCTCCACCACGGCAAGCGGGGCCGTCGCGGCAACTACTCGGAGGCCGAGCTCGACACCTGGAAGCGCCGGATCGCCGCCTGGCGGCGCAAGGCCGAGGTGCTCGTCTACTTCAACAACGACTGGGAGGCGTTCGCTGTCAACAACGCCCGCTGGCTGCGCGACCGGCTGACGGACTGACCGGAGCGGGCTGCCAAGGGGGCGAATCTCGGGACCGTCCTGCCTCATGCTCGTTGTGCGAGCAGAAGGCAGGACAGCGGAGGCAGTGATCGGGCGGATCGCCGGTGCGCAGCACGGCCTCGTCACTCGGGGGCAGCTGCGACGCGGCGGGATCACTCGGGCGGAGATCGAGGCCAGGGTGCGCACTGGAGCGCTGCTTCGCGAGCATCGCGGCGTGTATCGGGTCGGTCACCGGGCGCCGAGCGTCGAGGCGCGGTACCTGGCCGCGGTCCTGGCATGTGGCGAGGGGGCAGTGCTGAGCGGGCTGGCGGCCGCCCACCTGTACCGCCTGGTCAAGGGCGTCGCGCCGGCCCCTGAGGTCACTACGCCCACGGAACGACGCACCGACGGGGTCAGGACACGGCGTTCGCGGCGTATCGATCCTCGCGACAGAACCGTCTGGTGTGCCATCCCGATTACGACCGTCCCCCGTACGCTCCTCGACGTGGCTGGGGACCTGGCCACCCACGACCTGGCGCGCGCATGTCACGAGGCGGGGATCCGCTACCGGACGAGTCCCCAGAAGGTTGAGGCCGTTCTCGCTCGGCGGCCGAACAGCCCGGGCGCCGCCCGGCTACGCCAAATCCTTCGCGGGGACTTCCGCGTCACCCTGAGCAAGCTCGAGCGCGCCTTCCTCGCCCGGCTTCGACAGTCGGGTCTCCCGCTGCCGCGGACGAACACGGCCGCCGGCGGGAGGAGGGTCGACTGCCACTGGCCGGAGCACCGCTTGACCGTCGAGCTCGACAGCTACCGGTACCACGGCTCGCGGCACGCATGGGAGCAAGACCGTCGGCGAGAACGCGAGGCCTACGCCCGCGGCGACGAATTCCGTCGCTACACCTACGGCGACGTGGTCGACCAGCCACACTTGATGCTCTCGGAGCTGCGGACGTTGCTCCGCCATCGCTGTCCTGTCTAGTGCCGGTCAGACGAGCACAGGACAGGACGGCCCAGCCCGAGCCGCAGGTCGGATCGGTTACCGAGAGAGCTCGTAGGCGAGGCGGGCGCCGAGCGGCTTCAGCTCGCCGCTCGCGATCGCTTCGCGCTCGGGCTCGTGGAGCGCCTCGCGACCGGCCTCGCGGGCGAGGTACGGCGCGGGCTCGGCCGCCAGCTCCCTGAACCGGGCGCCGAGGGCGCGACGGACCTCGGCGAGGGCGCGACGGACCTCGGCGAGCGGGATCACGCCGTCGAAGTGCATGTCGAGATGCTCGCTGAGTCCGGCGGCCTCGAGCCACCGCACCGCCTGCTCGTCGAAGTTCTCGACTGCGAACTCCGCCATGACCAGGCGCCCGCCCGGTCGCAGCGCGGCAGCGAGGCTGGCGATCGCAGCGTCGAGATCCCCGACGTGATGCAGCGAGCGGATCGCCACGGCGGCGTCGAAGGGCTCCTCCGCCTCGAACTCCTCCAGCGTGCTGCGCACGAACGGCTCACCCTCGGGCGGGTCGGGGTCGATCGCTGTGACCCGGAAGCCCCGCCCGAGCAGCTCCCGGGTGAGCGCTCCGTCGCCGCACCCGATCTCGAGCAGGCGCGCCGGCGGCGCCGGCAGCCAGGCCGCGAGGAACCCGAGCAGGTCAGGCGTCAGGTGCGTCACGGGCTCCGCGATCGCCGTCGCCGGCGCCACGCGCCCCCGCGATGCGCTCGGCGGCGGCGCGCGCATCGGGGTCGTGCAGGTGGCACTCCACCCGGACGCCGTCGACGTCCACGGGCCGCGGGTCGATCGCCTCGTTGAAGCGCACCCGGCCGCCCCCGGCGTCGGCGCCAAGCTCGGCGACCCCGCGCCACAACGGATCGTCGGGCGCGTCGGCGCGCATCGACTCGAGCAGCTCGAGCGCGACCGCGGGGTCGCGGCCCGAGGCGACCGGAAGCCGCGCCTCGAGCGACGGCTCGTCGAGCTCGTCGAGGTCGCCGATCACCTCCCGCTCGCGCTCGTACTCGGGCTCCGGCATCTGGGTCCAGCGGGTCTCGAGCAGCGTTCGCAGGTCGCGGCTCTCCCAGCCGCAGACCTCGAACGCGCGGGGGCAGCGGGGATGAAAGCGACACCCCAGCGGCGGGTTGATCGCGTCCGGGACCTCGCCCCGGGGAACGTCTCGGGGCACGCTGCGGGAGGGGTCGGGCTCCGGGATCGCCCGCAGCAGCGACTCGGTGTAGGGGTGCTTGGGGTCGGCGTAGATCTGAGCCGCGGGGCCGACCTCGACGATCCTGCCGAGGTACATGATCGCGATCCGGTCGCAGAAGAACTTCGCCGTCGCCAGATCGTGGGTGATGTAGATGTAGGTGAGCTCGAACTCCTCCTTGAGCGCGATCATCAGCTCGAGGATCTTCGCCCGCACGCTCATGTCGAGCATCGAGACCGGCTCGTCGGCGACGAGCACGTCGGGGCGCAGGATGATCGCCCGCGCGAGCACCGCGCGCTGCTTCTGGCCGCCGGAGAGGTCGGGCGGGTACTTGCCGACGAACTGCGAGGCCGGCACCAGCCCGACCCGCTCGAGCGCCTCGGCGACCAGCCGCTCGCGCTGCTTGCGGTCGGTGGCGACGCCGTGGAACCGCAACGGGTCGCCGACCGAGGCGCCGATCGTCATCGCCGGGTTGAGCGACGCGTGCGGGTCCTGGAAGACGATCTGAAGCTTCCGCCGCAGCGGCCGGAAGCCGCGCTCGCTGAGCCCGGTGACCTCCCGGCCCTCGAAGCGGATCGAGCCGTCGCTCGCGTCGGCGAGGCCGAGCAGGGTGCGCCCCAGGGTCGTCTTGCCCGAGCCGGACTCGCCGACCAGCCCCAACACCTCGCCGCGGCGCAGATCGAGGCTGACGCCGTCGACCGCCTTGACCGCACCCGCCTCCCGTCCCCGCAGCCGGTCGGCGAACGAGCCGCGAACCGAGAACCGGGTGCACAGGTCGCGCACCTCGAGCAGCGGCTGGTCGGCACCGACCTCCATCACGCCTCCTCCGCGATCGCGATCTTCTGGCGCTCGAGCGGGGCTTTCCCGCCTGCCGGGATCTGCTCCTCGGGGCCGTGCAGCCAGCAGCGCACCCGCTGGTCGCCCCCGACACCGACCTCGATCGGGTCGCGCTCGGCGCAGACCTGCATCGCGTTCGGACACCGCGGGTGAAAGCGGCACGCCGCGGGCGGATCGGCGAGGTTGGGCGGCGCACCGGGGATGTAGTGCAGGCCTGTGGTCCGCAGCGAGATGATCGAGCGCAGCAGCTCGCGGGTGTAGGGGTGCGCCGGCTCGGTGAAGACCCTCCGGGCGTCTCCCTCCTCGACGATCTCACCCGCGTACATGACCGCGACCCGGTTGCACGCCTCGGCGACGATGCCGAGGTTGTGGGTGATCAGCAACAGCGCCGTGTCGAAGTTCTCTCGCAGGTCGGCGAGGATGCCGAGGATCTGCGCCTCGACGATCACGTCGAGCGCGGTGGTCGGCTCGTCGGCGATCACGAGGCTCGGCCGCAGCACCAGCGCGAGCGCGATCATGATCCGCTGCCGCATCCCACCGGAGAACTCATGCGGGTACTGCTTGAAGCGAGTCGGCGGAATCCCCATCCCGGCGAGCGTCTCCAGCGAGCGCTTGCGCATCTCGTCCGTCTCCAACCCGGGCTCGTGGGTCCGCAGCGTCTCGAGGAAGTGGTCCGCGATCGAGTGCAGCGGGTCGAGCCTGGTCATCGGCTCCTGGAAGATCAGCCCCAGCTCCGGCCCTCGAACGTCGCGCAGCTCACGCCGGCTGAGCCCGACCAGGTTGCGTCCCCGGTAGCGGACCTCGCCGACCACCGCGGCGCTGTCCGGCAACAGCCCGAGCACCGCCCGCGCCATGGTCGACTTCCCGCAGCCCGACTCGCCCACCAGTCCGAGCGTCTCTCCCGCCGCAACCTCCAGCGAAACACCGTCCACAGCGCGCACCGGATCTCCAGCGGTCCCGTACCAGACCCGGAGCCCGTCGATCGCCAGCACCGGCTCACTCACGGCGGACCTCCGAGCTCGTCGCGCCGGCGCCCGCCACCCCGGTGCTCGCCGGCGAGAGCTCGCGCGCGGGCTCGGGCGGGATGTGCGGCTTTTCGAGCCGCCGCTGGCGGATCAGAGGATTCAGGACGTCGTTGATGCCCTCGCCGACCAGCGTGAACCCCGTCACCAACAGCACGATCGCCATGCCCGGGAAGATCCCCGTCCACCAGATCCCGGCGCTGGCGTCGTCGATCGCGCGCTGGAGGTCATAGCCCCACTCGGCCGCCTCGGTTGGCTGGATCCCGTAGCCGAGGAACCCCAGCGCCGCCAGCGTGAGGATCGCGTCGGCGGCGTTCAGGGTCGCGATCGAGGGAACGTTCTGGATCACGTTCGAGAACACATAGCGGCCGATGATCGTCCGGCGCGGGGCGCCGAGCGCACGGGCGGCCTCCACGTAGGGCTCCTCGCGCACCGAGATCACGTGGTTTCGGACGACCCGGAAGTACTGGGGTATGTAGACGACGGTGATCGCGATCGCGGCCGTGAACACGCCCTGGCCGATCGAGTCCGAGAGCAGGAACGCGATCACGATCGCCAGCAGCAGGTAGGGGAAGGCGAAGAGCGCGTCCATCACCAGCACCAGCGCCCGGTCGAGCGGCCCGCCGACGTAACCGGAGATCAGCCCGAGCGGCACGCCGACCGCGAGGGAGAAGATCAGCGCAAGGACGACGACCTCGATCGCCGTCCGCGAGCCCCAGATCACCCGCGAGAGCACGTCGGTCGCCTGCACCGTGGTCCCCATCAGGTGGTCGCCCGACGGGGACTCCTGCTTCGGGAAGCGCACCCCCTCGACGCTCGACTGGTCGAAGCCGTAGGGCGCGATCAGCGGCGCGAAGATCGCCAGGATCACGAACAGCGAGACGATCGCGATCCCCGAGATCACGATCCAGCGCGGCACCCCGCGCGCCTCGGCGATCGGCTGCAGCACCCGCGGAAGCCGTGCCATCAGTGGTCACTCCGGTAAGTCCGTGCCCGGTTGGGCGAGACCCGGTGGTCGCCAGGCAAGGACGCAGGGAGCGGGCAATGGCAGCGCCATTGCCGCGACTGAGGACGCCGCATGGCGGCCGTCCGGGGCCGCCCAAGCGGGTGCGGAATTGCCGGAGGGACCACTAGTAACGCACCCGCGGGTCGATGAAGGCGTTGATCAGGTCGATCACCAGCGAGATCACCACCACCGCGAGCGCGAACACGGTGATGATCCCCTGCACCGCGATGTAGTCGCGCTCGTCGAGATAGCGGATCAGCTCCGAGCCGATCCCCGGCCAGTTGAAGGTCTCCTCGGTGAGCACGGCGCCCCCGAGGAGGATCGCGAACTGAAGCCCGGCGACCGTGACCACGGGGACGAGCGCGTTGCGAAAGGCGTGGTGGATGACGACCCGGCGCTCGCTCACCCCGCGGGCGCGCGCCGCTTCGACGTAGTCCCCGCGCATCGTCTGCAGCAGGTTGACCCGCACGAGCCGGATCAGCACCCCGCTGACCAGCAACCCGAGCGTGATCGCCGGCAGGACCAGGTGTGAGACCACGTCCCAGAACGCGCTCCAGTCGCCCCGTGCCAGGGTGTCGATCAGGAACAGGTGGGTGATCGGCTCGAGCGTCGCGGTGGTCACCGGGTCGGCGCGGTCGGAGACCGGAAACCAGCCGAGCGAGTTGGCGAACACGAGCTGGGCGAGAAAGCCGGTGAAGAACACCGGCGCGGCGTAGACGACGATCCCGAACAGCCGCCCGCCGAGGTCCAGCGCCGTGTCCCGATAACGCCCCGCGACCAGGCCGATGGAGATCCCGACCACCAGCGCGACCGCGAACGCGGCGAGCGTCAGCTCCAGCGTCGCCGAGCCGTTGTCGACGATGATCGAGGTCACCGCCCGGTCCTCGGTCAACGTCTGGCCGAGGTCGAAGGTGGCGACGTCGCCGAGGTACTCGAAGTACTGCTCGACGATCGACTTGTCGAGCCCCGCCGCCTCACGTCGCGTCTCGAGCTCCTCCGCCGGGACGCGCCCCCCGAGCGCCGCCTGGATCGGGTCGCCCGGCGCGACCCGCATCAGCAGGAAGACCATCGTCAGCAGGATCCAGACGGTCGGGATCGCGAGCGCGATCCGCGTCAGCACGTAGGCGCGCAGCGACGTTCCGCGGGAGCTCATCAGAGCCTCCGCGGACGCCGCGCCTTCACGCCGGTTACTCCTTGGAGATCAGCCAGTACCGGAACTGGAACGAGGGATCGAAGGTCTCCTCGACGCCCTCGACCCCGTCCGCGACGGCGGCTACCTGGTCGCCCTCCCAGATCGGGATCGTCGGCACGTCCTCTGCGCCGATCTCCTGGATCCGCGCGAACGCCTCCTCGCGGGCGGCGTCGTCGGTCTCGGCCTTCTCGGTCGCCAGCAGCTCGTCGATCTCCGGGTTGTCGTAGTGGGTGTTGAGGAAGCTGTCCGCCGAGTAGAACGAGCTCGTGTAGTTGTCTGCGTCCGGGTAGTCCGGGAACCAGCCGAGCTGGTACTGCGGGTACTTGTCGGTGAACGCCGCCTCGGAGTACTGGTTCCACTCGGTCGACCGGAGCGTCACCTCGAACAGGCCGCTCTCGTCGAGCTGGCGCTTGATCTCGGCGTACTCGTCGCCGGAGCTGGGCCCGTAGTGCGACGGTGTCCACCAGACCTCGAGCGGGACCGGCGTGTCGAGCCCGGCGTCGCTCAGCGCCTGCTCGGCCGCCTCGAGGTCTGGCTCCTCGCCGTAGGCGTCTGCGAACGACGGGCTGTGGAACTCGAGGCTCGACGGCACCATCGAGTAGAGCGGCTTCACGGTGCCGTTGTAGACGTCGTCGGCGATCGCCTGGCGGTCGATCGTCTGCGCGACCGCCTGGCGGACCGCGAGCTTCTCCTCGTCATTCGCGCCCGGCTGGAGGTCGAAGTTGAAGACCAGGTAGCGGATCTCCGAGCCCTCGCCCTCGACCACGCTGAGACCGTCGGCGCCCTGGAGGTCCTCGATGTCGGTCGCGCTCAGGCTGCGGTAGGCGACCTCGACGTCGCCCTGCTCGGCGGCGAGCTTGAGGGTCGAGGACTTGTCGAAGTACTGGACGATCACCGAGTCGATCTGCGCCGGGTCGTCGCCGGTGAACTCGGGGTTAGCCTCGAGCACCGTTTGCTCGCCGGGCCGGTAGTCGGTGACCACGTAGCGCCCCGAGCTGACGATCTCGTCGCTCGGCTGGACCCTGTCCGCCGGGTAGACGTCGGAGGGCACGATCGCCGCGCCCCCGGTCGTCAGCAGGAAGGGCCAGGTCGCGTCGGGCTCCTTGAGGTTGAAGATCACCGTCAAGTCGTCGGGCGTCTGGACGTTCCTCAGGTTCAGGTAGAGCGACGAGGCGCCCTGCGGGTCGGCGATCTCGAGGTTGCGGTCGAACGAGAACTTGACGTCCTCGGAGGTGAGCTCCGAGCCGTCGGAGAAGGTGAGCCCCTCGCGCAGGGTGCACTCGTAGGTCGTCTCGTCGGTGAACTCGCAGGACTCGGCCGCGTCGGGCTCGGGCGTGTTGCCGCCCGGCGGGACCTGCATCACGAACTGGTAGGTGTTGAAGATGATGTTGTAGGAGGGCAAGTCGTACGACCCGGCCGGGTCGTAGGAGACCGGCTGGTCGGTCGTCCCGTGGATCAGCGCCTCGCCGCCGCCGCCGCCGTCGTCGTCGTCGTCGCCGCACGCGCCGAGTCCCAGCGCCAAGCTTCCCGCGGCCAAGGCCGCCACTGCAAGCCCTCGAATCCTCATCTCATCTCCCGGTATCGCGCGCCGCCTCATGCGGCGCCTCTCTCCGTTTCGGAGCCTACTCAAGAGTGTCCCCAATCGCCGTCACGGCACGCACGTCCTCGGGGTGCTCGCGGTTGAGTGGGTGGTGGCAGGCGGCCCAGTGGTCGCGGCCGTGGTCGACCAGCGGCGGCTCGACCTCCGAGCAGATCTCGGTCGCGTACGGACAGCGGGGGTGAAAGCGGCACGCGGCCGGGGGGTCGGCGGGACTGGGGACGTCGCCCTCGAGCACCACCGGCTTACGCCCGGCGTTCGCGCGCGGGTCGGGGATCGGCACCGCCGAGAGCAGCGAGAGCGTGTACGGGTGGATCGGGTTCGCGTAGACCTCGTCGGCCGGGCCGAGCTCGACGATCTTGCCCAGGTACATGACCGCGATCCGGTCGGCGACCTGGCGCACGACGCCGAGGTCGTGGGCGACGAAGACGTAGGTGAGCCCGAACTCGTCCTGGAGGTCCTCGAGCAGGTTGATGATCTGCGCCTGGATCGAGACGTCGAGCGCCGAGACCGGCTCGTCGGCGATGATCATCTTCGGGCCTAGGGCGAGCGCCCGTGCGATCCCGATCCGCTGGCGCTGGCCGCCCGAGAACTCGTGCGGGAACCGGTTGAGGTGCTCGGAGGAGAGCCCCACCCGCTCGACCAGCTGCTCGACCCGGCGGTCGAGCTCGGAGCCCGAGGCGAGCCCGTGCAGGCGAAGGGGGTCGCCGACGATCTGGCGCACCCGCTTGCGCGGGTTGAGCGAGGCGTAGGGGTCCTGGAAGATCATCTGCATGTCGCGGCGAAGGGGGCGCAGCTCGCGGCGGCCGAGCGTGGTCACCTCCTGGTCGCGAAAGCGGACCGAGCCCGAGGTCGGCTCGATCAGCCGCAGCAGCGAGCGGCACAGGGTCGACTTGCCGCACCCCGACTCCCCGACCAGACCGAGCGTCTCGCCCTCGGCGATCGAGAACGAGACGTCGTCGACCGCCCGCACCCGGCCCACCTCGCGGTCGATGAGGAT
The DNA here is from genome assembly GCA_050697155.1 of Solirubrobacterales bacterium. GTDB lineage: Bacteria > Actinomycetota > Thermoleophilia > Solirubrobacterales > 70-9 > JBOGZD01. Next base: position 1,999 of record JBOGZD010000041.1, on the reverse strand, counting down.
CCCCGACTTGATCGGGAAGTGCTTGACCAGGTTGCGCACCTCGAGCAGCGCGTTTCCGTTGGCGACCGCCGCATCCGCCGGGGTGCTCGGCGCCGCGCTCACGCCGGCTCCTCGAGCCCGATCTCGCCGCTGGAGAGCATCCGCCGCGCCTGCTTCTGATCGGCAGGCAGCCAGCAGCGGTCCAGGTGGCCCGCGGTCCCGCCCCGGTGCTCGAGCCCGGGCACCTGCGGGCAGCGGCCGAACTCGTGCGGGCAGCGGGGACGGAAGTGGCAACCCTCGGGCGGGCGGAGCAGCGAGGGCGGCTGGCCCCTGATCTGCGCCAGCCGCGTCGCCCGCGAGCGATCCAGCCTCGTTACCGACCCCAGCAGGCCCCAGGTATAGGGGTGCTGGGGGTCATAGAAGATGTCGTCGAGCGAGCCCGACTCGACCATCCGCCCCGCGTACATCACCGTCACGTCGTCGGCGACCTCGGCGATCACGCCGAGATCGTGGGTGATCAGCACCACCGCCATCCCGAGCTCGCCCTGAAGCCGCTCGATCAGCTTCAGGATCTGCGCCTGGGTGGTGACGTCGAGCGCGGTGGTCGGCTCGTCGGCGATCAGCAGCTCAGGGTCGTTGGCCAGGGCCATCGCGATCATCGCCCGCTGGCGCATCCCGCCCGAGAACTCGTGCGGGTACTCATCGACGCGCCGGCCGGGATCCGGGATCCCGACGAGGCCGAGCAGCTCGATCGCCCGCTTGCGTGCCTGGTCATCGCCGAGCTCCTGGTGGACCTGAACCGCCTCGACTATCTGCTTGCCGACCTTGTAGAAGGGATGCAGGGACGAGAGCGGGTCCTGGAAGATCATCGCGATCCGGTTGCCGCGGATGTGGCGCAGGTCCTCGCGGGCGAGCTGGTTGAGGTCGATTCCGTCGAAGACGATCCGACCGCTGATCGCCGTGTTCCGTGCCCTGGTCAGCCCGAGGATCGAGAGGTTGGCGACGCTCTTGCCGCACCCCGACTCGCCCACGATCCCGAGCGTTCTGCCGGGCTCGACGGAGAACGAGACCCCGTCGACCGCCCGCACGACGCCCTCGTCGGTGTCGAAGCTGACATGGAGGTCCTCGACCGAGAGCAGACCGGCCACTAGAAGCGCACCCGGGGGTCGAGGTAGGCGTAGAGGACGTCGACGATCAGGTTGAAGGTGACGATGAAGAAGGCGCCGAAGAGCACGATCCCCTGGATCAGCTCGTAGTCGGACTGGCCGATCGCGGTGACCAGTTCCTTGCCGACCCCGGGGATGTTGAACACCGACTCGGTGAGGATTGCGTTGCCGGCCAGCAGGATGCCGATGTCGAGGCCCAGCAGGGTGACCACCGGCGTGATCGCGCTCCGCAGGCCGTGGCGAACGATCACCCGCCGCTCGGAGAGGCCCTTCGAGCGCGCGGTGCGGATGTAGTCCTCGCCCATCACGTCGATCATCTGCGAGCGCAGGTAGCGCGCGTAGATCGCCGCCGTCGCCAGCGCCAGCACGATCCAGGGCAGGGTCAGCGCCCAGGCCTTCGAGACCACCGTGTCGGCGTCGTTGTAGCTGCCGATCCCGGGGAAGATCGAGATCACCCCGACGTCCTGGGCGAAGAGGTAGAGCGCCACCAGACCGAGCCAGAACACCGGCGCCGAGATGAACGCCAGCGTGGTGATCATCGTCGTGCGGTCGAGCAGCGAGCGGCGTTTGACGGCCGAGATGGTTCCCACCGGGGTGGCGATCGCCAGCCACAGGATGACCGCGCCCCCGACCAGGAACATCGTCGCCGGCAGGCGGTCGAAGACGATCCCCCGCACCGGCTCGTTGTTCTGGAAGATGCTGGTGCCGAGGTTGAGCGGCCCGCCCTCCCACGGGGTGAAGACGCCGACGACGTAGCGCCCGAAGCGCTGGTAGAGCGGGTCGTCGAGCCGCAGCGACTCGCGGATGTTCTCGATCTGCTCGGGCGAGGCGTTGCGTCCCGCCCTCAGCTGCGC
>JBOGZD010000040.1:0-22589 GCA_050697155.1 Solirubrobacterales bacterium | reverse complement strand
CTACCGTTGTCATTGGCGGTTCCTCCTGTCTCTACGTGGACTTCAACCGCCCGGAACGCTCCCAGCGGGAGCGGACGAGGCGGGAGGACCGCCGTTCAAAGTTCAACGGAGAGCGGGACTACCTCACTACGACCCCACGGAATACGAGAAGCTCCACGTGGAGGCGACCTACCGCGCTCGCGGCGCAGTGGTGTGCCGGCTGCCGATGGTCTACGGGCCACACGACTACAAGCGTCGGGAGGAATTCGTGCTCCGCCGTATCCGCGCGGGCCGACCGCGGATCCCAACCGGAGCCGGTGCGTTCCTGTGGTCTCGGGGTCACGTCGCTGACCTCGCACGCGGCATGCGACTCGCTCTCGAGCATCCCGACGTCGATGGCGAGGTCTTCAACCTATGCGAACCGCAGTGCGCGTCGCTTCGCTTGTGGATGGAATGGATCGCTGAGGCCGCCGCGGTCTCACTTGAGTTCGTTCGCGTGCCGGACGAGTTCCTCCCGGTCGATCTTGATCTGACGGCCGACATCCCTCAGCACTGGCTGGCCAGTTCGGAGAAAGCACGCCAGGTCCTCGGGTGGGTCCACAGAGATCCACAGGCATCGGTTCGCGCCTCGGTGCAATGGCACTTGGAGCATCCGCCGACGGATATCGACCGTGACTTCGGTGCTGACGAGCGGGCTCTACAGGCCGCGCAGCGCCTGGTCGAGGACCTGCACTGAGCGAGGCCCGAGCCGGCCACACACTCTCGGAGCGCGTGCGAAGCGGGCAGGCGCGGCGCGCTGGCGCAGCTATCGAGATGGACGACGCGCGAGCGTCTCGCCGCCCTGACCGCCGGGACCTGGCGAGAGACCCGGACGTCGTCCGCAGCGGGCACGTCGTGCACTCGCGCCCAGGCGCCTGCTCCTACGGGAATGCGCAAGCCGACCAGGTACGCGGCTAAGCGGTCGTGCACCGCATCGGTGGAGTCGGAGATACTCGCCTCCTTGACAGCGGGAAGCCGGAACCCCCAGTGTGAGGGAAGGAGCACGTCGACATGGTCATTCAACTCGTCAGGGTCTCGATCAAGCCTGACCAGCGCGATAGGTGGCTTGAGCTGGTTCGCGCGAATGCCGCTCAGACGCGGACCGAGGACGGCTGCGAGAGCTACGAGGTCTGCGAGGACATCGAAACGCCAAGCACCTTCGTCCTCGTCGAGCGGTGGCGCGACATCGACGCGCAGTACGACCACTTTCGGAACCCGAGGTTCGGGGGGCTAATGGGCTCGCTGGGTGACGTGCTCGCTGGACCGCCCGAGGTCTCGATAAACGATGTTGCCTCCACGTTGACCCTGGATGAGGCGCTTGCGGCCGCGCGGAGCCTGTCAAGTCGAATGAGACACTCGGCGTTGGGAAATTAGTGAGCAACCTCCTCGTCGTCGGGCTTGTTGATCCACGCTGCCGACGGCAGCGTGGGCGGCTTCGGGGCGCCCCGCACGAAGCGCTCGGGCGCCGCTGCGTAGGCGGCGTCGAGCACCCGCTGGCGGGCGCCATGAGCCTCCTCGGCCTGGCCGTAGTGGACGATCGCCGGAGCCATCAGGCCGACGCCTGAGTGCCGGTGCTCGTGGTTGTACCAGGGAAAGAACCGGCGGCAGAAGGCGCGGGCGTGCTCGATCGAGTCGAACCGGGCCGGGAACCCGGGCCGGTACTCGAGCGTCTTGAACTGCGCCTCCGAGTAGGGGTTGTCGGTCGAGGTGTAGGGCCGCGAGTGCGTCTTGGTCACGCCGAGGTCGGCGAGCAGGAAGGCGACCGGCTTCGATCGCATCGATGAGCCGCGATCGGCGTGGACGGTGAGCTGCCCGCGCCCGACCTGCTGCTGCTCGACGGCCTGGGCGATCAGCGCCTCGGCGACGGCGGCCGACTCGCGCTGCTGGACGGTCCAGCCGACCGCGTAGCGGCTGAAGACGTCGAGGATCACGTAGAGGTAGCAGTAGGTCCACTTCGCGGGCCCTGCCAGCTTCGTGATGTCCCAGGACCAGGTCTCGTTCGGCCGCTCCGCCAGCAGCTCCGGCCGCTCATATGGCGGATGGGTGAGCTGGTCGCGGCGCTCGCGCACCTCCCCGCCTGCATCGAGTAGCCGGTACATCGTCCGCTCCGAGCACAGGTAGCGGCCCTCGTCGATGAGCGTCGCCCAGACCTCGGCGGGCGAGGCGTCGACGAAGCGCTCGGAGCGCAGCTCGGCGAGCACCGCCTCGCGCTCGGCCTCTGAGAGCGCCCGTTTGGGCACCGGGCGCGGCCGCTTGGGCTTCGGCTCGGGTGGCCGCCGGCGCCGGTAGATCGTCGCCGGCGCGGCGCCCAGCGCGCGACAGGCGGGCCTGGTCCCCACGATCGGGGTCAGCTCCTCGACGGTCTGCTCGATCATCGCTCGGTGCTCTCGGTGGCGCTCCCCGGCTCGAGCAGATCGCCCAAGAGCGCTGAGACGTTTCCCTGCACCTCGATCACCCGCTGCGCCTTGGCGAGCTCTGACTCGGCGCGCTCGGCGCGGCGGCGCAGTTCGGCCGCCTCCCGCTCCAGCGGGTCCGTCGGCTTGCGCCCGCGCTTTCGGGCGAGCCCCTTCAGGGCGCCCGCCTCGCGCTGCTTGCGCCACTCCGACAGGTGCGAGGAGTAGAGGCCCTCGCGGCGCAGCAGCGCGCCGATCTCACCCTGCTTGGTGGCGGCGTCCGCCTCGCGCAGGATCCGCAGCTTGTGCTCGGCGCTGAACCGCCGCCGCTTCGGGCGCTCTGCCAACTCGGGGTCGGGGACTCCCGCCGGCGTTTCTCGCCCGACGGCCGCTTCGCTTCGCTCGCCTACGGCTCGCTTCGCTTCGCGGCCGTCGGCTCCGTTCTTCTCGATCAACATCACGTGCTCCGTTCTGGCCCTCTAATTGCTTGGTCATGGGTGTCTCACGTGACGTTGGCAGAGAGGGGCGGGCGTCAGCGGGTGAGCATCGGCCAGAGCACCGCCTTCGTGTGAAAGCGAGCGCCAGTGCGCGTTGAGCTCGGCTTGCGTAAGGGACGATCACGAGGCGTCTCGGGCTGTCAGTCGGAACAGGCTCGCTTTGCCCGGCTGAAGCGAGCGTGGTCAGCTCCGCCGGCGAGACAGTCGAAGGTCCATTGCGGGCGTCGCGTCTTCTGACCGAGATGCTGGCTCGCACGCGCGAGGGGGAGCGCGACGACCGCTCGCACCGCGCGGCGAGGCAAGCCGGAGGCCGGCGCCGCGACGGCGCGATATGGTCGCTGCGATGCCCCCCGATGTGCCTGACCGGCCCCGCTACCCGATCCCTGCGCCAGGCGTCGAGCTTGCTCCGATCGTCGCTGTAGCTCTGATCGTGATTCTGAATTTCGTTGCGCCGGTGCGGTTTCTCCCGCTTGCCGTGTCCCTTGTGGTCGGGATCCCGTTGCTGATCGTCGGCGTCGGCCTGTTTGTCTGGGCGCAAGTCACCATGTTGCGCGGTGACGAGAATCCGGCGCCGCACAAGGCAACCGCTCATCTCCTGACGGGAGGAGCGTTTCGGGTCAGCCGCAACCCGATCTACGCGGGGGAACCACCGGCCTCCTCGGGCTAGCGGTGCTTCTCGATACCGCCACCGGGGTGGCGGTCGTCGTCCTGCTTGGTCTCCTCGCGTATTCCAGCGCGGGTGCGGAGGAGCCCTACCTCGAGGAGAAGTTCGGCGACGAGTACCGCGAGTACCGGTCGCGTGTTCGCCGCTTGATCTAGGCAAATCCGAGTCGGTTGCCGTCCTCGAGCGATGGCACGACGGCGTAGGGGCCCGAGGGCAGGGAACGTCAGGAACCCGGATATCGGGAGCCTTGGCTCTCGCGTTGCACGGCAATCCCGAGCGCCGCGACCGCCGCGATCACGACGTGCAAGATCGCGTCTCCGCTCGTGGGAAGAAAGAGCACGCCCAGCGGCCGATCGTCGAGCGCTGCCCACAGGCCGACACCTGCATCAGTGATCGCGCGGTATGCGAGATAGGGAATGGCAAGTCCGGGAAACCAGGCGATCGCAAGCCCCGGCACTCCCACCAGCAGGGCCGCGAGTCCGTGCCACCCATTCCAATCGACGATGAAGGACTCCGCGGTGGCGCCGTCGCCGACCGCGAAGTCCGGGTTGATCGCGAGGCCGATCAGCCCAGACACAGTGGTGAACAGGCCGATCCAGATCGCGAAATGCTGCGCGACCGTCCAATCGCGTGGAGCGGTCATCGAGGGCATCGCGCTAAGGCTAAAGGTCGTTGCAGCCGCTGACCCGTGTCATCCCGCTGTCCCGAGAACCGCGGCTCAGCGGCCGATGTGGAACCCGATCCGCTCCGGGATCCCGGCGACGAAGCGGGTCAACGGGTCGGCGCGGCCGCCGTCCTCCTCGGCGGCCTCCTTGCGCAGGATCGCCCTCCGGATCGCGGTCCCGCCGAGATAGCGAAACGGCTCGGGCGGCACGCGAAGCGGCGGCGGCGCCACGAACGCGAGCCGGCTCGCCTCGTCACGGCGATCGAGGGCGAGCGAGGCGAGCGAGCGCGCGAGCATGTGCGAGGGGCCCACCCCGTGGCCGGTGTAGCCGAAGGCGCAGTGGATTCCCTCATCGAGTGAGTCGACCACCGGCAGGTGACTGGGGGAGGCGTCTATCGGTCCGCCCCAGGCGTGCTCGATCCGCCTCCCGGCGAGCTGCGGGAAGAAGCGGACGAGGTGGCGCTCGATCCGGGCGATCAGCCCTGGGTCGATCTCCGCCCGGCCACGGACGCGGCTGTCGAACACCAGCCGGCCGCCGCCCCAGCCGAAGGCGATCCGCCCGTCGGAGGTGGTGCGGAAGTAGTGCAGCATCGCCCGCGAATCGGTGATGCATTCCCCGCCGGTCCAGCCGAGCTCCGCGAGGACATCGGGGACCGGCTCGGTGATCACCATGTGGCTCGAGGTCACGGTCAGCCGCCGCCGAATCGGGCGCAGCCCGGCGAGCGTCGATCCGGTCCCGATCACCGCGGCCCCCGCGGTAACGCTGCCGCCGGGGGTCTCGGCGACCACGTCGCCGCCGCGCTCGCTGACCGTGGCCGGGGTGCGCTCGAAGATCCTCACCCCCGCCTCGAGCAGCCGTGCTCGCAGCCCCAGCGCCAGCCGCGCGGGTTGCACGGTCGCCGCATCGGGGTAGAAGGCGGCGCAGCGAAAGAGCGGCGAGTCGCAGCGCCCGCGGACCGCGGTTCGGTCCAGCGGCAGGCACGCCTCCGGATGGCCGAGCTCGCGGCAGGCGTCGAGCGCCTCGCTCCAGGCGCCGTCCCAGGCCGGGGCCGTGGAGGCCTGCAGGTAGCCGGCCTGGCGGTACCAGGCGTCGACCTCCTGCTCACCGCAGAAGCGGCCGATCGCCTCGACCGAGTCGTGCGCGGCGCGGGCGACCGCGATCGCCTCGGCGTCGCCGAACCGGTGCCGCAGCGCAGGGAGGCTGAACCAGAGCGCGTTGCAGAACCCGCCGTTGCGCCCGCTCGGCCCGCGCCCGCTCACCGCGGCCTCGCAGAGGACCACCTCGGCCTCGGGCTCGAGCTGCTTCAGGTGCCACGCAGTCCACATCCCGGTGTAGCCGCCGCCGGCGATCACCACCTCCGCGGTGCGGTCGCCTGCCAGCGCCGGAGCGGGTTCGACCGGGCCCGCCTCGGCGAGCCAGTAGCCGTGGGCGTCGTGGCGCTCGGCCATCGGGGCCCTCGCCGGGCTACGGCAGCGGCTTTTCGACCGAGGCGCCCGAGGCCGCCCGCTCGCCGTGGACCTCGATCAGCTCGCGCTGGAGGTTCCGCGGCCGGCCGTCCGGCCGGCGCCGGGTCCAGCCGCCGTCGGAGCCCAGCTCCCAGGAGCTGGTGTTGTCGGCGAGCGAGCGGTCGAGTACCTCGACCAGCTCGGCGCGCAGCTTCGCGTCGGACACCGGGGTGACCAGCTCGACCCGGTTGTAGAGGTTGCGCGGCATCAGGTCGGCGGAGCCGATGTAAATGCTCTCCGCCTCGTCGCCCGGCTCGAAGGAGAAGATCCGCGAGTGCTCGAGGAAGCGCCCGACGATCGAGGTCACCTCGATGTTCTCCGAGACGCCCGGCACCCCGGGCCGCAGGGCGCAGATCCCGCGCACGTTGAGCTTCACCTCGACGCCGGCCTGCGAGGCGCGGTAGAGCGCCCGAATCGCCGTCGCGTCGAGCAGCGAGTTCATCTTCAGGCGGATCCGCGCCGGCGTCTCGGGCGAGTGGGATGCGATCGTCCGATCGATCTCCTCGAGGATCCCCTTCTGGAGGTTGAACGGCGCCACCAGCACCTTGCGGTAGCGGCGCGGGCGGGCGTAGCCGGTGAGCGAGTTGAACATCTCCGCGATATCGGAGCCGATCTCCGGGTCGGCCGTGAACAGGCCGAGATCCGTGTAGATGCGCGCCGTCTTCGGGTTGTAGTTGCCGGTCCCGATGTGGACGTAGTGGCGCACGCCGTCACCCTCGCGGCGGACGACGAGCACGCACTTGACGTGGGTCTTCAGCGCCGGGATGCCGTAGACGACGTGGACGCCGGCCCGCTCGAGCTTCTTCGCCCAGCGGATGTTGGCGCTCTCGTCGAAGCGCGCCTTGAGCTCCACCAGGCAGACCGCCTGCTTGCCGTGCTCGGCGGCTTCGATGAGCCCGGGGACCAGCGGCGAGTCGGCGCTGGTCCGGTAGACGGTCTGCTTGATCGCGAGCACGTCCGGATCCGCCACCGCCTGCTTGACGAACCGGTCGACGGAGGTGGTGAACGAGTCGTACGGGTGATGAACGAGGATGTCGTCCTCGCGAATCGCGGTGAAGACATCGCTCTCCTTGCCCTCCGAGCTGAGGATCAGGCGCGGCGGCGTCACCGGCGAATGGGGTGGATCGCGGAGCTCGTCGTAGCCGGGAAGGTCGACCACCCCCCAGAGATCGGAGAGGTCGAGCATCCCGTCCGCCTCGTAGAGCTGGTGGCCCTCGATTCCGAGCGCGGCGACGAGCTGCTCGCGGAGGCGAGGGTTCATCCCGGCGTCGACCTCGAGCCGCACCACCTCGCCGAAGCGCCGGCGCCGGATCTCCTCCTCGACCGCCTGGAGCATGTCGTCGGCCTCGTCGGAGACGTCGTAATCGGTGTCGCGCGTGACCCGGAAGAGCGAGTGGTCGAGCACCTCCATGCCGGGAAACAGCGATCCGAGGTTGGCGGCGATCAGCGCGTCGAGGGTGACCAGCGTCTGCCCGCCGGCGCCGACCTGCAGGAAGCGGCCCAGGAGCTCCTTCGGCACCTTCACCCGGGCGAGGATCTCGTTGTCCTTGTCGGGGTCGCGAAGCACGACCACGAGCGAGAGCGAGAGGTTGGAGATGTACGGGAAGGGACGCCCGCGGCCGATCACCAGCGGGGTCAGCAGCGGGAAGACCTGGTTGGTGAACAGCCGCTCGAGCTCCCGGGCCTCATCGCCGCTCGCCGCGTCGACGGAGATCAGGCGGATGCCGTGCTCGGAGAGCGCCGGGCGCAGCTCGCGCTCGAAGCAGCGGCTCGCGCGCGCACGCTGGTCGATCACCCGCTCGCGGATCGCCAGGATCTGCTCCATCGGCGCCATCCCGTCGGCGCCGCGGGCGGCGATACCGCTCTCGACCTGGTCGTGGAGGTTCGCGACCCGGACCATGAAGAACTCATCGAGGTTGGACTCCCAGATCGCCGCGAACTTGGCCCGCTCGAGCAGCGGGACGGTGGGATCCTCGGCGAGCTGGAGAACGCGGTCGTTGAAGTCCAGCCAGGAGAGCTCGCGGTTGAAGTAGAGCGAGGAGTCCTCGAGGTCGGGCGCGCCGGGCGGCGCCTCCACCTCGGGTGCCTCGGTTGGGGCACGCACAGCGGTGCCCTTCCTCTCGGTCTCAGTGGGCTCCACCCGTGACAGGCTACCGGCGGCCTGCGCTCACGCCACTTCCCTGAGCGGCGTGGGCTCGGGCTTGCTGTGCCGACGCCCCAGCGCCCGCTCGTAACCTGCCGCGAGCTGGGCGAGCGCCGCCTCCCAGGTGCGGCCCTGCACCTCGGCGAGCGCCGCGCGGGCGATCCGCTCGCGCAGGAAAGGCGAGGCGGCGAGCTGGGCGAGCGCGCCGGCGAGCGCCTCGGGGTCGGGCGGGCAGAGCCAGCCCGTGTGGCGGTCGTCGATCAGCGACAGCGGGCCGCCCTCGGCCACCGCGACCACAGGCAAGCCGCTCGCTTGGGCCTCGACGATCACCTGGCCGTAGGTGTCGGTCCGCGAGCAGAACAGGAACACGTCGGCGCTCGCGTACGCGCGGGCCAGCTCGTCGCGGTCCAGCCACCCGAGGAAGGTCGCGTGCTCGCCGAGCCGTTCGCGCAGCATGCCCTCCTCCGGCCCGCCGCCGGCGAGCAGCAGGTGCAGGCGCGGGTCGCGTTCGCGCGCCAGCTGGAAGCTCTCGGCGAGCAGCTCGGCGCCCTTCTCGTTCGTCAGCCGCCCGGCGTAGAGCACCTTGACCTCGCCCGGGAAGGCCTCGCGGTCGCGCTTGCCCGGGTCGTAGAGGGAGAGGTCGACGCCCCGCGCCCAGCGCCCGATCCGGTCGGCCTCGATCCCGAGGCCGGTGAGCGAGTCGTCGGCCGCGGCGCTCGGCGAGAGCACCACCTCGCACTGGCGGTAGAACGTGGACAGCCCGACCCGCATCGCGTGCTCGAGCGCCGGGTCGCCGCTTCGCAGCCCGGCGTAGGCGGCGAGCTCGGTGTGATAGCTGCCGACGAGCGGCCGGCGGGCGATCCGCGCGGTGAGCGCGGCGCCCACCCCCGCCGGTCCGGGCGAAGCCAGGTGGATCAGGTCGTACCGACCCTCGGCGAGGGTGGCGACCAGCTTGGGGACGCTCGGCACCCCGATCGTCATCCCGGCGTAGAACGGGACCTCGACCTCCGCGACCGCGGGGAGCCGCCGGTCGACCCGCGGGTCGGTGCCGACCACCTCGACCTCCCAGCCGGGTACGCCGTGCTCGCGGATGCGCTCGATCGTGTGGGTGACGCCGTGCATCGAGCCGGCGCCGTCGATAACCAGAGCGACGCGCCCGGGCTCGCCGTCGCGGGACGAGAGCTTTGCCTTCTCGTTGCCGAGGATGGTCATCGAGGGCACGTAGGGAATCGCTGGGATGCAGGCCTCGAACAGCGACCGGGCGGCGTCGCCGAGCCCGTTCCGCTGTCCGATCGCGTCGGTGAGCTGATCGATCGCGGCGGTCATCCGGCGCTCGTGGATGCGGCGGGCGCGGCGGGCGAGGTCGGAGTGTGAGAAGTCGTCCTCCTGCATCAGGGCGATCAGCCGCTTCGGGTCGGCGCTGAGGTCGACGCTCTCGAGCCAGGCTCGCAGCAGGGCGCGGGCCTCGTTGACGCCGATCGTCGCGTTCGGGGCCCCGCCGCGCTCGGCCCCGTCGGCGACCACGCGCTCGGCGATCTCGAGGACGGCGTTCGGATCGGTGGATCCCGAGGTCTCGTCGATCCCCGGGTCCGCGATCAGGGCCCGCTCTACGCCAGATCACCCGGCGCAGACCATGGTCGTCGGCGCGTCGCCAGCGATCTCGGCGACCCAGGGCCGGGTGGAGGAGTCCGTTGGAATCGTCAGCGACGCCGGCCCGTCGATCGTCCCGAGGTCCACCGGGTAATCGGCCTCGGCGAATCGACGCAGGCGCAGCTGGACGGAGCCGGCTTCGGGCTCAATCGTGGCGCCCCCGGCTGGAAGCTCGATCGGCGTCGCGCTCCCAGATTCGCTGGCGATAACCTCGCAGGCCTCCTCGGACCCAGCGGCGGTGATCGACTCCTCCGCGGTGAGCTCGAGACCCAGGGCGGCCGCGAGGACCGAATCGGCGCTGGCCCGCGCCTCCTCGGAGCTTTGGGCCAGCTCTCTCGTCGAGCCCGCTGGTGATCCCCATCGGTCGACGGCCTCAAAGTAAGCCGAGGCCGAGACGTTGGCCAGGAACGGGGTTCCCGCCACCTCGGGTGTTAAGGCGAAGCTCGGATCAAGGTGCTCGCGAGCCAGCTCGAGGGCGGTCAAATCGGCTTCGGCCAGGTCGCTCTCACCACGCAGAAACTCCTCGCCATTGCGAAGGGCGCCGATGTTGGAGACAACTGAGGCCGTGGCAAGAACGGCGAGGCCCCAAGTCGCTCTGCGGGCGAGCCGAGCGCCTCGGAACAGCTCGGCCGCGCCAAGTAAAAGAAGTACGGAGCCAATCAGCTGGTAGCGGCTGGCGCCAGGCTCGCGGCCGGGGATGGCGTTGAGGGCAGCGAGGAACCAAAACGATCCGGCAGTCAACGCAATGACCCAGAACTGCGGCGACATCGCCGCGGGCCGACGCCAAGCAAGCCAGACCAAGCCGATCGCAAGGCCAACCGCCAGCGGGCGGCCCCACTCGAGGTTGTGGACCGCGCCGAAGGCCTCAGGATCGACGGCGACGAGGCCGAGGAGTGAGGCCAGGGCCCCGCCGGCGGCCTCCCAGATGTAGCGGGGCGCGTCGAGGAAGTTGTCCAGCGAGGCCGCGCTCTCGGCGTCCTGGCCATAGGCCAGGTACCAGACCACGTAAAGCAGCACCGGCGCGAGTGGCAGATAGGCCCGGCGCAGCCAGCCGCCGCCGCGAGTGAGGACGTCAGCGGCTGCGCCCGCGGCGAAGACCAGGCCAAGACTGCTGAAGCAGACGGAGACGACGAGCAGGACCGATGCAAGCACATCGTTGGGTCGGGGCTCACGATCAAGGACTAAGAGGGCGCCAACGCCGGCGGCGATTGCCCCCATGAAGCTGATCCCGGCCGGCCAAAGCAAGTCCTCCCAAGCGGCGCCAAGGAAAAGCAGCACCGCGGCAGCGAACAGGGCCGGCCAGCCGCCGACGCGGCTGCGGAGATAGACGAAAACGAGCCAGGCGACGAGAACCACGAACAAGCCATTGACGAGCTGGAAGGGGAGCGTCGACTCCATTCCGAAGATGCCGAGAAGGAGCTTGTAGACGACGACTGGGCCGAGATAGATGTGCTCGTTATGCGGCTCGAGCAGCGAGTCGAGCGACCAGTCCTGGCGCCCGAGGATGATGCTCCATTCGTCGAGAAAGAAGGTCAGGCCGTCTGTGAGGCCGAGGATCAATGCCACTGCCGCACAACTGGCAACGACCAAGAGCGTTATCTCAGGCGATGCCCGCGTCTCGTCGTAGCTCGCGGTCAAGCGGGCGATCGTACAGTCTGAACTCGACAACCCGCTGGCGGTCGCAGGAGACTTCCCCGGGGGCCGGCAAAGCTCCGGCCCCCGGGGTTGACTTCAAGTACCCGCGGCTGTAGGGTCGGACGCCACCACTCAGAGCACTCGTCCGGGGAGGACAAACATGTTGTTGATGCGCGGGGGGTCAATGCGTTCGGGATGTCGGCGGGCCACGGTTTCGCCAGGAATCGGATCAACCGTGCTCTCGCGGTTGAATCGCCGTGCCCGAGCGACGGCGACGAGGTGCGTCCTCGGGCTCGTCGGCCTCTTGGTGGTCGGACTCGCGATCCCCCCAGCTAGCCAGGCGGCGCCCACGAGCTGGTTTGGCTACAACGACGACTTCGCCCACCACGACCCCTGGGCTTGGCCCGGACAATGGCCGAACAAGTCAACGCTAAGCGGCGCGGAGTTGGAGGCGCGACTTGCCGAGGAACAGCGGATCCAGGACATGATGGCCCATGCTCAACGTGGCGGCTCGAAGACGATTCGCTACCCGGTGCTCTGGAGCCGGGTCGAAGCCAATCGCGGCACTTTACGTTGGAACTACTACGACTACGTCTTCCAGCAGGCGGGCGCTCGCGGAATTCGGCCGATCTTGGTCTTGATGGACGCGCCGTGCTGGGCGCTAGATGGCTGGTGGGCTTGCAAGAAGTTCGGGCCTGGGGTACAGCCCCCATACGGGGTCAATGGTCAGGAAGCGATCAGGCCCAATACCGTTCATAACGGGTCGTTCCTGAATTTCGCCGCCACGGCGACCGATCGCTACGGTTCCGCGGCCGGAATGGAGATCTGGAACGAGCCCAATCTCCCCAAGAACTGGGCGCCTTCCGGGCACAACGGCAACTCCGACAACGAATATGCCGAACTGGTGGTTTACGGCGCCTTCGGCGTTATAGCCACCAACCCCAACATGCCCGTGCTCGCAGGGGGCGTGTCGCCCACCAATAACTCGGGCACCTGGGGGACCACCTGGAAGCAGTGGCTTGATTCGTTCTACCGGCATCCCATCTACAACGGCGTGCCGATGCGCGACTGGTTTCAGTTCTTGAGCGCACACCCCTACTCGACGAGGAACCCGAACAACGGACCGCTTAGCAGCATGAAGGACCGCTACGACGACTATCGAGAGGTGAAGAACAACCGTCGCGACAACTCCCCGATCTGGGTCACGGAGGTCGGCCTGACGACAAACGACAACTACGACGGCAGCCAGAAGGTCAGCGAGGCTAACCAAGGCGCCTATCTCGCCAACGTCGAGGACACTTGGACCGGCAAGGAGATGTTCGGGATGATCATCCACCGGCTCTACGACACGCATCCGCCAAACGCCCGAGACAACAGCTTCGATGCCGGCGCCGGGACAATGCGATTGCAGCTCACGCCGCTCCCCCCGCAGCCGGCGCAGCCGAAGTACGCGTTCTGCCTCATGGCGAGCCGGCACGGGCAGGCCTCCTGCTGACAACGGCGGTCCCTTGTCTCGGGGGGTCCCGCGGGGAGTCCTCGAGCTCGGACGTCCCGCAGCGCCGAACGGCGTAACGGGCCTCGTCGCAACCTCAGGGGTAGTTCCGCTGCTGACAGCTACCCACGTGTCGTTCACATTGACGTAATCCAGTCGGGAGTTTGGGTGCCTCAAGTGCCCACCATCACCTCCACCCCACCCGCCGCCACCAAGGCCGAGCTGACCCGCCTGCGCCGTCAGCTCACTCGCGACGTCCCCCGCAAGACCGACCGCAACCTGCTCGTCGCCACCTGGAACATCCGCGAGTTCGGCGGCCTCACCGACAAGTGGCGCTCGACCTCGACCGACTCCCCCAAGCGCGACCTCCACTCACTCGCCTGCATCACCGAGATCGTCTCGCGCTTCGACGTCGTCGCGATCCAGGAGGCGCAGCGCGACCTTCGCGCGCTGCGCCACATGCTCAAGGCGCTGGGCGACAACTGGACGGTGATCCTCACCGACCCGACCGAGGACGACCTCGGCGACGACGAGCGCCTCGCCTTCGTCTTCGACCGCCGGCGCCTCGAGGTCTCCGGCCTCGCCTGCGAGCTGGTCGTGCCCCTCAACTGGCGAAAGCAAGGCGTCCGCGCGATCAGCCTCGATCGCCAGTTCGCCCGCACCCCCTACGCGGTCGCCTTCAAGCGCCTCGACGCCACCTTCATCCTCGTCACCCTGCACGTCTACTGGGCAGCAAGTCGAGCCAGGACATCGCCGAGCGAGCCCGCGAGCTCGAATCGGTCGCCACCTGGCTTCGCTCGTGGGCGAGCGACGTCAACAGCTGGGACCAGAACCTGATCTGCCTCGGCGACTTCAACATCGACCGCCGCGGCGGGACGCTCTGGAACGCCTTTACGTCGACGGGCCTCACCGTGCCCGAGGAGATCGACCGCCCGCGCGTGATCGCCGGCAAGCCGCTCGAGCACTACTACGACCAGATCGCCTGGTTCACCGCCGACGCGGCGGGCGCAGAGCCGCTCCTCTCGCTGGGCTACGCCGAGCGCGCCGGGATGTTCGACTGGAGCGAGACCGCACTCGCCGACTCAGGACTCACCGCCCTGCAGAAGTCCTTCCGGATGTCGGACCACTTCCCGCTCTGGGTCGAATTCGAGGTGCCGTAGCTGCGTTCGCCAGATCGCGCTGGGGTGAGCGCACCGGGCCGTTCCGACCCTGCCTCGATGCCTACGCCGCGCGCCCTCACACGCCCGCACATTGCCCGCTGCTGTAGCACCCCATTCTCCCCCCCCCGTGCGCTCAGCGATCGCGTGGATCGCAGGTTCCCGAAGTCGATTCGGGCCGGGTGCAGATTCTGCCTGCCCGCCCTGGCGCTGTCCGGAGCTGACATCCAATGGACAGCCCGCATCGCCGTGCTGCTCAGCAATCGCGAACAGCAGTTGACGACCTAGTCAGGGAGTCTGCTGTCTCACATACCGCTTCGGAGCGGTGTCCACCTCAGCCTCCGAGGACGGGACCCAGATCGGCTCGCCGTCGGCGCCCCCTCCAGTCGGCCCGCAACGGGGAACCACGGTCTCGGTGATCCGGTAGACCTCGCCCGGGCCTTGGTTCGTCAACTCGCTCTTGCCGAGCTGCGGCGGCGGCTCCTCGGTGTCTGCCACCTTCAACAGCTCGCCATCCTGGGGGCAGCGGAGTAGATCGCCCTCCGGTGTAGCGACCGGAATCGGCTCATCAGGCTTCGGTAGGTCGGCGGGCCACGGCGGCGGCTCGTCGGCGACGCTTCTCAGATGGATCCCCGGGTCGGGTGGATCACTGCTCGCGGTCACGATCGCCGCGCCAGCCCCGAAGCCGAGGAGCGCAAGCGCCGCGGTAAGCAGTAACGTGCGTCTGGACCTCATGATCGTCTCCTCATCCGTTACTCGAAGTAGTGCTCACCCGAGTATGAGCCGTTCTCGCGCCACTGCCCCTTTGCCCTAACCCCGTGGTAGCCAAAGGTCTGGTAGAAGCCCTTGTTGCACGTCGCCCTCGCGTAGTTGCGGTAGGTTTCGAGCTTCCACGTTCGGGTGGTGTTGTGCTGGACGTTCGAGTTGTCGCAGAACGCCCACACGCCGTTGGTCTTCCGCTTCCACGTGAACCGGGCCTTGATGTCCCCCGGGGCCTGGTTGGAGGGGAACGAGCAGGCGCTTCCGTACACCGGGTCGATGTGGACGCTGTAGGTGTCGGCGCGGGCGAAGCCGTGCCCGTAGTTGCCATGGGCGGTTCGGGCGAGGGCGACCGCGCAATGCTCATAGGGGTCTCCCGAGATACGCCACTTGAAGTACGAGTACTTCTGCTCTGGCGTGTGGCCAAACGCAACCGAGCCGCTCGCAATCGACGCCACGAGGACGACCACGAGCGAGGGTCTGAGTCTCATGGTGATTCCCCCCTTCCTGGGATGGTTCGCGAAACATACAGGCAGACGAACAAGAGCACGGCGACTGCAGCGAGGGTCAGCCAGCCCGCGACAAGCACGTCAACCTCCCGGTTGGCGACGTCGCTACCAGGGGTATCGAGAATCCGGTAGAGAACCAGCCCTGCTGCGGGCACTGCAAGCACCCCACCTGCAAGGGAGTAGCCGGGCGATGACGCGACCACCGCGGCGAAGAGACATAAAGCCGCCGCCCCGGTGAGGATCGCGATCGCGATGTCCTCACCATCGAGCACCTCCCAAGCCGTGACCTCGGTGACCGCGAGCGGCGATCCAGGGGTGCCAGAGGCGAACGTGGCCTCATACCAAGGGGCGCCGAGAAGGCCCACTGCTGCCAGCGCTGCTGCGATCCCAACACCGCCCGCAATCGACGTCGTTTCGCTCACAAGGCCCCCTTCTGAGTGGCTCAGCCCACTTTAATCCCTCACGCTTGCCCGGTCAAGTAGTGGTCCTCCGGTCGGGGCCGCGCTGCCCTGGTCGCCGCGGTTATCGGCCCGGCCCTCGCGCAGGTGGCGCAGAAACTCCTCCGGCGTCGACGCGGGCGGGGTCTCGGTGAAGGTGCGCCCGATGTCGACGCCGGCGTGGTCGTCCGACCCGCCGATGCCGGTCCCCCCGTGGGTCTCGATGTACACCGCGGCGGGCATGTTGAGCTCGCGCGCGCGGGAGCCGTTGCGCGTCTCCCAGATTGGGAACAGCTGCGCGAGCCGGCGGCGATGAAGTGCGGTGAGCGGGGCCGCGACGGCGAAGAAGGGGTGGGCGAGCGCGCAGGTGATCTCGCGCTCGTGCAGGTACGCGGCACAGGTCTCGAGGTCGGCGGCGGGCGCCTGGAGGAACTCGTGGTCCTCGGGCGTGATCCCGTAGCAGAGCACGTGGACCGCCTGTGGCTCGCCGGCGAACCAGGCGGTGAGCTCCTCGGAGATGAAGGCGTCCGGGCGACCGGCGAGCTCGAGGCAGCCGGCGATCGTGTCGTGGTCGGTGATCGTGACGAAGTCCATCCCCCTGCGCTTGGCCAGTTCGTAGACCTCCCCGGGAGGGGTGGCGCACTCCGGCAGCCCGATGCTGCGCTGGATCCCGAGCTTCGCCTGCTCGGATGCGGTGGAGTGACAGTGCAAGTCCGCCCGTGCCTTCCCGCTGGGAATCATCGTTGCTCCCTCGAATTGCCTGCTATTTCGCCCTTCAGGTTCGCGCGGCCGGCGGGGACAGACGTGAAAAAGCAGGTAAGGGGGAGTGAACGCTCGGTGAATGGGACGCCGGCGGCGCTCAGGAGGGGGTGTGCGACGTCGCGTCCATATCGCGGACGGTTCTTCGCGCACCCCTTCACCGGATCGCAACCGGTGGCTCGCCCGCGCCGCTGAATCTCCCCTCGATGCCCGTGGTTTCGAGCGATCAGACGCCCGGAGCCGCAGCGCTCGCTCGCGGGCATCTGACCGTTCGAGTCCGACTCGACCCACTGAGCCTCTGCATCGAGCGCAACGGCCGGCCCCTGATTGACGGCGTCACGCTCCACACCCAGCCGGGCAGCGGAGGCGACCGGCTCATCCAGCTCACCGAGGGGGTGTTGGTCGAGGAGGACCGGGGCCAGCCGGTGGCGATCGCAGCCGCGACCGTCACGGAGGCGAGCGAGACCGGGCTCGAGCTCGACGCGGCGACCGCCGAGAGAAGTGCGCGCATCCGGATCGGCCTGCCAGCGCACGACCACGTCGAGATCACTGTCATTCCCGACGAGGTCCCGTTCCGCCTCGGCGCCTCCTGGCGGGCGCTCCTCGGCGAGCGGCTGACCGGCCTCGGCGCTCGGCACTGCGAGCCCTTCGACCAGCGCGGGCGGGTGGTGCGGCTGGGCGCCGACCGCCGCTACACGGGGCCCGATTGCCCGCAGGAGATGCTGGCCGAGGGCGGCATCCCGCAGGGCGACTACGCCCCCGTCCCCTGGCTGCTGTCGAGCGCCCGGTGGGCGGCCTGGGTGCAGACCGCCGGCCCCGGGCTGGAGCTCGACCTGCGCGATCCGCTGGCGATCTCCCAGCGAGGCTCGGCCGGCCCGCTTCGCCTACACCTGCTCTGCGACCCGACCCCCGCCGGTCGCCTGCGGCGGTACCTGCGCCTCAGTGGGTTCCCGAAGCTGTTGCCCGAGTGGGCATACGGGCACTGGAAGAGCCGCGACGTCTACGAGCACGAGCGCGACGTCCTCGAGGATCTCGACGGATACCTCGAGTACCGGCTGCCGCTGGACGCGATCGTGATCGACTCGCCCTGGGAGACGCAGTACAACACGTGGCGCTTCAACCCCCATCAGTTCCCCGAGCCACGGCGGATGATCGATCGGCTGCGTTCACACGGGGTGCGCACGGTGGTCTGGGTGACGCCGTGGGTCAACCTCGACTCGACCGACGGCCAGCGCCCGCCCGACGCCGAGTCGGATCGCCTTGCGCGCCGCCCGGCGTCCAACTACGGCGAGGGGCTGTCGGCCGGCAACTACATCCGCGGCGGGGATGGGGACGCGCTGGTCGGCCGCTGGTGGATGGGGATCGGCTCCCTAGTGGACTTCACCTCGACGACCGCCCGGCGCTGGTGGCAGAAGCAGGCGAAGGCCGTGCTCGAGCTCGGGGTCGAGGGGATCAAGGCGGACGACGGCGAGGGTTACTACATTCCGCCCGACGCGCGGTTCGCCGACGGCAGCAGCGGGGCCGAGGCGGCGTGGCGCCTCGGCGACCTCTACCGCCGCACGATGCAGGAGGTGCTCGACGAGGTGCATCCGGAGTCGGGGGTGCTGTTCGGCCGCTGCGGGTGGAGCGGCGAGCAGGCCACGGGCCTCACCTGGGGCGGCGATCAGGCGTCTGACTTCTGGTCGCTGCGCACCCTGGTCACCGCGACGCTGACCGCGGCCGCGTCCGGCTTCTCGAACTGGTCGCACGACGTCGGCGGCTACCTCGGCAAGCGCCTGATCGAGCGCTGCCCGCGCGAGCTGCTGCTGCGGTGGGCCCAGTTCGGCTGCTTCAGCCCGCTGTTTCAGTCGCACAGCCGCTTCGCTCAGGAGGCGTGGCGGTACGACGATCGGACGCTGACCGTCTACCGCGACTACCTGCTGCTCCACGAGCAACTCGTCCCCTACATCCGGGCGGCGGCGGCGACCGCGGCGCGGTGCGGGCTGCCGATCATCCGCCCGCTGGTGCTCACCGATCCCGACGACCCGCGGGGCTGGCGGCTGGCGGACGCCTACGGCTTCGGGCCCTCGCTATGGGTGGCGCCCGTGCTCGACGAGGGCGCGACGGAGCGCCCGGTCGAATTGCCCCGCGGCGAGTGGATCGACTTCTGGACCGGCGAGCCGGCCGCCGGCGGCGGCGGCGAGGTGATCGCCGCGGCTCCGCGCGAGCGGATCCCGGTCTGGGTGCGGCGAGGGTCGATCCTGGTCACCCACCCAGCCGACCACGTCGCCGCCGGCCTCGGAGACACACCGGAGCCCGAGCGCCCCCTCGAAGCGACCCTGTGGGGAGAACCGGACTGCGAGCGGGCGAAGGTCCGGTTGGCCGACGGCACGAGGATCGGGTGGGAACGCGGACGCTGGTCGGCAACGGGCGCACCCGCCGAGCGGGAGATCAGGTTCGCCGAGCGCTGAGCGGGGATCGCCGGGGCGCGCGGCGCCCCAGCCGAAGGCGGCCGACACGACGCGAACGGGTGCATAGCTCCCGTTCGGGCCATCTCGGCGGTAACCGGCCTAGGGCGCCGGCTTGCCGGGCTGATACAGCCACTTCGCGAACAGCTCGTCTAGCTGCTGGCCGGACTGGTCCTCGGCCAGGGCGATGAAGTCGGCCGTGGTCGCGTTGGCGTAGGCGTGCTCGGCGGCCCAGCGGCGCATGGTCGCGTAGAACACGCCGTCGCCGACCTGCTGGCGAAGCGCTTCGAGCGTCATCGCTCCGCGCGTGTAGACGGACGCGGTGAAGAGCTTGTCGGGGCCGGCGACCGCGGCGGGCGGCGGGTTCCAGAACCGCTCCTCGCTCGCCGGGGTATCGAACTCCTCGGCGAAGCGCTCCGCCGTCGTCGCGCCGCCGGCCTCCTGCTGCCAGCGCCACTCCGCCCAGGTGGCGAAGCCCTCGTTGAGCCAGATCTCGGGCCAGCCGGCCACGGAGACGCTGTTGCCGAACCACTGGTGGGCGATCTCGTGGGCGATCAGCACCGCGCTCGGCGGGCGGTCGTAGACCGGCCGCGTCTGCGTCTCGAGCGCGTAGCCGATGAAGCTCGCGCTGTCGACGATCGCGCCCACCTCCCCGAACGGGTAGGGGCCGAACAGCGAGCTGAAGAGCTCGACGATGCGGCCAGTCTTGCCCAGCGCCTTGCGCGACTTGCGCGCCAGGCGGGGATCGACGGCGGTCAGCGCCGGCACGCCACCCTCCTCCGAGCGGCGAAGGAGGAACCGGCCGGTGGCGACGGTGGCCAGATAGGTCGCCATCGGCTCGTCGGCGCTCCAGACGAAGGTCGTCCAGCGCTTGCGGCGCCTGCGCTCCTCGAGGGCGCCGTTGGCGATCGCCTTCAGCCCGCGCGGCACGGTGATCGCGAAGCGGAACGTTGCCTTGTCGGTTGGATGGTCGCTGGCCGGAAACCAGGTCGGCGAGCCCTGCGGCTCGGCGACCACCACGCTCCCGTCGTCGGTGGCGAACCATCCCTCGCGGCTGCCATCGGGGTCCTTGATCGAGCGCGGCTCGCCTCGGTATGAGACCCGGACCTCGAACGCCGATCCGTCGGGCAGCCCGTCCCTGGGGTGGATGACCAGCTCCTGCCCTCGGCGGCGATGGCGCGCGCGCTCGCCGTTCACCCGCACCGACCTGATCCGCGGGCCCCTGTAGTCCAGGTCGAAGGCGCTCAGGTCCTGGGTCGCGGTGGCCTCGATCCTCGCCCGGGCGGTGAGCCGATCGCTTCGGGGCCGGTAGCGAAGCCGCAGGGAATAGGCGCCGACGTCATAGCCCCCGTTGCCCGCCCGGGGGAAGAACGGATCGCCGACGCCCGGCGACCCCGGTTCGAACTGCGCCTCGGCCGGGCTCGCAGCGACCGCGGCCAGCGCCACCAGCGAGCCGGCGATCGATTGCCTTCCCAGCCGGCGCCGTGCCACTCGGCGCCAATACCCGCTAATCGGCGTCTCGACCCCCGACGCGGCGCGCCTCGGCGAGCTCGGCGGCGGCCAGTCGCGCCCGCTCGCTCGCCTCGCGCTCGGCGCGCTCTGCCTTCACGAGCTCCGCGGCCGCCTTTGCCGCCCGCGCCGCCGCCTCGCGGCGCTCTCGGGCCTCCTCCAGCTTGCGCTCGGCGGCGCGCTCGAGCCGCTCCCACGTGCCGGCCTTCTCCTGGTCGGTCCACAGGCCGGTGAAGCGATCGAAGAGCAGGTCGCGACGCGCCGCGAGGTGGACCGACAGCACGTCGAGGCCCCGGTAGGCGGTGCGGTGGCGGGCCCGAGCGGAGAGCGCTGGGTCGAGGTCCTCGGCGTCGCCGGCTCGCTCGCGCACCGCGGCCGCGTCGGCGCGCCGCAGCGACCCGGCGTGCGCGTCGATCCGCGGCAGCATCACGTCGCAGTCGTGCAGCTCGCCGAGCACGCCTTGGAGGTCGCGGGCCCGTCTCCGCGCGGTCGTTCCGGCGCTGCCGAAGCAGAACTCGGTCGCCTCGAGCACGTAGCGCAGGCGCTTGGCGGCGATCCGCATGTCGTGCTGCTCGCGGGCGGCATCGGGCTCGAGCGCGTCGGGCGCGAACGAGCGCAGCTCGCGCAGCCGCACCCTGACGATGCGCGCCGCGTTCTCGGCCAGCGGCCCGGCCGGGTCGAGCTTCTTGACCCGCTTTGCCTTCATGCCACCACCCGCAGCGACGGCGGCTCGGTGGGAGGCGCCAGCGCCTCGGCCTGCGCGGCGAGGTGTTCGAGCCGGTCGCGAAGGCCGGCCAGGCGGCCCTCGGTCACGTACGGGGCCAGCGCCTGGTTGGCCTCGTGCTGCTCGGCGCGCAGCGCCTCGATCAGGCCGGCGATCCCGGCGCGCTCGGCCGCTCCCATCGCGGCCTGGACCTCGGTCAGGGCGGCGATGGTCACGTCGCGGTCGCGTCGCTCTCCCAGTGCGTCGGCGAGATCCTTGACGTCGCGCAAGGCGTCCTCGAAGGCATCGCGCGGAAAGCACGGCTCGAACACCTCCAGCGCCGCTCGCAGCCGGCGGCTGGCGACCCGCATGTCGTGGACCCGCTCGATGTCGTCAGTGTCGAGCACGCCCGCCGCCTGCTCGATCAGCTCGCGCGTGCGGACGGAGACCACCCGGGCGGCGGCGAGGGCGTAGGGGACCTCCTCATCGAGTCCCGGTATCGCCTCCGCCTTCGCCACGGCGACAGCGTATCGGCGGTCTGGCTAGGCGGCGAGTGCGGTCGGCGCGTCGTTGCTGGCGCCGTTGGTGAGCAGGTCGAGGATGATCCCCTCGCGCAGTCCGCCCTTGCCGATCTGAAGCGGCTGACCGAGCAGCTCGGAGAGCTTCTCCAGGATGAGCACGCCCGCGGGCAGGATCCGGACCCGGCGGGGGTCGAGCTCGAACCGACGGGCGACCTCGATGATCGGATCGTTCGCGAGCACCCGCACGCCGCGCTCGAGCGTCTCGTACTCGAGCACCGCTCCGACCAGGGTGCGCAGCGAGGTGGCGCTGCCGCCGACGGCGACCGCCTGGTCGGGGTGCTCGACCTCGACCCCCTCGAAGAAGTCGCCGATCGCATCGCGCAGCGCGCGGATCTCCGACGGCGAGGGCGGATCGTTGGTGAGGAACTCGTCGGCGAGCGTGCCCGAGCCGATCTTGAACGAGAGCACCTCCCGCACTCCGTGCTCGACGGTGCCGAACACGATCTCCGACGAGCCGCCGCCGACGTCGACGACGCCGACCTCCCCCTCGACCGGATGCCCGAGCGTCTTCGTCGCTCCGAGAAAGGCCAGCCGGCCCTCCTCCTCCTCGCTCAGGACGTCGACCGGAAGCCCGCAGACGCGGCTGATCTCCGCGGCGACGTCGTCCCCGTTCTTCGCCTCGCGGATCGCCGCGGTGGCGACGATCCGAAACGCTTCTGCGCCCAGCTCCTGGGCGAGGCGCACCTGGGTGTTGACGACGTCGGCGAGCTCGCCGATCTTCTCCGCGGTGATCCGGCCCTTGCGCTTGGAGGCCTTGTCGATCCGCGTGTAGGCGCGCTGCTCCATCACCTTTCGAAGCTGGCCCTCCTGGGGCTCGGCGACGAGCGCCCGAGTGGTGTTGGAGCCGATGTCGACCGCTGCGCAGAGCACCGCGAACCGATGTTGTCAGACCCGGCGGATGAGGCCGTAACCGCCTGTTCACAAGCGATTCACGGGCGTTTCACTCCCACGGCGCGCGGCCGCCTAGCCTCGACGGACGGGATGCCGATCAAGGACCGGCCAAGCGCTGAGGGGAGCACCAAGGCACCCGATCAGGCGTCCGGCGAGCGGTCGCACGCGTGGGGAC
>JBOGZD010000039.1:0-22658 GCA_050697155.1 Solirubrobacterales bacterium | reverse complement strand
GGCCTCACCCGGCCGCCCCGGCGGCCCGCCGCCGAGCTTCGCCCGCGCGGCGGGCGGCGCTCGAAGGCCCGCGACGCCCGTGCCGTCCGCCACCACTACGACCTCCCGCCCGAGTTCTTCGCCCTCTTCCTCGACCGTTCGCTGACCTACTCGTGCGCGATCTTCTCCCGTGGGGCCGAGACGCTCGAGGCAGCCCAGGAGGAGAAGCTCGAGCTGGTCTGCCGAAAGCTCGAGCTTCGCCCTGGCGAGCGGGTGCTCGACATCGGCTGCGGCTGGGGGAGCTTCGCGATCCACGCCGCCGCCCGCCACGGGGTCGAGGTCGTCGGGATCACGCTCTCGGAGCCGCAGGCGCGGCTCGCGCGCGAGCGCGCCGCCGAGGCCGGGGTTGGCGAGCGGGTCGAGATCCGGGTGACGGACTACCGCGACCTCGCCGGCGAGCGCTTCGACGCGCTCGCCAGCATCGGCATGGTCGAGCACGTCGGCGCCGGGCGGATCGACCTCTACGCCGAGCGCCTCGCGGCGCTGCTGCCCGCGGGCAGTCGGCTGCTCAATCACGGCATCGCCCGCCTGCGCCACACCGACCCGGCCGCGGGCCCGTTCTCGGAGCGCTACGTCTTCCCCGACGCCGAGCCGCTGCATCTCTCGCGGGTCCTGCTGGCGCTGGAGCGCGCCGGCTTTGAGACCGAGCACGTCGAGGGCTTCGGCGACGACTACGCGGAGACGCTTCGCCACTGGGCGCGCCGGCTCGACGAGCATCGCGATGAGGCCGTGCGGCTCGCCGGCGAGCAGCGGGTGCGCGTCTGGCGGCTCTACCTCCGCGCGGCGCGAAACGGCTTCGAGACCGGGTTCACCTCGATCTACCAGGTGCTCGCGCGACGGGCCTGACCGCCGGGGCTCAGCGGTCCTCGGGCGGCACCCAGCCGCCGAAGGCCTGCTCGAGCTCGAGCGCGACCGCGATCGTGACGTGGTCGCCGTCGCGGGCGCCGGCGACCTGGACGCCGAGCGGCAGGCCGCGCTCGCCGAGGCCGAGCGGGACCTGGGTCACCGGCAGCCCGAGCAGGTTGAAGAGCGCGGTCGAGGCGAGCGTCCACGGGCGGCCGACGGTGGCGCCGTGGCGCGGGGCGACCCGGGGGAAGGGAGGGTGGAGCAGCACGCCGTCGCCGATCAGCTCCTCGACCTCGCGGGCGAGCCGGTCGCGCGCGGCGAGCGCCTTGCGCTCGTAGCGCTCGGGGATCAGATCCGAGAGCCGCTCGGCGAGCAGGGTCATCGTCAGCGGCAGGGTGTGGTCGCCGCGCCGGCGCACGCCGTCGGCGATCAGGTGCCGAACCGACGGCACCGGCACCCCCGCCTCCTCGAAGACCTCCGCGAGCTTTCCCGCCTCGCGGACGGCCTGCAGGTAGAGCTCGGCGGTGCGCCGCGCGCCGCGCAGGCTCACCCGGCGGACCTCGGCGCCGCGTTCGGCGAGCGCCCGGGCGGCGCGGACCCGGGCGTTGCGAAGCTCGAGGCTCGCCGGCCACAGCGAGGCGTCGTCGGAGAGCGCCACCGGCAACCCCGCGAGCGAGACCTCGGCCGGGTCGCCGAGCCTCAGCTCACCGACGCTCTGATCCTCGCCGTCGTGACCCGCGATCGCGCTCAGGAACGGCCACAGGTCCTCGGCCCGGCGGGCGAGCGGCCCGATTCCGAGCAGTCGCGAGCCGCCGGCATTGGGGACTGGGAAGTGGCCGGTGTGGGGGACGATCAGGCCGGTCGGCTTGTGGCCGAACACCCCGCAGAAGAAGGCGGGCAGGCGGATCGAGCCGCCGAAGTCGGTGCCGAGCCCGATCGGGGCGAAGCCGGCGCCGACCGAGGCGCCCTCGCCGCCGGAGGAGCCGCCGACCGTGCGCCGGGGGTCGTACGGGTTGCGGGTGCGCCCGTAGACGCGGTTGGTCGTTTCGATCCACAGGGTCAGCTCCGACGTGTTCGTGACCCCGAGCGGGATCGCTCCGGCGGCGATCAGCCGCTTGGCGGCGGTCGAGGTGCGCTCGGCGCGAAGCTCGCGCCGGGCCACCATCCCGGCGCTGTTCGGCATCCCCTGGAGCGCGAACGACTCCTTGATCGTGCACGGGACGCCGAGGAACCGGGGCAGCTCCTCGTCCTCTGCGGCGGCGGCGACGCGGGCGTCGGCGGCGTCTGCCTCGGCGCGGGCCGCGTCGAAGCGCTCGGCGACGATCGCGTTCAGTTCGCCGTTGCGCCGCTCGATCACCGCGATGTGCTCCTCGACCACCGTCCGCGAGCTGGTTTTCCCGGCGCGGATTGCCGCCGCCAGCTCGAGTCCCGAGCGGCGGGTGAGCGGTAGCGGGGGCGCGGTGGCGGTCGCAGTCATCGGCCGGAGAGCCTAGCCCGGTGAGTGAACGATTCGCATGGCTATAGGCATGCGAATCGTTCAGCCGTGCCCGGATCAGCGGATCGATCGATCGCGTTAGCTTCGCGGCGCCGGAGGGAAGTAGTCAGCGGGGACCTTGGCCGACGACGACCACACCACCGACGAACTCGAGCACGACACGGTGGCGACCCGCCGGATCGCCCCGGTTTCGCTGCTCTCGGCGGGGCGAAAGCTTCGTGACGGCCGCTACACGCTCGAGCGCCCGCTCGGCTACGGCGGCATGGCCGCCGTCTGGCTCGCCCGCGACGAGCGGCTGGGACGCGACGTCGCGATCAAGGTCCTCTCCGACACGCTCGCCGGCGACGAGGAGTACCTGACCCGGTTTCGCCGCGAGGCCCGCGTCGCGGCCCGCCTCACCCACCCGAACCTGGTTGCGATCTACGACTACGAGGCGACCGAGCGGCCGTACCTGGTGATGGAGTACATCGAGGGCGGCAACCTCGGCGAGCGGATCGAGGCCGGCGACGTTCCGGACCCCCAGCGGCTCGCGCGCGAGCTGCTCTCGGCGCTTCGCCACATCCACGCGGCCGGGGTTCTTCACCGCGACGTGAAGCCGCCGAACGTGCTCATCGGCGCCGACGGGCGCGCCCGGCTGACCGACTTCGGCATCGCTCAGCCGCGCGATGCGACCTCGCTCACGCAGACCGGCCAGGTGGTCGGCACCGAGCGCTACCTGGCGCCGGAGATCATGGCCGGCGAGCCGGCGAGCGAGCTCTCGGACCTCTACTCGCTCGGGGTGGTGCTGGACGAGGCCGCCGGCGCGGCGGGCGACGGGGCCGAGCTGCGCGAGCTGATCGACGCCCTGCGCGCCGAGCTTCCCGAGGACCGCCCCGCGTCGGCGACCGGGGCGCTGGCGGTCTTCGAGCGCGGCCACGGGCCGGCGGGGATCGGCGAGCCGACCCGGCCGCTGGAGGCCGTCCCGGCCCCGCTCGATGAGCCCACCCCGGCGACCGAGGGCCTCGCGACCGAGGGCCTGGCGACCGAGCCCAGGACCCCGGTGCCGCCGCCATGGGAGCGCCGGCCGGAGGCCGCCGGGCCCGGTGGGCGGGACGGCGAGCCCGGCGCCGAAGCCGACGACGAGGAGCGCCGGCGGCGGCTGGTCGCGGCGCTGGCGCTGGCGACCGTTGCGGTGGCGCTGATCGTCGGCCTCGCGATCGGCTCCGGCGGCGACGACCAGCCGGGAGGCGGGGAGCGGTCCGCGGCGGCGGAGGGCGGAGGCGGCGAGGGCTCGGGCGGCGAGCAGCCCGCGCCGCCCCCTGAGACGACCGCCGGCGAGCCGACCGAGGGCGGCGGAGGAGGCGGCGGGGAAGCCACCGACCCGTACGCGCTCAACGACGAGGGCAGGGCGCTGATCGACGCGGGCGATCCCGCCGCAGCGATCCCCCTGCTCGAGCGGGCGGTCGACGGCCTGCGGGGGGCGTGGGAGTCGAACCAGGACATCTACTACGCCTACGCGCTCTTCAACCTCGGCCAGGCGCTGCGGCTCGCCGGGCAGCCCGAGGAGGCGATCCCGTGGCTCGAGGAGCGGCTCAAGATCCCGAATCAGCGCGGCACCGTCGCCGCCGAGCTCGAGCTCGCGCGCGACGCCGCGGCGGGCGAGGCACCAAGCGGGGGCACGGAGGCCGGCGGCGGCGAGGAGGCGAGCGGCGGCGTCAAGCCCGGCAACGGCCCGAAGCCCGGCCGCGGCACCGACAAGTTCTCCGAGGAGGACGACTAGCGTCGCGTCTTCAGAGGGGCTGGCCAGCGGCCCGTCCGTGATCAGGATCTGCGCGCGGATCAAGGGGGCATCCGTCCACTCACACCACCACTCTCACCACCACTCAGGAGGCAGACACATGCTCACGGCCGATCCCAAGGCTCCGGCGGCGGCGCTTCGCGACCGCTTTGCCGGCAGCGTCACCCTCGCCGGCGACCCCGACTGGGACGAGTCGCGCGAGGCGTTCAACCTCGTGCACGACCAGCGGCCGGCCGCGGTCGCCCGGCCGGCGACGGCCGCCGAGACCGCCGAGATCGTCCGGGCGGCGGTGGAGCTGGGCCTGCGCGTTCACGCCCAGGGCTCCTCGCACAACACGATCCCGGTGGGCGAGCTCGACGAGACCGTGATCTTCAAGCTCGGGCGGATCAAGGCGGTCGAGATCGACGCCGACGCCCAGGTGGCCCGGGTCGAGCCCGGGGCGCGCTGGTGGGACGTCGTCCCGCAGGCATCCGAGCTCGGCCTCTCGGCGCTTCACGGCTCCTCGCCGGAGATCAACGTGGTCGGCTACTCGCTCGGCGGCGGCGTCGGCTGGCAGGCGCGAAAGCGCGGCCTGCAGGCGAACAGCCTGACCGCGATCGAGGTCGTCACCGCCGACGGCGAGCTGCGCCGCGTCGACGCCGACCTGTTCTGGGCGCTTCGCGGCGGCAGCGGCAACTTCGGCGTCGTGACCGCGATCGAGTTTCGCCTCTACCCGGTGGAGTCGCTCTACGCCGGGGCGCTGTTCTATCCGTTCGAGCGGGGTGGGGAGATCATGCACGCCTGGCGGGAGTGGACCCGGACTGCGCCGGAGGAGGTCACCACCGCGGCGCGGCTGCTCCAGTTCCCGCCGCTCGAGGAGGTTCCCGAGATCGTCCGTGGCAAGTCGTTCGCGGTCATCGACGGCGCCTTCCTGGGCTCGGAGGAAGACGCGGCGGAGTTGATCCGGCCGCTGCGCGGGCTCGGTCCGGTGATGGGCGAGTTCGCCGTCGTCCCGCCAGCCGGGCTGAGCGAGATGCACATGGATCCCGTCGATCCGATGCCCTACCTGACGACGCATGCGCTGATCGGCGAGCTCACCGGGGAGGCGATCGACCAGTCCGTCGAGATCGCCACGACCGCTCCGGTGCCGATTTCCGAGCTGGGCCAGAACGGCGCCGCGCTCGGACGTCCGGCGCCGGGCCACGGGGCGATCGCCTCGCTCCCGGGCGAGTACCTGATGCTCGCGGTGACGCCGGTGATGGACCCGGCGCAGGTGCCGCAGATCGAAGCGGACCTCGCTCGCCTCGACGGGGTGTTCGCGCCCCATGACGCCGGTCGGTACCTCAACTTCACCGAACGGCCGACCGACGTGGCGACGATGTTCCCCGCCGAGACGCTCGAGCGGCTGCGCCAGGTCAAGGCGAGCTACGACCCCGACGGCGTGATCCGCGCCAACCACGACGTCGTCAACGGCCTATAGGGTCCGCTGCCCTCTTTTCGGGCGAACGTCCCGGAGTCACCCTCCTGGCGGCAACTCCGGGACGTTCGATGGGGCGTGTGCCTACCCGGCCGCTTCTGCGCGCCGCAGGCCGCGCACGGACCAGACCGCGAGCGCGGCGATCAGGCCGGCGACGACGGCGAACGCGAGGCCGACGTTGACCGGGTCGCCGATCGCCAGCCCGCGGCCGGCCTCGAGCAGCGGAGTGATCGGGTTCACCTGGGCGACCCCGTGGACCCAGCCCTCGATCAGCTCGACCGGGACGTAGACCGGCGCGGTCAGCAGGGCGATGAAAACAGGCACCTGCATCGCGGGGCCACCCTGGAGGCTTCGCAGGCGGAAGGCGATCCCGGAGGCGAACAGCAGCGCGGCGAAGTTGACCAGCAGCGCGAGCCCGAAGAGCCCGAACAGGTCGAGCCCGCCGCCGTCGATCTGCGCGCCGGCGATCAGCGCGGCGACGATCAGCACCGCGAACGCCATCCCCGCCCGCACCAGCGCGACGAGCGCGTAGCCGGCGATCAGCGCGCGGCGGTCCTGCGCCGCCAGCAGCAGTCGCCGGGCGAAGCCGAACTCGAAGTCGGCGGCGATCGCAAAGCCGGTGAATACCCCGCCGAACGCCGCCGCCTGGATCAGCACGAAGACGAACTGGAAGGTCTCGTAGTCGGGGTAGCCGAAGCCAGGCGTCGAGCCGACCGCCGAGAGGCCGCCGGCGAAGGCGATGAAGAAGAAGAGCGGCATCACCAGCGGCGGGAACAGCGCCGCCGGGTTGCGGGTGAGGTTGACCAGGTTGCGCCAGGCGATCGTCGTCGCGGTGGCCCAGAAGCGCGAGCGGCCGCGGGCCGGGGCCGGGCGGTCGAGGTAGTCGGCCCGCTCGGTCACGTCCTCACCATCCGCGTCCGAAGCGCCGCCGAGGCGGCGGCGATCGCGGCGACGAAGATCGCGGCGGCGAGGCCGAAGCCAAGCGCCAAGGCTTCTGGGTCCCAGCCGTCGATGAACAGGCTGCGGATCCCCTCGAGCATGTAGCTGATCGGGTTCCAGTCGGCGATCGCGCGGAACCAGTCATTCTCGATCAGGTCGCGCGGCAGCGCCATCGAGCTGAAGAAGAGGAGGACGAAGAGCAGCGGGAACATCCCCTGCACCGCCTCGCCGTTGCCGGCGCGCAGCCCGATGAACAGGCCGACCGCGCCAAAGGCGAGCGAGATCAGCAACGAGAGCGCGATCAGCACCGCGACGCCGGCCACCCCGGCCTCGAAGTCGCCGCCCGCGAGCAGGCCGACGGCGAGGAAGACGACCGCCTGGACCAGGCCGACCACGACCACGCCGGCGAGCTGTCCGGCGAGCAGCGCAGAGCCGCGCAGCGGGGTGAGCTGGAGCCGGGAGAAGAAGCCGCGCTGGATGTCCTCGGCGATCATCGACCCGCCGCCGAGGGTCGCGAACATGCCGCCCTGCATGAAGGCGAAGGCGATCGCGAAGGTGACGTAGCTCGAGGTCGGAAAGCCGGGCAGGTTGGTCGCCGCGTCGAGCCCGCTCGCGTTCACCGCCAGCAGGATCAGCGGGAAGGTAAGGCTCGGGATCACCAGCGCCGGCTGGCGCACCGTCCGCCGCACCGAGCGCTTGGCGAGGTGTCCGATCTGGGTCAGGGTCGCGTTCATGATGCGGTCCGGGCGGCGGATCAGGCGGTGGCGACTGCCAGCTCGCCGGTGCCCGGTTCCTCCATCGCCTCGGGGTCGTCGTCGCCGGCACCCTCGAGCCGCCGGCCGGTCTTCGTCAGGAAGACGTCGTCGAGGCTCGGGGCCTTCAGGTCGAGGTCGGCGATTCGGATTCCCTCGCCGTCGAGCGCGCGGACGATCTGCGCCAGCTCCTCGGTGCCGTCGTCGAGGCGAACCGCGACCGCGCCGGGCGCCGCCGGCATCTCATCGCCGAAGCGGCGAAGCGCTGCGTGCAGGCGCCCAGCGTCGGCGCGGTCGGTGGGGGTGGCCTCGACTGTGGGGCGTCCGATCTCAGCTTTGAGGGCCGCCGGAGTCCCTTCGGCGACGAGCCGGCCGTGGTCGATGATCCCGACGCGGTCGGCGAGCTGGTCTGCCTCCTCGAGGTACTGGGTCGTCAGAAAGACGGTCACGCCCTCGTCCCCCGCGAGCCGGGCGACCTCGTCCCAGAGCGACGTGCGGCTCTGGACGTCGAGGCCGGTGGTCGGCTCGTCGAGGAAGAGCAGGCGGGGACGGTGGACCAGGGCAAGGGCGAGGTCGAGCCGGCGCTTCATCCCCCCCGAGTACCCGCCGACGCGGCGGTCGGCCGCCTCGGTGAGCCCGACCCGCTCGAGCAGCTCGTCGCCGCGCCGGCGGGTCTCGTCGCGGCGCAGCCCGTGCAGGCCGGCTTGCAGGCGGACGTGCTCGCGACCGGTGAGGATCGGGTCGAGCGCCGCCTCCTGGAGGGCGACCCCGATCGCGTCGCGGACCGCCGGGCCCTCGCGGACGATGTCGTGGCCGGCGACCCGCGCGGTGCCTGCGGTCGGCGGCAGGAGGGTGGTGAGCATGTGGACGGTGGTCGACTTGCCGGCGCCGTTGGGGCCGAGGAAGCCGTAGATCTCGCCGGGGGAGACGGAGAGGTCGACGCCGTCGACCGCGCGTGGGCCCTTCTTGAATTCGCGCACGAGGCCGTCGACCTCGATCCCGTTGCTCTGATCCGCCGTGGCTTCGCTCATAATCCTTGGTCTCTCCCGAACTCGGCTGCGCGCTAGACATTTGACAGCATCAACTATTGATGGGTTAGACTAGCACCATCCTCAAATGAATGTGCCCACGTCAACAGGCAAGGCGGACAAGCGCGCGGCGGCGGCGGCGAAGGTCGAGGAGCGCTTCGACGCCGCGCGCGAACGGCTCGAGCAGCGCCACGCAAAGGTGCACGAGCGGCTCGAGCGCCGGCGCCGCGAGCTGCTCGAGTCGCTCGACATCGCCGAGTACGCAAGCGGCGCCGGTGGCGAGGCCTGGGCGCTGATGTTCCGGCTCTTCTTCCGCGAGGGCAAGCCGCGCCTTCCCGCAATCGCGGCCGAGTTCGACCTGCACCCGTCGCAGGCAATCGTCCTGCGGATGCTGTCCGAGCCGCGCTCGATGGGCGAGCTCGCCGACGCCATGCACTGCGACAACTCGAACATCACCGGGATCGTCGACCGGCTCGAGGAGCGCGGCCTCGCCCAGCGCCTGGTCGCCGAGCACGACCGGCGGGTGAAGCTGATCGCCGCCACCCCCGACGGGGCGCGCCTTCGCGAGCAGCTCAATAGCAAGCTCGCCGACCCGCCCGAGGCGATCACCAGCCTGCCCGCCAAGGACCAGCGGGCGCTGCGCGACATCCTCGAGCGCGCCCTCGCCGACTCCTAACTGAGAGCACTCATGCGACAACAAAGCGCCATTCGGCGGCGCCGTTAGGCTCCGGCGGGATGGCGATTCGTCCCGCCACCGACGCCGACCTGCCCGCGTTGCTGCCGCTGATCCGCAGCTACTGCGAGTTCTACGAGGCGCACCCGTCCGACGAGGGCATCGAGCGGATGGCGCGGGCTGTCATAGCCGCTGCCGACGAGGACGCCTTCCTGCTCGTCGCCGAGGACAGCGACGAGGTGGTCGGCTTCGCCGCCTGCGGCTGGAAGTGGTCGAGCCTGCGCGGGGCGCGGATCGTCGTGCTCGAGGACCTGTTCGTCGCCGACTCGGCCCGCGGCCGCGGCCACGCCGACGCACTGATCGAGGCGAGCGCCGACGTCGCCCGCCGCCACGGCGCGCCCGTGCTCACCTGGCTCACCGCCCCCGACAACCGCCGCGCCCAGGCGGTCTACGACCGGGTCGGCGGCAGCTCGGAGCCGTTCCTCGAGTACGAGCTCGAGCTGGGCGGTTGATTCCGACGGTCGGTGTGTAACGGCCGGCCACGAGCGGCGACCGATCGAGCATGGAACGGATGTTGATCTGGGCGGGCGAGCCGGGTTGGACCGGCGGCTGGCGCACCGAGGCCGCCCGGGTCGAGCTCGCAGACGGAGCGCTGCGGGCGACCGGCACCCAGCTCGCCGTCGACCCGCTGCCCTACCGGCTCGACTACCGCCTCGACGCCTCCGCCGACGGGTTCGCCACCCGCTCGCTGCACGTCGAGGCGGCCGGCGAGGGCTGGGAGCGGCGCCTGCGGCTCGAGCGCGACCCCGGCGGCGAGTGGTCCGCCGACGTCGGCGGCGACGGCGAGCTCGACCTGCCGGCGCCGGGCGGCGACACCTCGGACCTGGGGGACGCCCTCGACTGCGACCTCGGCTTCTCGCCGCTGACCAACTCGATGCCGGTACTGCGGCACGGGCTGCACCGCGAGCCCGGTCGGGTCGACTTCCTGATGGCCTGGATCTCGGTGCCCGACCTCGGCGTTCATGCGATGAACCAGCGTTACGAGCCTGTAGGGAGAGGCGAAGGCGGTGCGACCGTGCGCTACGCGAGCGTCGAGGACGGCGAGGAAACCTTCACCGCCGAGCTCGAGCTCGACGCCGACGGCCTCGTCCGCCACTACCCCGGCCTCGCCCGGCGGATTAGCGACTAGTTCGCCCCACCCCGGGGGCGCGAGCGGCGCTTGGGGGATTTTGGTCGATATGCGACCAAGATCTCCCAACGGGCCGGGCTCAGGGCCGGACCGCCTGATCTCGGAGATCGCCAGGCGGCAGCATGGCGTCGTTGCCCGATCGCAGCTCCTCGCTCAAGGCTTGAGTTCCGAGTCGATCAGCCGACGGCTCCAGCTCGGACGACTGCACCGGATGCACCCGGGTGTCTACGTGGTCGGCCACCGAGCGATCCGCCGGGGCACCCGGGAGATGGCGGCTGTGCTTGCCTGCGGCCCCGGTGCGGCGGTAAGCCACGAAAGCGCCGCAGCGCTCTGGCCCCTGTTGCCCTACCCAGCCAAGCCCACTGCGGTCACCGTGACGGTGGCGGGCGGTGACCGCCGTTCGCGACCGGGCATCCGCGTTCACCGGGTGATCGAGCTTGGAGCCGCCGAGGTAACCACGCTGCACGGGATCGCGGTCACCAGCCCGCTTCGCACGATCCTGGATGTCGCCGCGACCAACGGCTCCGCCCGGCTGGAGCGTGTCGTCGCGCAGGCACTGAGGGAGAGGCTCGTGACGGAGGCTGCGCTGCGCGAGTACGTGGAGCGGTCCGCCGGGCGTCCCGGGGTGCCGGCGCTGCGTCGCATCTTCGACCTCGACGGCGGACCAAAGTTCACGCGCTCACGCGCCGAGCGCAGGATGCTCGCGCTGGTGAGGAAGGCGGGCCTGCCCGAGCCCGAGGTGAACCAGGACCTTGACGGCTACGAGATCGACTTCCTTTGGCGCGAGCAGAGGCTTGCGGTCGAGGTCGACAGCCGCCGCTATCACTCCGACCCGCTCGCCTACCAGGCCGACCGCGACCGCTCCAACGACGTCCAGCTACGCGGCTACACCATCCTGCGAGTTACCTGGGACGACCTCGTAGGCCGCCCGGCACAGGTCGCAAACCGCGTGCGCCGCGCGCTTTCGGCCACCGTTGGGAGATAGTGGTCGCTATGCGACCAAGATCTCCCAACCGTCGGCTGACCGGCTACGCCGGGGCGATCTCGACCGGGATTCCGTTCAGGACCGCGTTGCCGGAGGGCTGGTCGACCTCGGGCGGGGAGAGCAGGTTCGAGTTGACGCCGGCGTGCTCGGTCGCGACCTGCATCCGCATCCCCGGGACGTCGTGGCCCCAGCCGTGGGGGATCGAGACAACGCCGGGCATGATCTCGTCGGTGACCTCGACCGGGGCGGTGAGCTCGCCGGCGGCTGAGCTCACGCGGGCGGCGGAGCCGTCCGCAAGGCCGAGCCGCTCGGCGTCGGCGGGGTTGACCAGCAGGGTGCAGCGGTCCTTGCCCTTGACCAGCGGCGGCAGGTTGTGCATCCAGGAGTTGTTCGAGCGAAGCTGGCGGCGGCCGATCAGGACCATCCCGTTCGCCGCGATGCCGTTGCCGGACCCCGAGGCGCCGGCGCCGTTCGCACCCGCCTCGAGCTCCGAGCGCAGACGGCCGACGTCGGCGACGATCTCGGGCGGGGCGAGCTCGATCTTGCCCGATGGGGTCCGCAGCACGTCGGGGAGCCGCGAGCGCATCGGGCCGAGGTCGATCCCGTGCGGGGCCGCCTCGACCTTGTCGAAGGTGAGCCCGTCGGGGTTGGCGCCGAAGCCCTCGCCGAACGGCCCGACGCGGAGCATGAAGTCGAGCACGCGCTCGGGCCCGCGGTGCCCGTCGAGCGCGTCGACCAGCTCCTCGGGGTCGCGGCCCTCGACCGCCGAGCCGGGCAGCTTCGCCTCGCGCTGGGCGAGGGTGGAGACCACCAGCCGGTCCCAGGCCTCGAGGTCGGCGTCGGGGCCCTGGCCGGCGGCGATCGCGGCCAG
Organism: Solirubrobacterales bacterium; assembly: GCA_050697155.1. Taxonomy (GTDB): domain Bacteria; phylum Actinomycetota; class Thermoleophilia; order Solirubrobacterales; family 70-9; genus JBOGZD01. Next base: position 10,608 of record JBOGZD010000039.1, on the reverse strand, counting down.
GCGCAGCAGGATCTCCCACTCGTCGGGCTGCCCGTCGGCCCGGGCGAGCACCGGCGGCGAGTAGTTGGCGATGCTGCGCACCGCGAGCTGGTAGAGCGCGAAGTCGTAGTGGGCCTTCGCCATCGGCTCGGGGGCGGGGAGGATGACGTCGGCGTGGCGGGTGGTCTCGTTGACGTAGATGTCGATCGCGAGCTGGAACTCCAGGCCCTCGACCGCCGCGGCCAGCCCCGCCGCGTCCGGCGTCGAGACCAGCGGGTTTCCGGCGAGCGTGACCAGGGCCCGGACCTGGCCCTCGCCCGGGGTCGCGATCTCCTCGACCAGGCAGGCGACCGGGAGCTCGCCGAAGACCTCCGGGCGGCCGCTCACCCGGCTGGTCCAGCGCCCGACCCGCACGCCCTTGCCGTGCGGGCCGCGGCCGGCCGCGTTTCGCTGCGCGACCGCGGCGAGCGGGAACATCGCGCCGCCCTCGCGATCGAGGTTGCCGGTCAGGTAGTTGACGATGTCGACGAGCCAGCTCGCCAGGGTGCCGAAGCGCTGGGTGGTGGTCCCGATCCGCGCGTAGACCGCGGACCGCTCGGCGGCCGCGAGCTCGGCGGCCATCCGGCGGATCTCGGGTGCCTCGATCCCGCACAGCGGCGCGACGGCCTCGGGCGTGAACGGCTCGGCGAGCGCCGCGACCTCGTCGGCGCCGTTGGCGTGCTCGGCGAGCGCGCCCGGGTCGGCGAGCCCGTCGGCGAGCAGCACGTTGGCGATCGCGAACAGCAGGTGGGCGTCGGTGCCGGGGCGGACGAAGTGGTGCTCGGAGGCTTCTCTGGCGGTGCGGGTGCGCCGCGGGTCGATCACCACCACCTTGCCGCCGCGCTCGCGGATCGCGCGGATCCGCCCGCGCATGTCGGGCGCGGTCAGCAGCGATCCGTTGGAGACGAGCGGGTTGGCGCCGAGGATCAGCAGGTGCTCGGTGCGGTCGACGTCGGGCACCGGGACGCTGAGCCCGGCGCCGAACATCAGCCCGGCCGCGACCTGCTTCGGCATCTGGTCGACGGTCGAGGCCGAGTAGATGTTCTTCGTCCCCAGGGCCTTCAGCAGCGCCTGGCCGTAGATCATCGGGCCGAGGCTGTGGGCGCTGGGGTTGCCGAGGTAGACGGCGACCGCGTCGCGGCCGTGCTCGGCGAGCAGCGGCGTCAGCCGGCGGTCGACCTCTGCGAAGGCCTCGTCCCAGCTCGCCTCGACCAGCTCGCCGTCGCGACGGACGAGCGGCCGGGTCAGCCGGTCGGGGTCCTCGTTGAGCAGCTTCAGCCCCTGTGACTTCGGGCACAGGAACCCGTGGCTGAAGACGTCCGCGTCATCCCCGCGGACCGAGACGACCTCGTCGCCGCGCACCGTGACCTCGAGGCCGCAGGTCGCCTCACAGAAGGGGCAGGTGCGGTAGTGGACCGTCTCGGTGGCCACCTCGAGGCAGCCTACAGAGGGCCGACTCGAGATTGTGTGACACCATCGGATACCTGCTTTCGAGTATCCAGCCTCTCTCAAGCCATGCGAGAAGGGCGCCGATCAACAAGGGGATGAGGCGGGGTCGCCCGACACCGATCGTGCTCGTCGCAGCACTTGCGGCGGCGCTGCTTGCGGCGTCGCTTCCGGCGGCTGCCTCGGCGGCGCGCACCGAGCACGGAGTCAACCGCGCGAAGCTGGCGAAGAAGGCGAAGTCGGTGATCGAGAAGCGAAACGCGGTCACCGTCAAGCGGATCAGCCGCTGCGGACCGCAGCGCAAGAAGCGCGGGAGGAAGGTCAAGCTCAACTTCTCCAAATGGGTCTGCGAGTGGCGGGCCGAGGGCCTGTGGCCGGGCGAGGTGCCCTACCACTGCAAGGGCAAGGCCCGGTGGAAGCGCAAGCGCAACCGCTGGCGGGTCGACCGCTGCGAGAACCAGCTCCAGCCGATGATCCCGCTGCTGCCCGCACCGGGCCCGCATCCGACCTTCGGCTACAACGACGACTGGGCGCGGCGAAGCTCGAACGCGCTCGACCTGATGGCCGAGGCCGAGCCGGCGATCGCGCGGACGACGCTTCCGTGGGTGAGCGTCGAGCAGCACCGCGGCTCCTACAACTGGTTCCACGTCGACAACCTCTACGAGTCGATCGTCTCGCGCGGGATCCGACCGCTGTGGGTGCTGATCGACGCGCCCTGCTGGGCCCAGCCCGACCCGGGCGCCTGCAATCAGATCCGACCCCAGCCGGCGCACTACGGCGAGCTGGCCGACTTCGCCGCCGCCGCGGCCAAGCGCTACCCGCTCGCGGTCGGGATCGAGGTCTGGAACGAGCCCAACTACCCGACCTTCTGGGGCCGCTGGCCGCAGCCCGACCTCTACGCCGAGATGCTGAAGCGGGTCGCCGACGCGATCCACGCCGCGGCCCCGGGGATGCCGGTGGTCAGTGGCGGGCTCTCCCCACACGCCGACTCCGACCAGGAGGCGATCGGCTTTCGCAACTTCCTGCTTGAGCTCTACGAGCGGGGGGCGGCGCAGAAGGCCGACGCGATCGGCGTGCATCCGTATCCGGGCGTGGGACCGGGCGCGGACTACCTCGGCGACGTGCGCGTCTACCTCGGCAAGATCGACAACGCGATGAACCGGCACGGCGACGGAGCGACGCCGATGTGGGCGACCGAGTTCGGGGCCTCGACCGCCGGCCAGCACGCGTTCAGCGCCCCGCACCAAGGCCAGGCGCTCGCCGAGCTCTACACGATGTTCCGCCGGGTGGAGGGGATGCCCCTGACCGTGGTCCACCGCTTCCAGGAGGAGCCGGGGCTCGCGGGCCGCGAGGCGGGCTTCGGGGTGGTCGGCGCGAACCTGAACCTGAAGCCCGCCTACTGCGCGATGAACGTGATCCGCGGGGTCGGCTGCTGAGCCGATAGGTGGCCGGGGGCCGGGCTGCGGGGCGCCGGGGTGTGGCCTCAGCCGGCGGCGTCGAGCGCCGCGCCCCAGAGGATGTCGTGCTCTGAAACCTCGATCTCGCTGAGCCCGAACGCGCGCATCACCTGGACCAGGATCACCACCCCGGCGACGATCGTCGGCGCGCGCCCCGGGTGCAGTCCGGTCACCCGCAGCCGCTCGGCGAGCGGCTTGGCGGCGAGCTCGGAGAGCATCCGCTGGATCGACTCGAGCCCCAGGCGGTAACCGTGGACGCGCTCGGGGTCGTACGGATCGAGCCGCTGGTCGATCGCGGCGAGCGAGGTGGGGGTGCCGGCGACGCCGACGCCCCGGCGCGCCTGGGCCAGCGCCGCGCCGGCCAGCGACTCGTCGATCAGCCGGTGGACGTCGGCGGCGAGCTCCTCCAGCTCGACCGCCTCCGGTGGGTCGTGGCCGATGTGGCGCTCGGTGTGGCGCACGGTGCCCGCCTGAAGCGAGGCGTAGAAGCCGACCTCGGGCCCGTCGCCGATCACCAGCTCGGTGGAGCCGCCGCCGATGTCGACCACCAGCACCTTCTGGTCGCCGGGGCGCTCGGCGCAGGCCCCGAGGTAGGTGAGCCGCGCCTCCTCGGCGCCGTCGAGGATCCGGGCGTCGAGCGCGAACCGCTCGCGCAGCTCGGCGAGGAAGGCCTCGGAGTTCTCGGCGTCGCGCACCGCGCTGGTCGCGATCGTGACCACGCGCTCGGCGTCGAGCTCCTCGTAGAGGGCGATGTAGTCGGCGAGCGCGGCGCAGACATCGTCGATCGCGTCGGCGGCGAGCTGGCGCGAGGTGTCGACCCCGCGCCCGAGCCGGGTGACGGTCGAGCGCCGCTCGAGCTCGCGCACCCCGCCGTTCTCGACCTCGGCGACCAGCAGCCGGGTCGAGTTCGTTCCCATGTCGACCACGGCCACCCGCATCGGCGCGCGATGCTAGTCGCCGCGGGTGCGTGAACGTCCGGCGATTGAGCACTCGTGGGGCCTATCGCCCCCTCAAGCGCTCACTTGTCGGTCACGGCTACTCGCAGCCGCGGAGCTTGTCCTTGCCGCCGCCGCCCTTGCAGCGGTCGCGCCCGGGGCCGCCGGCGAGCCTGTCGCGGCCGGGGCCTCCAGCGAGCCTGTCGCGGCCCCCGCCGCCCGAGAGCTTGTCGCGGCCGCCGCCGCCGCGCAGCCGGTCCTTGCCGCCGCCGCCCTTGAGCCGGTCCTTGCCGCCCTGGCCGAAGAGCCGGTCGGCGCCGGCGCCGCCGCAGACCAGGTCGTTGCCGCCGCGGGCGCGGATCCGGTCGCGGCCGCCCTTGCCGGCGATCACGTCGCGCCTTGGCGTCCCGCGGAGCACGTCGGCGTCGGGGCCGCCGACGATCGTCGCCCGCTTGCCGGCACAGCGGCCCTTGCCCGCGCCGCTCGGCTTGCACTTCTTGCTCCAATTCACGATCACCCGCTGGCCGCGGGCGACGGCCACCTGGGTCGACCCGGTGGTCCCGCTCGGCGCGGCGCAGGTCATCGTCCAACGCTCGCCCGGGAACAGCGGGCGGCCGGACGGGTTCGTATGCCACTCGTACGCGCCCGAGCCGGAGACGGTGAGCCTGGTGTCGAGGACGTCGTTGACGACCAGGCCCGGCTGGCTGGTCTCGGTCGCGAACGCCTTGGTCAGGCCGAGCTCGCCGCCCGCGGGCGCGGGCCCCGCGACGACGCTGTGGTGGGTGGGGTCGGCGGCAACCTCGCCGGCGAGCAGGAAGGCCTGGCGGACGCCGAGCCCCTGGTGCTGGGCGTCGCCGACGTACTCCTCGACCACCGCGTCCTGGTACATGTCGTGGAAGCCCTCGCCGCGCGCCTCGGGCGTGTAGCCGTAGGTGCCCTGCGAGAAGTAGTTCCAGTCCTCGGTGGCGCCGGTGATGTCGCCCAGGGTCTCGTAGGCACGCTCCGAGGTCCACCCCGTGGCGTCCCCCATCGCGTCGCCAAGCTGCTTCATCGCCGGCTCGTCCGGGACGAAGGAGCCGATCGAGTCCTGGGGGAAGACGTCGGGGTCGTCGAAGCCGGGCTGGCGCAGCCACTTGCCGTCGTCGGTGAAGGTGTGGTTGGTGATGAAGACGGTCGGGTGGAGCCTCGAGGTGAACTGGTGGACGGCCTCGGACTCGGGCTCTGAGTACGGGGCCGGGCCACGGTACGCGTCCGAGCTCGGCATCGAGTTCGATCCGGAACCGCCCCAGTAGGCGCCGTAGTTTCGGTTCAGATCCACGCCGGACGTGGGAAGCCGCGACTCGCACGGGATGGCGGCGTCACCGAGGGTTGGACGGCAGTTCTTGCGCCGGAGCTCACCGAGGCCGCCGGCGCGGGACACGATGAACCCGTCGGGGTTGACCACCGGCACGATCACCACCCTCACCGCATTGAGCAGCGCCGTGATCCGCGGGTCGCCGCCGTTGAAGCTGTCGACGAGGTCGATCGCGAACTCCATCGGGAACTCGCCCGACGGCCACTCGCGGGCGTGGTGGAGGCCCATGTTCAGGTAGACCGGCCGGCCGTCGTCGGTGCGGTTGACGCCCGTGGCGATCTCGACGCCCTCGATCGGAACGCCGTCGATCGACTGGCCGAGGACGAGCGGGCGTACCAACCCCGGGTTCTCGTCGGCGAGCTGCTGGAGGTCCTCGGTGTAGTCGCTGTAGACGCGGTAGTCGTTCCTTCCGCTCGGTAGGTCTGACGGAATGCCCCGCTCGACCCGCCGCCGCTCGGCGCGGCGGTCGGCGCGGCTGTCGGCGAGCATGTCTGCGGTCAGCGTGGTGGTGTCAAGGCCGGCGGCGTCGACCAGCGCCCGCTCGGCGTCGGAGTAGAGGACCACGGTCGCGGCCCCGGGCGAGACGTTCTCGGTCACGTCGAGGCCGAGCTGCTCGAGCCGGGCGAGGTCGTCCGTGCCCGAGATCGCGACCGACTCGAGCGAGATCCGCTCCGTCGACGGCGCCGGCGGCTGCGCCTCGGCCTGGTCGAGCGCCCCGGCCGATCCCGCCGTCGCGGCGGCGAGCGTCGCGAGCACCACGAAGCTGACGACCAACCTTCGCATCCGGCGGGCGACGCTACCAGCCCGACGCGGCACCCCACCGGCCAGATGGAATCCGAATCCCCGCGTACGCGGATTCGGATTCGACCATCTAGGCTCCCGCGCACAGACCACGCGGTGGTCACGGCGAGGAGGAGCTAGATGGCAAAGGAACTTCGTTCGCTCGACGGCAAGGTGGTCGCGATCACCGGGGCCGCTCGGGGGATCGGCCGTGCGACGGCGCAGGCGCTGGTCGCCGAGCGGGCCAAGGTCGCGATCGGCGACCTCGAGCTCGGGCTCGCCGAGCGCACCGCGTCCGAGCTCGGCTCGGACACGATCGCGGTGGAGCTCGACGTCACCCGCCGCGACTCGTTCGCCGAGTTCCTGGCCCAGGTCGAGGAGCGCCTCGGCCCCGTCGACGTGCTGATCAACAACGCCGGGATCATGCCGATCGGCCCCTTCCTCGAGGAGGACGACGCGACTGCGAAGCGGATGGTCGACATCAACCTGCATGGGGTCATCTACGGGATGAAGCTGGCGCTGCCGGGCATGGTCCGGCGCGGCAGCGGGCACCTGGTCAACATCAGCTCGCAGGCCGGCAAGGGCGGCTTCCCCGGCGGCGCCACCTACTGTGGCACCAAGCACGCGGTGGTCGGGATCAGCGAGGCGGTTCGTGCGGAGCTCGTCGACACCGGCGTCGAGGTCTCGGTCGTGATGCCGGCAATTGTCAACACCGAACTCGCCGACGGGCTGGTCGAGAGCCGCGGGGTGAAGAAGCTCGAGCCCGAGGACGTCGCCGCGGCGATCGTCGCCGCGCTCAAGAGCCCGAAGTTCGACGTCTGGGTCCCGCGCGAGACGGTGGCGATCTACAAGGTCCTCCAGCTGCTCCCGCGCCGGGGCCGCGAGGCGGTTGCGAGGCTGCTCAAGGCCGACAAGGTGCTCGCCGGGGCGGACTCCGCCAAGCGCGTCGGCTATGAGGACCGCGCCGCGCATTCGGAGCCCGGGCTCGAGCCCGAGGCGGAGGGAGCGGCCGATGCGGGGAGCGAGAAGGCAGAGAAGGAGCCGGCGGTCGGCTGACGCTTCGGGCCGCGCTCATCGCCGCGATCGGCGCGGCCGGGCTCGCCGCCGCCACCGGCGCCCAGGCCACGGCGGCGCCGGCGGAGAGTTGGGCGCGCGACGCCCTCGCCCTGCAGTACGAGCTCTCAAGCGACGTCGGCTACCGCGACGCGCCCTGGGTCGGGACCCACAACTCGTTCAACAGCACGGTCGAGGTGGGCAACACGCTCTCGGCGCAGGACCCCAACCAGCAGATCTCGATCGTCGACCAGCTCGACCTCGGGATTCGCAGCATCGAGCTCGACCTGCATTGGTTCCAGCGTCCGGGGACCGCGCAGCGCGCGGTGGTGGTCTGCCACGCTCGCTCGGCCTCCGAGGGGCACGCGGGCTGCACCACCGAGCCCACCCTCGGCGAGGTCCTCGATCCGATCGTCGCCTGGCTGCGTGCCCCGGCGCACCGCGACCAGGTGCTCAACGTCCATCTCCAGGACGAGCTCGAGAGCGCGGCCGGCTATGACTCCGCCGCCCAGATCCTCAACGAGAGGCTCGGGCCGTTGCTCTACCCGCCGTCACCGCCGGCTTCGGGGTGCCGGGCGCTCCCGCTCGGGTTGAGCCGCGACGACGTCCGCGCCGCGGGGGCACAGGTGGTGCTGGTCAGCGACTGCGGGCCCGGCGGTGGCTGGCCCGCGACCGTGTTCGACTGGGCCCCCTCGCACGAGGAGAACCGGCCGCTCTCCTACCGCGAGTACCCCCGCTGCGACCAGGAGCTCCCGCGCTCGACCTACGACGCCAAGATGATCCGCTACTTCGAGGACAGCACCCGGCTCACCGAGGGCGCGTCGCAGGTCGGCGCCGCCGAGCGGCGCGACCGGATCACCGCCGAGACCGCGGGCCGGATGGCCCGCTGCGGCGTCGATCTGATCGACCTCGACCAGCTGGTGCCCGACGACGGACGGTTCGCCGCGCTCGTCTGGAGCTGGGCGCCGGGGCAGCCGCGCCGCGGCCGCTGCGCCGTCCAGCGGGTGAGCGAGGCGCTCCCGTTCGGGCGCTGGCGCGCGAAGCGCTGTCGGGGGAGGCGGGCGGTCGCGTGCCGGAAGCCGGGGGGCGCGTGGTTGGCGATCGCGCGTGCGGTCAGGCCCTCCAAGGCCCGCGCCGCCTGTCGCCGGCGCGGCGCCCGCCACGCGGTGCCGCGGACCGGCTATGAGGTCCAGCTCCTGCGCGAGCGGATGGCGCGCAAGGACCTGAAGGCGGCGTGGCTCGGCTACCGCAAGCGAAAGGGAGCCTGGACCGCCCTCGACAGGCGCTGAGCCTTCGCGGGCCCGGTGGCGCCGCCCGCCGGCCATTGGGGAATAGTGCTCGCCATGCGATCAAGATCCCCCAACCGCGCCGGGCTGGCCGCCGTGGCATCGGGGTTGGTGGTGCTCGTGGCGGCGACGCCCGCACCGGCCCACGTGCCCACCGGGGCGCGTGGCGGCGAGCCGGTGGCGGCGCCGGCCTCGCTCGAGCAGACGATCTCCGCGCGCCAGCGGTTCTTCGGCGCGCTGAACGTGCACCCGCGCACCGGCGCCCTGCGCGAGGACCGGCTGATCCTCTCCTGGTTCGGGGTGACCAACTTCGCGATGGCGATCCGCGGACACGTCGTCCTGCTCGACGCCTGGGTGCCGCGCGGGGCGCATTCGGGATACGTGCCGACCTCGCCCGCCGAGCTGGCGATGCTGGCCCCGGAGGCGATCCTGATCGGACACGGCCACTTCGACCACGCTGCCGACGCGGTGCCGCTGGCGCTGGCGACGGGCGCGACGCTGGTCGGCACCGCCGAGCACTGCGCCGACTTCGCCACGCGCGGCCCCGAGGCGCCCGAATGCATCGCCGCGCTCGCCGAAGGGGTGGCGGCCGGGGCGAGCGCGCGGCCGAAGGTGCTCGACCGCGTCGGGGTGACCGCGGTAAAGCACCTGCACTCCGGCGCGACCGCACCCGACGGCGAGGACGGCTACCACGTCCCGGTGGCCCCGCCTCCCTCGACCACCGTGCTCGAGAACCCGCCGACCCCGGAGGACCTGCTGGCGCTGGTTGGCCAGCTTCCCGACGCAGAGGGCGGAAGCGTCCTCTACCGCTTCCGGGTCGGCGAGTTCTCGGTCGTCTGGAACGACTCCGCGGGACCGCTCAGCGACGACGCGCCGGGCGCCCTCGACGTGCTCGGCGAGCTCGGCCCGGTCGACGTCCAGGTCGGCGCGATCCAGGGCTTCAACCAGCTGACGAACGGGATGCGCGACCCGCGGCAGTACATCGAGGCGCTCGCACCGGAGACCTTCGTGCCCGCCCACCACGACGATTGGGCGTTCGGGATCACCACCAACGGCGAGGCCTACCGCGAGCCGTTCTTCGCCGAGCTCGAGCGGCTGGCGCCCGAGCAGCGCCCCGAGGTCCGCTTCATCGTCGACCCCGCCGACTACGTGCGTCCCGAGGCGCTCACCTTCGGGCTGCCAAAGCGGCCGATGAGGCTGCGGGCCACGTGCACCCGCTCGAACCGCCTTCGCGTCGGACTGCGCCGCGACTTCGGGCGGGTCGAGCGGGTGCGCTTCCGGGTTGGGCCGACCCCGGCGGTCGGCGACGCGCGGCCGCGGTTCAAGCGCCTGCTCTCGCGCCGCGCCGCCCGCGCGGCCGCCGAGAGCCGGGTTCGCGCCAGGATCACGCTCCTCGACGGCGACCTCCGCAGGCTGGCCGTGAGGGCTCGTGGCTGCGGCCGCGGGCGGAGCGCCGGCGGGCCCGCGGTGGTCGGCCCGCGTCAGCCCGACCCGAGCGCGCAGCCGACGGCGCCGGCGAAGCCGGCCGGGTCGATCGCCGGGAAGCGGTAGAGCTCGGGCTCGATTCGCCGGAAGTGCTCGCGCACGGTGTCCGGCTCGACGAGCCCGCGGGCGATCATCTCGGCGACGTCCGCCGTGTCCTGAGCGTGGCCGCGCTCGATCTTCGAGAGCGCCTGAGAGGTCAGGTCGAAGTGGTGGAAGGACACCTCCCCTTCTCGACCCACGAACGGGCTCCGTTCCTCCCAACCGGCGGGCACCGGGATGAAGTCCGCCGGCGAGGCCAGCTCGAGGTTGATCTCGAGCTCCTCCTTGAGCTGCGGCAGCGCTCGCAGCAGCTCATCCCGCTCGGGGACCAGCTTCAGGTCGACGTCGATCGTCGACTCTCGCCAGCCGACCAGCACCGCCGTCGCGCCGCCGGTGAAGTACACCCGAGTCTCGCCCTCGGCGGCGCGACCGATCGCCGACATGAAGCGGGCAATCCGATCCGCGTCGGCTAGCTGCCGCATGAGGCGGCGCGCTCGAAGCTCACCAGCCGGCGAATGAGCGCGTTGTACCGCGAGTGGGCCGAATCCGGGTCGCGACTCGCAAGCAGCTCGTAGAGTCGGTGCTCCGCCTGGTCCACCGGCGCCTCCACGTCGAGCCCGAGCGCACGCAGCCGCGGCGCCCCGATCGAGACCAGCAAGGCCTCCTCGGAGCGCCTGCCGGCACCGAGGTCCGAGAGCCCACGGGAGACGAGATCGGCCCCCGGCAAGCCGGGATCACGTTCGAGCACAGCCACG
>JBOGZD010000038.1:0-23096 GCA_050697155.1 Solirubrobacterales bacterium | reverse complement strand
CCGCGAATATCAGTCTGACCGCGCGTCGCGAAAGGCGTCGGCGCCCGGATCGCCTGCTCGGTGATCGAATTGGAGAGGTGATGAGAGCATGCGGACCGCGATGAGGGACGGCGTGCCATATCAGATCTGTAGGTCGACCGCAACCGGGATACCGGTCTCGAACCAGTAGCGGTGCATCTCGCGGATCTTTGCGGGCGTCGGAATCCCCTTCAGGTGCAACAGGCATTCGCCGTAATCGACCGCGTGCACCGATTCGCATAGCGCCGCGCGCGCGGACTCGAGGTCACCCTCGTCGGTGATCTCGCGCGCCGTGCCGGCGAACGTGTGACGTCCCATGCGTAGCGTGACCCGCGCGTCCGCGCGGATGTTGTGAACCCACGCCGCGACCGCGTTCGGTCGCTTCTTGGCCAGGGCGGGCGGGCACAGCATCACCACGAAGGCCGTGTCGCCTCGCCGCACGGCGCGGATGACCTTCTTGCGCGGCTGGCCGCTCTTGCGACCCGTCGTCGTCAGCACGGCGTGACCCCGAGGCGTCGCGAAGGCGTACAGCGGCCGCATCAAATCGCTGAGCCGCTTGCCGTCGTCGGCGGACTCGATCAGGCGCCGGTGGTGGGGCTCCTGCTCGATCGCCCTCTGTTGGATCTCCTCGGACGTGGCCCGTGCGGCTACCTGCGCCATCGCGTTGAGCCTTACCGATCACGCTCCGGGCCGCGCCAGTACATGCCGGCTACGAGATCGGGTCGCGGTTGCGGTTACGTGCTGCTCTCCACTGAAAGCGACTCAACTCCCGCAGCTCGCGCGACGCAGGAGCGGGCCCGCCGACAGATGCTCCCGGGCCGTTTCGTCCCTCCACGGTCGAACTCCCGCCGACGCCTTGACCCGCGCCGGCCTATTCAGTACGTTCAATCGTGGCGCTGAAGTCCTCGCTCTGGCGCTCGATGGCGTCCATCTCGCCCTCGAACTCGCCGATGCGCACGATTCCGTCGAAGTACGGGGCGGCGCTGTCGTAGTAGAAGACCAAGTCGCCGTCAGGGGCCCAGTAGCCGATGTCTCTAGCGGCGGGATCGTGTCCTTCGGGCGCGCCCTCAAGCGACAGCTCGCGGGGCAGCGGCGCGGTCTTCTCCACGCCGTTGTGGTCACGGAAGGTGAGCGTCAGCGGCAGCTGCGCGGCGAGATCTCGCGCGGTGGCGGTGTCGTCGAGCCGCGCCGTGAGCTCCGTGTCGTCGAAGGCGATCCGGATGGGCGTGCCCTCCGCACCGCTCGCGTTCTCGTCGCCGGACGCCGGGCTCGGATCGGACGACGGAGCGGGGGCGCTCGAATCGGGAGCTTCGGCGGCCTGATCACCGTCCTCGTCGTAGCCGTCACAAGCCGAAAATGAGACCGTGGCGAGCAGCACGAGGACGAGCGCGTTGCGGCGTGCCAGGCGCGACCGGCGGCGGGCGAGAGGATCGGCTGTACTCATGGTTCTCCTCTGAGTCGTGGTTCAGGCGGTCTGGCCACCATCGACGACCATCGCATGACCGACCGTGAACGCTGCTTCGTCTGAGCAGAGCCACAGGACTGCGGCAGCGATCTCGTCGGGCTGGCCCATGCGGCCGATTGGCTCCTGGGCGATGACGGCGGCGCGGCCCTCGTCGGTGCCGCCGGTGAAGCGCCCCATCATTTCGGTGTCGATGATGCCTGGGCAGATCGCGTTGATGCGGATGTTCGCGGCCGCGTAGTCGAGCGCGGCCGACTTCGTCATGCCGATCAGGCCGTGCTTTGTCGCGGCGTAGGCGGCCTGGCCCTCAAAGCCCTTGACACCCGCACCGGAAGAGGTGTTGACGATCGCGCCACCGCCGTTCTGGAGCATCAGGGGGATCTGGTGCTTCATGCAAAGAAACGCGCCTCGGAGGTTGACCGCGAAGAGGTGGTCCCACTCGTCGGCGCTGATCTCGGTCGCCGGCTTGATCGGCTGCTCAATGCCCGCGTTGTTGAACGCGACATCCAGGCGGCCGAAGCGCTCCACCCCGGCGTGCAACGCCGCTTCGATCTCCTCGCCGCGGGTGACGTCACAGGGAACGGCGAACGCCTTGCCGCCTGCATCCTCGATCAGACGCGCGGTCTCCTGGTTGCCATCGGTGGCAACATCGGCCACCACGAGGCTCGCACCCTCCCGCGCAAACGCGAGAGCGGTGGCGCGGCCGATGCCGCTGGTCGCTCCGGTGACGAACGCGACCTTTCCGTCGAAGCGACGGCTCATGGGGTCACCATGACCTTGATCGACTCGCGATCCGCCATAGCGCGGTAACCGTCCGGCACACCGTCAAGCTCGACAGTTCGATCAAAGACCTTGCCCGGCTCGATCTTGCCCTCGAGGATGTCGGGAAGGAGCTCCTCGATGTAGGCGCGCGCCGGTGCCGGACCTCCTGCGATCCGAACGTTGGCGAACCACGACGTTTCGCCGCCCGGCATCGACTCCTCCTGTGGGACGCCGACGCGGCCGACGGCGCCGCCAGGACGGGCGATGCCGATGGCGGTCTCCAGCGACTGCCCGTGGCCGACACACTCGAGCACGGAGTGGGCGCCGAAACCGCCGGTCAGCTCCCTGACCCGCTCGATCGCTTCCTCGCCGCGCTCGGGCACCACATCGGTCGCGCCGAACTCGCGCGCAAGGGCAATTCGGTCCTCGTGGCGGCCGAGGATGATGATCTGCTCGGCGCCGAGGCGCTTGGCCGCGATCACGCCGCAGAGGCCGACGGCGCCGTCGCCGACGACGGCCGCGATCTTGCTGGGTGCGACGTCGGCCGTAACGGCGGCGTGGTGGCCGGTCCCCATCACGTCGGTGAGCGTCAGCAGGGAGGGCATCAGCGCGTCGTCTTCGCCGACGGAAAGCGGGAACAGGGTGCCATCGGCGAGGGGCACCCGAACCGCCTCGGCCTGGGCTGCGCTGGTGCCATAGGCGTCGAAGAAGCCGCCGTGCACGCAGGCGGTATGGAGCCCTTCGGCGCAGAAGGCGCAGGTGCCGTCGGAGAACGCGAACGGCATCACCACGAGGTCGCCGACCTTAATGTTTCGCACGTCCGCGCCTATGCCCTCGACGAGGCCGATCGCCTCATGGCCCATCGGCCTCCCGGTCTCGGTCGGTTCCAGCGAGCCATAGGGCCAGAGGTCGCTGCCGCAGATCGATGCTCGGGTGACGCGGATGACGGCGTCGGTGGGCTCGGCGATCGCTGGCTCGGGCACCTCGTCGATTCGGACGTCGCCGGCTTCGTACATCAAGGTTGCTCGCATGGTGGTCCTCGCTCTCTCGGTTGGCTCGCCGTTGGTCCGTTTCCAAGAAAGCACCGATTCGGCAAAAGTGAGAGGGCGGCTCGTTCCAGGTACTGGCAGGGCACCCCAGCACGGGCTGGGCCGGTCTACCCTCGATCCATACATGGACACGAAGAGCGAGATCCGCGACTTCTTGACCTCGAGGCGAGCGAGGATCAAGCCCGAGGATGTGGGTCTCCAGAGCTACGGCCCCCGTCGGGTGCCCGGGCTGCGCCGGGAGGAGGTGGCGACCCTCGCCGGGGTCAGCGTCGACTACTACAACCGGATGGAGCGCGGCAACCTCGGCGGCGCATCCGAGAGCGTGCTCGATGCGCTCGCCAGCGCGTTACGCCTTGATGAGGCGGAGCGTGTCCACCTATACGACCTCGCCCGTGCCTCCCAGCCGAGCTCGCGGCCGCGCCGGCGCACGACCAAGCGGAACGTCCGTCCAAGCGTGCAGTGGATGCTCGACTCGATGACCGGTTCGGCGGCGATCGCCGAGAACGGTCGCCTCGATGCTCTCGCGACCAACCGGCTCGGGCGCGCGTTCCACTCGCACCTGTTCGACGGGTCTGGGCGCCCCGTCAACTTCGCGCGTTTCGTGTTTCTCGACCCGCGCGCCAAGGAGTTTTTCGCCGACTGGGAGCGTGCGGCGAGGGACTGTGCCGCGTTGCTTCGTTTAGAAGCCGGCCGGACCCCGTATGACCGAGAGCTGTCGGACCTGATCGGCGAGCTCTCGACTCGAAGCGAGGAGTTCCGCGGCCACTGGGCTGTCCACAACGTCCGTCTTCACAACCAGGGGATCAAGCAGTTCAGTCACCCGGTCGTCGGGGATCTGGAACTGAGCTACAACCGAATTGAGCTCCCTGGCGACCCGGGCCTCGCCGTCATCGCGTACACGCCCGAACCGGGCTCGAAGTCCGCGGACGCCTTCAGCCTGCTCGCGAGCTGGGCGGCAACTGAGGAGGCGCACGGAACAGTCGAGGGCGAGGCGGAGGCTCCAGGGTCAGAAGGCGGATCCCCGACGAGCGAACGGCGAAACTGACTGTCCGACTCGAGTCGATCTCGCGGCCGGGCCCCTACCGCGTCGACTGGCTGAACGTTTCGCCTTCATGCAACGCGGCGCTTCTGCCTTCGCGTGCGAGCGGGAGCCGGTTGGCCTTGCTCCCGAGTGGTGACAGGCCTCGTGGCACCCTCTCGGGTCTGTCCGCCAGACTTGCCCACGCTGCGGCTCTCACAGCCAAGAAAACGCGACCATATTGCTACCTCCGCCGGCCGAGGCAATGCCGAAATCCCGCTCTAACAAGCGGGATTCATGCCCGGGCGCCCGGTTTCCCCCCGAACCCTCCCGTGGACGCGCGAGATCCCGCTTGCTCAAGCGGGATCTCTCTTATCGGGGCGCCCGGATTTGAACCGGGGACCTCACCGACCCGAACGGTGCGCGCTACCAGGCTGCGCCACGCCCCGAGGCTCCAAGTATGGCGAAACCGAGCGCCGACCTGGCCACGGGGAGGCCAGGCGCGGCCGCCATACTGGCTTCGTGTCGCGGGAGCATCGAGGCAGGGGCAGCGACTCGGTGCTCTACGAGCGGCCGCCGCTGACCGGCGTGCTGGTGACTCTCGCCGGGATCGCCGCGCTGGCGCTGCTGGTGCTGGCGATCGAGCCGCTGCGCACCGGGGTGGGCGACGCGGTCAGCGGCGACACCGGGTCGCTGCGCGCCGAGCTTCGCGACCTCGGCTTCGCCGGAGCGCTGATCACCCTGGCGCTCGCCCTCGTTCACGTGGTGGTCTGGTACCCGGCCGAGATCCTCGACGCGGCGGCCGGCTTCGTCTACGGCTTCTGGGTCGGAATGCCGCTCGTGATGGCCGGCTGGCTGCTGAACGCGGTCGTCGCCCACCAGGTCGGCAGCCACGCCGCGCGCCCGCTGGTCTACCGGGTCGCGGGCCGGGAGCGCTTCCTGCGCCTCGAGGGGCTCGTCAGGGACGGCGGGATCACCCTGCTGCTGGCGATGCGGCTGGTCCCGATCGTCCCGTTCAGCCTGTTCAGCATCGCCGCGGGCTCGGCCAGGGTGCCGATGCCGCGCTTCGTCTGGACGACCGCGGTCGGCTACCTGCCGATCACCGCTGTCTTCGTCTACCTCGGCAGCCGGCTCGAGGAGCTCTCGCCGACGGACCCGGTGCTGTGGATCGGCGCATTGGTCCTGCTGGCGCTGCTGCTGCTCACCCGGCGGCTGGCGAGGATGCTCGGCGAGGGCGATCGAGAGCGCCCCGAGGAGGCGGGTTAGGAGACGGCGGCGATCGCCGTCTCGATCTCCGAGCGCGATGGGGATTCGATCAGCTCGCGCTGACCGCCGGGGCCGCTCACCACCACAGCCGGCTCGGCGGGCAGCTCCAGCTCCGCGGCGAGCATGGCGTCCTCCCGCACCGCATCCTCGGTCGCCGGATCGGCGAAGTCCTCGTCCCAGGCGTCGACGTCGAGCTCCGGCACCACCTCGGCGATCTGGCGCAGCAGCTCCTCGTCGACGCCGCCCGCGGCGAGCTCCTGGTTGCGCGCGAACAGGTCGAGGTACTGCCACTGGCGTCCCTGCTCGCCGGCCGCCTCGGCCGCGATCGCCGCGAGGGTGGTGTCGTTGGGCGCCAGCGAGAAGTGGCGGTACTCGAGCCGGGCCTCGCCGGGACGCGCGTACTCCTCCACGAGCGGATCGATCGTCTCGAGCTGGTAGTCGGCGCAGTCGGTGCACTGGATGTCGTTGAAGAACGTCACCGTGAGCTCGGCGTCGCCATGCCCCAGGTGGGCGTCCTCCTGCTCGAGCCCGCCGTAGATCCGCTGGATCTCGTTGATGCCCCCGATCTCCTGCGAGCTGCCGGGCCCCCCCTCACCGACCGCGATCGAGACCAGCGCCGCGATCACCGCGACGGCCCCGACCGCGAGCAGAACGCGCGGCACCCAGGGGCTCACGCCGGGTCGGCCCGGTGCGCTCCGACCACTAGCCCGCGACGGCCTTGTAGTAGCGAACCGCGATCCCCGTGAGCAGGGTCTCGAAGGTGGGCTCGAGCGCGTCGCCGTGCTCGCGCGCGTAGGCCTCGAGCCCCATCCGCTCGATCTCCTCGCTGCGCGCGACCACCTCGTCCACGAGCTCCGGGTTCTCGTCGCAGAAGTAGGCGCCGATCGAGTAGAGCTCGGTGTCCATCAGCGAGCGGATGAAGGCGCCGGGCTCGGCGGCCGGCGCCTCGGGGGCCTCGGGGGTGGCGGGGATCGCCTCGTCGCTCACAACACCTGGATCGCGCTTCGCACCACAAGCATCCAAATCCGCTCCGCGCTCACAACACCTGGATCGCGCCTCGCACCACAAGCATCCAAATCCGCTCCGCGCTCATGGCCGACATCGTAGGCACTGGACGATCCGTCTAGATTGGCCGCGCATGGCCCGGCGCGAGGAGATCATCGCCTGGCTCGACGAGCTGCTCGAGATCGCGGCCTTCGACGACTACGGCCAGAACGGGCTCCAGGTGCCCGGGACCGCCGAGGTCACCAAGGTGGCGACCGGGGTGACCCCCAACCTCGAGTTCCTCGTGCGGGCGCGGGACGGGGGCGCCGAGCTGGCGATCGCCCACCACCTGCTCTTCCTCGGCGACGGCCCGCGCAGCCTCAGCGAGCAGATGGCCGAGCGCCTGCGCACGGTGCTCGGCGCCGAGCTCTCGCTCGCCGCGTACCACCTGCCGCTCGACGCGCATCCCGAGCATGGCAACAACGCCCTGCTCTGCGCCCGACTCGGGCTCGAGCCGCAGGAGCGCCGGTTCGCCGAGTTCAAGGGGCGCCCGATCGGGGTCGTCGGCCGCCCGCCGGAGCCGCTTCCGGCCGCGGAGCTGGTCCGCCGGGTGAGCGAGGCCGTGGGGCGCGACCCGCTCGTCTTTGATGCCGGTCCCGAGCGGGTGAGCAGCGTCGGGATCGTCACCGGAGGGGCCTCGAGCGCGATCGCCGAGGCGGGGGCGCTCGGGCTCGACGCGCTCGTCACCGGCGAGCCCTCCGAGCACGTGATGGGAGACGCGCGCGAGCTCGGCATCCACTTCATCGCCGCCGGCCACTACGCGACCGAGACCTTCGGCGTCCGCCGGCTCGGCGAGCTGGTCGCCGAGCGGTTCGGGGTCGACCACGAGTTCATCGACGTTCCGAACCCGATCTGAGGCCCCGATCCGGCCCACGCACGCCGGGGCGGCGCTCGCAATCCCGCAATTTCCGCCGGAATCCGTTGACATGTCCGTCCGAAGCGATAAAACTCTCTCGATCCCTAGGAGGAGGTATACGTGGCCGTTCACCTGACGCCGACCGAGCTCGCCGAAGAGATGAACATGAAGCGGCGGGAAGTGATCTCCAAGTGCATGGAGATGGGCGTACCGATCTTCAACGGCCGCATCGACAAGACCCTCTTCCTCTCGAACCTGCGCCACCTCGGCGCCGAGCGCCCGAACCAGCCGCAAGCCGCGGCTTAGCGGCCGGCTCGAAACCAGCCTCTCAGGGGCCGCAAACAAGTAGGTTTCCTGCCATGGAGACCGCGACGGCTGCGCCGGTAGCGCCGCAGACCGCGAGCACCACGATCGCCGACCTGCTGCCGGTGGCGGTCGCCGACCATGGGGCGTTGCCGGCGGTCCGCTACAAGGACGACTCCGCAGCCTGGGTCTCGAAGACGTACACCGAGGTCGGCGAGATCGTCCGCAAGCTCTCGCTGGGGCTGATCGACCTCGGGATCGAGAAGGGCGACAAGGTGGCGATCCTCGCCAACACCCGCCCGGAATGGAGCTACGCCGACTTCGCCGCGCTCAGCGCCGGCGCGATCGTGGTCCCGATCTACCAGACCAACTCGCCCGATGAGTGCCAGTACGTGCTCGACAACTCCGACGCCAAGGCGGTGGTGGTCGAGGACGACGAGCAACTCGAGAAGGTGCGCCGGGTGCGCGACCAGTGCCCCAAGCTCGAGCACGTCATCCGCATGACCGGCAGCTCGGGCGACGCGGTCTCGTTCGAGGAGCTCTCCGAGCGCGGAGCCGGTCGCGACCCAGCCGACTGGGAGGCCCGCTGGCGCTCGGTCACCCCCGACGACATCTGCACCTTCATCTACACCTCGGGCACCACGGGGCCGCCCAAGGGCTGCGTGATCTCGCACGGCAACTACCGCTCGATGTGCGACATGGCGCTCGCGGTCGGCGTGCTGGAGGAGGGCGAGGTCACCTACCTCTACCTGCCGCTGGCGCACTCGTTCGCGCTCCTGATCCAGCTGCTCAGCTTCTCGCTCGGCGGCACGCTGGTCTACTGGGAGCGCGATCCGCTTCGGATCGTCCCCAACCTCGCCGAGACCAAGCCGACCTACTTCCCCTCGGTGCCCCGGATCTTCGAGAAGATCTACACGGCCGCCACCGCGGCGGTGGAGAAGGAGGGCGGACTGAAGAAGGCCGTCTTCGACTGGGCGATCGGGATCGGCAAGAAGGTCCGCGCCCGCGAGCACGAGGGGCGCTCCGCCGGGCCGCTGCTGCGGCTCCAGCACCGGATCGCCGACCGACAGGTGCTGTCGAAGATCCGCAACCTCTTCGGCGGCAACCTGAAGCAGGCGGTCAGCGGCGCGGCGCCGATCAACCCCGAGATCCTCGAGTTCTTCGACGCGGCCGGAGTGCTCGTGGTCGAGGGCTGGGGGATGACCGAGACCTCCACCGCGGCCACGATTGCCACCCCGGACGACTTCAAGATCGGCACGATCGGCAAGCCGTTCCCGGGCTGTGAGGTGAGAATCGCCGACGACGGCGAGATCCTGGTCAAGGGCCCGAACGTTTTCCAGGGCTACTACAAGAACGAGGAGGCGACGCGGGAGACGCTCATCGACGGCTGGCTGCACACGGGCGACCTGGGCGAGTTCGACGAGGACGGCTACCTGAAGATCACCGGCCGCAAGAAGGACATCATCATCACCGCCGGTGGCAAGAACATCACCCCCGCCAACCTCGAGGCGGAGATCAAGCAGCACCCGCTGGTCTCCCAGTGCGTGGTGATCGGCGACCGCCGCCCCTACCTGGTCGCGCTGGTGACGCTGGATCCCGAGGAGGCGGCCAAGTTCGCCCAGGAGAACGGCCTTCCGGGCGACCCGCAGGTGCTCGCCGAGCACCCCACGGTCCGCGGGACGATCGACGCCCACGTCGAGAAGATCAACCAGAGGTTCGCCCGCGTCGAGCAGGTCAAGAAGGTCCACATCCTGCCGCAGGACCTCTCCCAGGAGGGCGGCGAGCTGACCCCGACGATGAAGGTCAAGCGCGCGGTCGTCGCCGACAAGTACGCCGGCGACGTCGAGGCGCTCTACGCGAGCTAGCCGCCCGCGACTTCGCCGCTCGGCCCGTGTTTGCGAGTCGAGGGCATGAAAGGCCGGCTCCAGTCGCCGGGGGGACGATCGGGCCTCGCCGTCGGGCTCGCGGCGGGGATCGCCGCGCTTGCGCTCGCCGCCACTTCGGGACCCGAAGAGAGGGCCCGGGCGGCGAAGGCGCCCGCCGAGCGCCCGAACGTCGTCGCCGTGATGACCGACGATCAGACCGTCGAGTCGATGCGGGTGATGCCGAAGGTGCAGGCCAAGCTCGGCGCGAAAGGGATCACCTTCGAGAACAGCCTCACCAACTGGCCGCTCTGCTGCCCGTCGCGCGCGACCTTCCTCACCGGGCAGTACGCGCACAACCACGGTGTGCTCGGCAATCAGCCGCCGCAGGGTGGCTTCGACCGGCTCGACAGCAGCGAGACCCTGCCGGTGTGGCTACAGCGAGCCGGCTACTTCACCGCCCACATCGGCAAGTACCTGAACGGCTATGAGGGCAGCGCCGTCGGGGTGCCGTCCGGGTGGTCGGAGTGGCACGGCTCGAAGCGCACCTACACCTTCTACGGCTATGAGCTGCTCGAGGGAGGACAGCGGGTCACCTACGGTTCCCGCGACGAGGACCCCGACAACCCGGCGAGCCCCGAGACCTACTCGACCGACGTCTACACCGACAAGGCCGTCGAGCTGATCGCGACCAGGGCACCGCAGCGCCAGCCGTTCTTTCTCTCGCTCGCCTACCTGGCTCCGCACAGCGGCGGACCGAACAACCCCGAGGGAGAGCCGCCCACCCGCTGCCAGGGCACGGCGAAGCCCGCCGTGCGCCACAAGGGGGTGTTCGACGCCGAGCCGCTGCCCGTGCCGCCGAGCTTCAACGAGGCGGACATCTCCGACAAGCCGGCCGGGATCCGCGATCGCGAGCCGCTCACCACCGAGCAGGTCGACGCCGCTGCCCGCCGCTACCGCTGCCGGCTCGAATCGCTGCTCGCGATCGACGAGGGGGTCGCGCGGATCGTCGACGCGCTGAACGCCGCCGGCGAACTCGCCAACACGCTGATCGTCTTCACCTCCGACAACGGCTTCTTCCATGGTGAGCACCGGATCCGCACCGGCAAGAACCAGGTCTATGAGGAGGCGATCCGGGTGCCGCTGCTGTTGCGCGGGCCCGGAGTCGAGAAGGGCAGGACCGTGCGCGACCTGGTCACGAACGCCGACCTCGCGCCGACGATCCTCGACGCCGCCGGCGCCGAGGCGGGGCTGGCCGTCGACGGGCGCTCGCTGCTGCCGGCGTCCCGCAACCCCGGCCGCGAGCGCGGCCGCGAGCTGCTGATCGAGCAGGACCGGTACGCCGCGGTCCGCACGGCACGCTACGTCTACGTCGAGCACACCGGAGGCGACAGCGCCGGCGAGGTCGAGCTGTACGACCTGGAGACGGACCCGTTCGAGCTTCAGAGCCAGCACGCCAACCCCGCCTACGCGACCGTCCGCGCGGCGCTCGCCGCCCGCCTGGCGGCGCTGCGGGGTTGCGCTGCGAAGGCCTGTCGGATCAAGCCCGCCGTGAACCTGAAGCTGCGCGGGCGGGAGCGAAGAGGAGATCGCAGGCGCTGCCGCCCCGCCGGTCAGGTGACCGCTGCGATCCGAGGCAAGGCGGCGGCCGACGTCACCGAGGCCGCCTTCCGGATCGCCGGAAGGGTCGTCCGTCGCGACGCCTCGGCGCCCTTTGCGGACAAGCTGCCGAAGCGCAAGCTGCGCCGCAAGCGCAAGCCCGAGATCCAGGCGATCGCCGAGCTCGTCGACGGCAGGCGGATCAGCCTCCAGGAGCGGGCGCGGATCTGCCGCTGACTAGCTCGAGGACTCGTCGGCCGCGGCGCGCTCGGCATCGGTCCCGGGCACGTTGCGCAGCAGCGCCGCGGTGGTCTGCTCGAGCACCCGGCGCCAGGCCGAGAGCTTCTCGCGCTCGCGCTCGACCTGGTCGATCACGTGGCGGACCCGGCGCGCGGAGATCTCGATCCCGTGGCGCTCGGCGATCGACTTGTAGCGGTCGTAGTCGCGGGCGAGCCGCAGGGTCACCGACTCGAAGCCGTGCTTGGCGATCTCGAGCCGGTTGCTGTAGTCGAGGATCGAGGTCCCGAACATCAGCTCGTCGTCGAGCTCGGGCTCGATCAGGATGATGTCGACGCCGGGGTAGCGCTCCTCCCAGATCTCGACCGAGCGATGGAGGCGATCGTGCGAGAGCATCCGGAACGACTGGTTGGCGACCGCCATGAAGCCCATGTCGGAGACCCGGCGCACCCGTGACCCGGTCATCGTCGGGATGTCCTTGGCGAAGTCGTTGATGTAGGGGACGAGGGGGTTGATGACGACGATGAACTTCGCCCCGCGCTCGACCGCGACGTCGACGTTGGTGGTCGAGCGGATGCCGCCGTCGATGAACTGGCGCCCGTTGACCTCGACCGGGGTGTAGATCATCGGTAGGGCGCCCGAGGCGGCGACCGCGCGGGAGATCGGCACGTCCGCCCACTCGCCGTCGCCGAAGACCACCCGGTCGGTGGTGTCGAGATCGGTGGCGACGAGGTAGAGCTCGCGCTCGAGCAGGCGGAAGTCGTCGCTGCGGTCGGGGTCGGCGAGCACCTCGGCGACGTAGTCCTCGATCCCGTCGCCGGAGTAGAAGCCCGTCGGCAGCCCGCTGGCAAGCCCGGTCAGCAGGTCGACGGCCGAGGTCTCGCCCAGCCGCGCGACCAGCTCGCGGACGACCCCGACCATCCGGAACGGGAACACGAGCGAGCTCTGCAGGAAGCCGCGGTAGTTGGGCCGCAGCAGCGTCTGCAGGTCGATGTCGCGAAGCGGCGAGGGGAGGTCGCGGTTGAGCACCCGCATCATCTCCTCGGGCGTGACGCCGTTCGCGGTCATGCTGCCGATGAAGGCGCCGGCGCTGGTGCCGACGTAGAGGTCGAACTCGTTCACGGTCCGGTTGGTGGCGAGCAGGTCGAGCGCCCGCAGCGCGCCGATCTCGTACACGCCGCCGGTGAACCCGCCGCCCCCGAGGACGAGCGCGGTCTTCGACTGCCTGCGGCGCCCCCTGCCCTTGCGGGCCCCCTGAGACTCCGCCCCGGGGGCCTCGAACTCGACGACCTTGCCCATTGGCACGGGAAGTATCCCAGTCTCGCCCGACCGCAACCCCGCTCGTCCCGTTACCCTGCCGCCGTGCGCAGGGGCACCGCCGTGATCGTGCTCGCGATCCTGCTCGTAGCGGGAGTCGCCCGGTCCGCCGCAGCAGGGGCCCGCCCCGCGCTGGCGATCGGCCCCGACCGCCCCGCCGTCACCCAGGTTGCGAGGGCCGGCTCTCCGCTGGCCTCGGCCCGCGCGCTCAACCGCGAGCAGCTCCGCGACGAGCTCGCCGCGGCCTTGCGCTCCGCCGGCGGCGCCAGTGGCGCCTGGGTGGCCGACGTCGACGCGGGCGGCGAGCTGTTCGCAAGCTCCGCATCCGAGCGACGCGTGCCGGCCTCGAACCAGAAGCTGTTCACCACCGCCGCGTTCATCGACCGCTTCGGCGGGAACGGTCGGCTCGAGACCCGCGTGTTCGCCCGCGGCCGCCGGGCGGGCGCGCGAGCGGGCACCCTGCGCGGCGACCTGGTGATCGTCGGCGACGGCGACCCCGCGCTGGGGACCAGCGCGTTCGCCCGACGCAACGACCTGCCGCTGACGCGGGTCAACGAGCTCGCTCGCTCGGTGGCCCGCAGCGGGGTGCGCAGGGTCACGGGACGAATCCGCGCCGACGACTCGATCTTCGACCGCAAGCGCCGCGCCGGCCCCTACCTGAGTCCACTCTCCGGGCTCTCGTTCAACTCCGGCCACGCGGGCGGCGGCTACGCGAAGTCGCCCGAGCTGACCGCCGCGAAGCAGCTGCGGCGCGCGCTGGCGAAGCGAGGAGTCCGGGTGTCGGGCGGGGTCGGCCGGGCGAACCTCCGCCGCAAGCAGCTTCGGCGCGACCCGCTCGGTGCCGTTTCCTCACCCCCGGTGTCGGCGCTGATCGCCGAGACCAACAAGCCCTCGAACAACTTCTTCGCCGAGATGCTGCTCAAGCGCCTCGGCGCGGAGGGCGGCCGGCGGGGGACGCGCAAGAGCGGCGCGAACCGGGTCGAGGCGTTCGCGCGCAGCGTGGGCACCGGGGTCCAGGCGGTCGACGGCTCGGGGCTCTCACGCCGCAACAAGGCTTCACCGAAGCAGGTCGGCGAGCTGCTGGTGGCGATGGACGGACGCGACGAGGCCGCGGCGTTCGCCGATTCGCTCGCGGTCGCCGGCCGCGACGGCACCCTCGCCGACCGCATGCGCGGCACCGCCGCCGAGGGCGCCTGCCGCGGCAAGACCGGCACGCTCAGCGGCGTCTCGGCGCTGTCCGGCTACTGCGAGGCGGGCTCGCAGACGATCGCCTTCGCGATCCTGATGAACTCGGTCGACGTCAGCGCCGCGCATCGGGCGCAGGATCGGATGGCCGCGGCGATCGCCAGGTATCGGCCCTAGCGAGACCGCCGCTGGGGCGGAAGCTCGGCGGCCCGCTTCGGAGCCGGCTCGGGAGCTCCGGCGTCGGCGAGGATCGCGCGCAGGCCCTCCTCGTCGAGGATCTCGGTGCCGGCCTCCTCGGCCTTGGCTAGCTTCGAGCCGGGGCTCTCGCCGGCGACGAGGTAGTCGGTCTTCTTCGAGACCGAGTTGGTCACCTTGCCGCCGGCGCCGCGGATCAGCTTCGTCGCCTCCTCGCGGCTGAGCCCGGGGAGGGTGCCGGTGAGGACGAAGGTCTTGCCGTCGAGCGGCCCGGACTCGGCGCGGCGCTCCGCCTCTGAGAGCTCGAAGCGCAGGCCGCGCTCGCGCAGGCGGGCGATCAGCTCGAGCACCGCGTCGTCGGCGAGCTCCTCGCGCAGCGACTCGGCGAGCACCGGGCCGATCCCGTCGACCTCGGTGATCGCCTCGGCATCGGCCTCGAGCAGGGCGTCGATCGATCCGAAGTGCTCGGCGATCGCGCTCGCGTTCACCCAGCCGATCCCGGGCAGCCCGAGCGCGTACAGCACCCGCCCGAACGGACTCTCCTTCGAGCGCTCGATCTCGCCGAGGAGCGCGGTGGCCGAGGTCTCGCCGAAGCCCTCGAGCTCCGCGATCCGCTCCGCGGTGAGGTCGTAGATCGACGCCGGGTCGGTGATCAGGCCCTCCTCGAGGAAGCGCATCGCGTTCTTCTCCCCCAGCCCCTCGATGTCCATCGCCCCGCGGAAGTGCTTGACGAGCTGGAAGTTCTGCCCCGGACAGCCGCGGCGGTTGGGGCAGATCGTCCACACCGAGTCCTCAGGCTTGACCGTCTCGGTGCCGCAGGCGGGGCACTTCTTCGGCGGCTTTGCCCGACGCAGGCGCTTGCCCTTGCGGCGCTGGATCAGCGGTGAGACCACCTGCGGTATCACGTCTCCGGCCCGGGTGACGACCACCTCGTCCCCCTCGCGGGCGTCCTTCTTCGCCAGGTCCTCCTCGTTGTGGAGGGTTGCCGTCGAGACCGTGACCCCGCCGACGTGGACGGGCTCGAGCATGGCGAACGGCAGCAGGCGCCCGGTCCGGCCCACGTTCCAGACCACCTTGTTCAGCCTGGTCGTCGCGGTGATCGGCGGGAACTTCCAGGCGATCGCCCAGCGTGGCTCGCGCCCCGCGACCCCCAGCTCGCGCCACAGCGTGCGCTGGTCGACCTTGACCACGCAGCCGTCGATCTCGAAGTCGAGCGACTCGCGCCGCTCCTCCCACCACAGGCAGCGCTCGGCGACCTCGTCCGCGGTCTCGTGCGCGGAGACGTCGCCGTTGACCTTGAATCCACGCTCGCGCAGCCAGTCGAGCTCCTCGGAGTGGGTGGCGAACTCGATCCCGTCGAGGCCGCCGGTTCCGTAGCACCAGATCGACAGCGGGCGGGCGGCGGCGATCTTCGGGTCGAGCTGGCGGATCGTGCCCGCGGTCGCGTTGCGCGGGTTGGCGAACGTCGACAGGCCCTCCGAGGCGCGCTGCTCGTTGAGCTCCGCGAACGCCGCGCGGGGGAAGTAGATCTCGCCCCGGACCTCGACCCGCGCCGGGCCGTCGTCCAGCGAGAGCGGAATCGTCTTGATCGTGCGCAGGTTGTGGGTCACGTCCTCGCCGGTGACGCCGTCGCCGCGGGTCGCGCCGCGGACGAACTCGCCGTCCTCGTAGAGCAGCGAGATCGCGATCCCGTCGATCTTCGGCTCGGCGACGAACCGCAGCTCGCCGGGGGCGATGTCGAGGCTGCGCAGGCGGTTGTGAAGGCGCTGCTCCCAGGCGCGGAACTCGTCCGCGCCGCGGGCGTTGCCCAGCGACAGCATCGGCTCGAGGTGGCGGACCTGCTCGAACCTCTCGAGCGGCCGGGTGCCGCCGGCAACGCGCTGGGTGGGCGAGTCCGGGGTGCGCAGCTCGGGGTTCGCCCGCTCGAGGTCACGCAGCTCGCCGAGCAGGGCGTCGTACTCGTCGTCGCCGATCGTCGGGTCGTCGAGCACGTAGTAGCGGCGGTCGTGCTCGGCGATCTCCTTGCGCAGCTCCTTGGCGCGCTTGCGTGGGTCGGTGGAGACGCTCATCCGGTTGCGGCGGGATCGAGCGCGGCGCTGGCGAGCGCCTCGAGGTCCCAGTCGGTGAGGCGGTCGAGGCCGGCGCGGTCGGTGAGGTCGAAGTGCACGGGGGTGATCGACGCCCGCCCGCGGGCGACCGCGGCCAGATCGGTGCCGGGCTCGTCCTCGAACGACGGCTCGAAGCCGTAGATCTGGTAGCGGCGCCGGCCGCCGGCGTCCTCCTCGACCAGCTTGAGCTCATCGTCGTAGAGGCGCTTGCCGAGGCTGGTGATCGCGATTCCCTGCACCTCCCCGGCGGGGCAGTTGACGTTCAACAGCGTGCCGGGCGGCAACGGCCGGTCGATCAGCAGCCGGATCACCTCGCGGCCGATCGCCGCGGCCGCGGTGAAGTCGAACGCGCGGCCCGGCCGGTAGCCGAGGTCGCCGCGCTCGGACTGCTGCGAGAGCGCCACCGCCGGCAGCCCGAGCACCAGTCCCTCGAAGGCGGCGGCGACGGTGCCCGAGTAGGTGACGTCGTCGCCGAGGTTGGAGCCGTGGTTGATGCCCGAGACGACCAGGTCGGGGCGCGCGTCGAGCAGGCCGAGGTCGGCGAATCGGACGCAGTCGACCGGGGTGCCCTCGGTCGCGAACCCGGTGCTGCCGTCGTCGAGCTCGACCTCCTCGACCCAGATCGGCGAGCGGGTGGTGATCGAGCGGGCGGTGCCGCTGCGGTTGGTGTGCGGCGCGATCACCCGCACCTCGACCCCGTCGAGCCCGGCCAGCTCGCGGCGGATCGCGTGCAGGCCCTCGGCCCCGATCCCGTCGTCGTTTGTGAGCAGTACCAGCACTTCCACCTACGGTATCGGGGCGTGAACGCGTTTCGCGAGATGCTCACCGTCGGCCACTCGACCCACCCGATCGGGCGCTCCTGGGAGCCGCGATGACGGTCTCGGTCGTCATCCCCACCCGGAATCGCCCCGCAGCGCTCGCCCGGTGCCTAGCGGCGGTCGGTGCCCAGGACCCGCGGCCGGCGGAGGTCGTGGTCGTGGACGATGGGTCACGCGATCGCCCGGCGGTGGCGAAGGCGGTCGCGGGGATGCCGGGGGCGCGCCTGCTCCGCCTGCCGGGGCGGGGGCCCGCCGCGGCCCGCAACGTCGGCGCCCGGGCGGCAGTGGGCAAGATCGTCTGCTTCGCCGATGACGACTGCGAGCCCGAGCCCGGTTGGCTCGGGTTGGTCTCCGAGGCGGCCGCTGAGCACGGCGCCGCCGCCGGACAGACGCAGGCGCCCGACGGCGCCGGCCCCACGGTGGTCGCCTCGCAGGCGATCACCAACCACCTGCTCGAGGCGTCCCTGGATCGCGACGGCGTGCTCGGCTTCGCGCCGACCTCCAACCTGGCTGTGGCGAGGCCGCTGCTGACGCGATTTCCCTTCGACGAGCGGTTTCCGGATGCGGCCGGCGAGGACCGCGACTGGAGCGCTCGGGTGGCGGCCGCCGGCTCGCCGCCGCGCTACGAGCCGCGGGCGGTCGTCGTCCACCACCAATCCCTGGGCACTGCTGCCTTCCTGCGCCAGCAGTTTCGGTATGGGCGCGGGGCGGCGCGGTTTCGACGTGCGCATCCGGCGCGGGCGCCCGAGCGGCCGGGGTTCTATGGCGCGCTCGTGCGGCACGGGTTCGCTCACGGGACCCGGGCCGGGGCCTTGGTGCTCGCGGCGCAGGCCGCTGTCGCGGCCGGGGTTGTCACCGAGGCCGTGCGTCGGCGCTAGCCGTGGCGGTCTCCGAGGGCCTGGACTGTCCTGCCTAAGTGGTCTATACGACCACTAGGGCAGGACAGCCGGCACGGGCGCGGCTCTGCAGCGGCGAGCTGTGCTGCATTGCGGTCCTGTGACGACCACTAGGCAGCACGGCTGGCGTCGCGCCTCGCCAGCAGTGGCTCGCCCGGCAGGCCCGCGGCGTCGGCCCCCGTCACCGCCAGCACGGTCCGCGCCACGTCGACGAGCCGCGGGGGCCGCGGCGGCTCGCGTGCCACAGAGCCCGCTCCCGGCACCACGACCGCCCAGGCATCACCCGGGGTGTGGTTGCCCGAGCGCCCGGAGCCGCCGCCGTGGCGGCGCACGGTCCCGAACCGCTCCGAGCTCAGGTGGCCGATCGCGGTCGCCGGGCGGTCCGACCAGCGGACAACCAGGTCCGGCAGCCGCTCGGACCGCTCGCCTCGATACAGCTCGGCGACGGGCTCGACCCCGGCCACCGCAGGGGCTCCGTCGGGGTCGCGGAAGCTCCGCAGGCCCTCGGCGATCTCCCCGCACAGGGCCGCGGCCGCCCGCGGCTCGACGATCCCCTCGCGCTCGCGGCCGCGGAGGTTCAGCCGTACGTAGCCCTGGTTGTCGGCCGGATGGGCAAAGGCCCGGGTCGAGCGCCAGTCGAGGCCGCGCAGCTCCAGCCGCGAGGTCAGCTCGAGCGCGGCGCGATCGGGGATCGCGGCCGCGACCGCGCCCCGCAGCCCGGCGGGCAAGGCGGCGCGCAGGCGCCAGATCGCGCCCGCCCCATCCGTGTCCAGCGGACGTCCGGCGAGCACCGCGGCGAGCATCTCGGGCAGCAGGTCGGCGCGGCTGGTGTTGACGTCCATGCCAACCGCGGACGTGACGATCACGTCGGCGCCGGGTGGCAGGGCGTCGAGGACGCGGCCGAAGGCCTCGTCGACGGCGATGTAGACGTCGTCGAGCGCCGCCGCCAGCGTCCTCCGAGCGCCCGGATCGAGGCTCGCCGCGTCGACCTGCGAGAGGTCCCAGAACTGGTGCCCTGCCAGGTGGGCCGCACTGAAGGTGAGCCAGGCGAGCTCGAAGTCCTCGCTCGCGAGCAGGTGCTCGGCCAGCCCCGCGACCCGGCCCGGGGCGGCGACCAGGCGCTCGCGCAGCCGCAGCAACTCGCGGGGCCGCGGGCGGCCGAAGATCTCGGTCGCCGCCGGGCCGCGGCCGAAGCGCCGCGCGTACCGGGCTCCCGCCCCCCGCGGCAGCGACCAGCGCGGCAGCACCACCCGGTCGGCGAACCCCCAGCCGCAGACGAAGACCCCCTTCGCGTGGCCGGGGCGCCGGCTCTCGTACGGGTCGATCGCGAGCGTGCGCATTCCGCTCTGCGCGAGCCGCTCCCAGATCGCCGGGGGGGCCTCGAAGGAGGTCGCGTAGCGGGCGCGCTGCTCGGACGCCGACCACTGAAACGGATAGAAGATCCCGTGGTCGGCGAGCTCGACTCCGCTGTACAGGGTGTAGAAGGCGCCTGCGGCGAAGTCGCGCGCGGGAGTCTCGAGCCAATGCTCGGCACCGCGCTCGTGCAGCGCCGCGAGGTTGGGCAGCCGTCCCTCGGCGAGCAGTCGCCCGAGCACGGCGACGCTCGCGGCGTCGAGCTGGAGCACGCAGATCACGATGCTGCCTCGCGAGCGGCGTCGATCAGGCGCATCGTCCGCAGCCCGTCCTCGGCGGTCGCCAGCAGTCGCGAGCCGCCGCCGCGGGCGGCGGTCGCGAAGGCCTCGAGCTGGCGGCGAAGCGAGCCCACCAGCGGGTGATCGACGCGCCGCCAGCGGCGTACGAGCCCCGCCGCGGGCCCGCCCGCCCGCCACTGGCCCAGGCGCTCGCCCCCCGGGCGCCGCACGATCGCCAGCTCGGCGTGCGGGCGATCGGTCGCGCAGCGGATCGACACAGCCCCGCGGGTCGTTTCGAGCTCGAGCGCGGCGCGCGCCGGCCGCAGCTCGGCGGCGCTCACCGCGGCGGTCGCCGACCCGGTCAGCAGCAGGGCGAGGTCGACCAGGTGCGGGCCAAGGTCGAGCAGCGCGTCGTCGCGCACGCTTAGCGCCCGCCACGCGGCGCGCCGGTAGCGCAGCTCCAGCTCCAGCTCCAGTGGCCCCTCGGCCGGGATCGCCCCCGCCAAGGCCAACCCGTGGTCGAAGCGCCGGTTGAATCCGACCCAGGGCGCCGGCTCCAGCGCCGCGAGCGCCCGCGCCCCGGACGCGTCGGGCGCCGGCGGCTTCTCGACCAGACAGGGCAGCCCGGCGCCCGAGGCGGCGTGGGCGGCCTCCTCGTGGGCGTAGGCGGGGCTGGCGACGATCACCGCCTCGACCTCACCCTCGGCGATCAGCTCGCTGGTCCCGGGGTGAGCGCTCGGGGCCGGCGTCCCGCGCCGCCCCGAGGCGAAGCGCGCGGCGAGGGCGACGAGCTGGTCGCGTCGCGCCCGATCCGGGTCCGCGACCGCCGCCAGCTCGACCGCGGGGCACCCCGCGATCGCGGGCAGGTAGCCCAGCTCGGCGAGCCGCCCGCAACCGACCAGCCCGACCCGAAGCGGCGCGTCGAGCCCCGTCACGAGCGGCCCCGCGACAGCAGGTGGGCGGCGACGCCGGCCGCGGCCGAGGCGGCGCCGGCGAGGTGGTGCAGGGCGTGCAGGGGGATCCCGGCCGCGAGCAGGGCCGGCCCCCCACGCCTGGCGAGCAGGCGGTAGAAGCTGGCGTTCAAGGCCGCCAGTAGGGCGCCGCACGCCCCCGCGGCCAGCGGCCGGCGCGCGACCAGGGCGGCTGCGGCCGCCAGGCAGGCGATCGTGCTCGCCCGGTGGCGGGGGGCGAGGTTCAGGGTGCCGCCCGCCCTGCGCGCCTCGAGTTGAAGCCGCACCCAGGGCACGCCACGGCGGGCGAAGTCGGTCCAGAGCATGCCGGCGAGTGACCAGCGCTTGAGGTGGGTCCCCCGGATGCGCGGATCGAGCTCGATCCGCGCGGCGCCGGCGCGCAGCCTCATGCCGAGCTCGATGTCCTCCACCGCGGGCGCCGGGTACCGCTCCGCATCGAAGCCGTCGGCGGCGAGGAAGGCATCGCGCCTCACGGCGCCGAGCCCGGCCCAGAAGGTCTCGGCCGGGCCGGCCGCGGTCGCGTGGACGTGGTGATGGAGCAGATTGCGAAAGCGCGAGACCGCCCCCGGCGCGGCCGGGCGATCGTCGTAGGCGCCGAAGACGGCGGTCAGCCCGGGATCGGCGGCGAACGCCGCCCGCAGTCGGTCGAGGGCGTCGGGGTGGACCTCGACGTCGGCGTCGACGAAGGCGACCACCTCGGCCTCGCAGGCCGCGGCGCCGAGGTTGCGAGCGGCCGCCGGCCCTGCGCCCGCCGGTCGGCGCTGGACGACCAGCTCCTGCGGGCGGCAGCCGGCCCGGCGCAGGGCCGCGACGCAGCGCTCCAGGGTCGGCGGGCCCGCGGTCGCCGGGACGACGACCGCGAACGTGGGCGATTCCGGGTTCGGCATCTGCTCTACCTGACGGGACGTGACTAGACTCCCGCGCTCGCGTGGAGTTAGGGATACCTAACAGATCCGGGGAAGCCGCGCCGGTGGCGGTGCTCGGCGCCGGGCCCGCCGGGTTGACGGCGGGGCTGCTGCTCGCCCGACGCGGCCTGCCGGTGACCGTGCTCGAGGCCTCGGGGGAGGTCGGCGGGCTGGCGCGGACGGTGGTCCGCGACGGCTATCGCTTCGACCTCGGTGGCCATCGCTTCTACACCAAGGCCGCCGAGGTCGAGGCGCTGTGGACGGAGCTGCTCGGCGACGAGCTGCTGCTGCGACCGCGCCTCTCGCGGATCTACTGGCGGGGGCGGTTCATCGACTACCCGCTGCGCGCCGGCGACGTCGTGCGCAAGGTCGGGCCGATCGAGCTGGCTCGCAGCGGGGGCTCGTATCTCGGCGCCCGGGTGCGCCGGCAGCGCGATCCGCGCACGTTCGAGGACTGGGTCTCGGGCCGATTCGGCCGGCGGCTGTTCGAGCTCTTCTTTCGCAGCTACACGGAGAAGGTCTGGGGAGTGCCGACGAGCGAGATCCGGGCCGAATGGGCAGCACAGCGGATCCGCGATCTCTCGCTGTGGCGCGCGGCCCGCACGGCGCTGCTCGGCGGCGACGGCGGGATCCGCAGCCTGACCACTGAGTTCCTCTACCCGCGCCTCGGCCCGGGCCAGATGTGGGAGGCGATGGCCGCCGAGATCCGTCGCCTGGGGGGCGAGATCCGCACCCGCTCGCCGGTCACCGGGCTGCGGCTCGCC
Organism: Solirubrobacterales bacterium; assembly: GCA_050697155.1. GTDB lineage: Bacteria > Actinomycetota > Thermoleophilia > Solirubrobacterales > 70-9 > JBOGZD01. The sequence goes on along the minus strand of JBOGZD010000038.1, from coordinate 830 downwards.
GCCGACGGGCTCACGATCACTGCCGGCGACGCGCGACTGCGGGCCTCGGCGGCAATCTCCTCGTTGCCGCTGCGCACCCTGGCCGCGATCGCCGACCCCGCCCCGGCGCCGCGGGTGGCGCGCGCCGCGGGCGGGCTTCGCTACCGCGACTTCGTCACCGTCGCCCTGATCATCGACGGCGCAGACCCCTTCCCCGACAACTGGGTCTACGTCCACGAGCCGTCGGTCCGCGTGGGGCGGATCCAGAACTTCCGCGCCTGGAGCCCCGACCTGGTTCCCGAGGCCGGCCGCGCCTGCGTCGGGATGGAGTACTTCTGCTTCGAGGGCGACGAGCTGTGGTCGGCGCCGGATGAGCGGTTGGTCGAGCTCGCCGCCGCCGAGCTCGAGCGGCTCGGCCTCGCCGCCGCCGAGCGGCTCGTGCGCGGCCACGTGGTCCGGGTGCCGAGGGCCTACCCGATCTACGACGCCGACTACGCGGGGCGGGTGGCGACGATCCGCGCCTGGCTCGAGCGCCACCCGCGCCTGCAGCAGGTCGGCCGCAACGGCCTGCACCGGTACAACAACTCCGACCACTCGATGCTGACCGCGATGCGCGCGGTGGAGAACGTCTGCGACGGGCGCGAGCACGACCTCTGGGCGGTGAACGCCGACGGCGCCTACCTCGAGGAGGGCGAGCGCGACGAGCACCCCTACCGGCGCGCCCCGGCGACGCCGGAGATGGCAAGGCCACTCGCGGAGGAGTCGCTGGTCGCGCAGGAGATCGCGTAGGCCCGCCAGCGCCCGTCGCTCGCCAGCCGGGTCCCGGCGGCGAGCACCGCCCGGCGCGCCGG
>JBOGZD010000037.1:0-23451 GCA_050697155.1 Solirubrobacterales bacterium | reverse complement strand
GGTGAACGCTGTGCTGCGCCGGGTGGCGCGCGAGCGCGAGCGGCTGCTGGCGGAGCTCGACGACTCCGAGCCCGGGGGCGCCGCGGTCGCCCTCTCCTATCCACGGTGGCTGGCGGAGATGTGGTGGCGGGACCTCGGCGCCCCGGGAGCGCGGGCGATGATGGCGGCGATGAACGAGCCCGCGGAGGTGGCGTTCCGGGTCAACACCCTGCGCGCGGACCCGGCGCGCCTGGGCGAGGAGCTTCGCCACGACGGGGTGGAGGTCGGCGGGCCGGGATCGGGCGGGCTGCTCGATCCGGCCGACGGGCTCGTGGTCGGCGCGGCGACCGATCCGGTCGGCGCCCGGGTCGCGACCGGTGAGCTGGTGCCGCAATCGCGAGGCTCGCAGGCGGTCGTCCATCTGCTCGGGCCCCGACCCGGCGAGCGGGTGCTCGATCTCTGCGCCGGGCCCGGGATCAAGGCCTCCCAGATTGCCGCAAGGATGGAGAACCGCGGCGAGGTGGTCGCGCTCGAGCTCGACGGGCGGCGCGCGGAGGCGATCCGCGAGGTCTGCGCGCGCGCCGGGGCGAGCTGCGTCCGGGTCGAGCAAGGTGACGCCGCGGAGGCCGACCTGGGCTCGGGCTACGATCGCGTCCTCGTGGACCCGCCCTGCTCGGACCTCGGCACCCTCGCCTCGCGCCCGGACGCCCGCTGGCGCAAGTCGCCCGAGCAGGTCGAGCGCCTGGCCGCGCTCCAGCGACGGATCCTCGTCCGCGGCGCACGGGCGCTCGCCCCGGGCGGCGCCCTGGTCTACTCGACCTGCACCATCTCCGAGCGCGAGAACGAGGCGGTGGTCGCGGCCGCGCTCGAGCGCGCGCCGAAGCTGGCCGCGGACGACCTCGGTGCCGAGCACGCCCGTCTCGTGGCCCGCGGCGACCGGCGCTTCCTCCAGCTGCGACCGGACCGCGACCGGACGACCGGGTTCTTCATCGCCCGGCTGCGGCGGGAGGAGGGCGGGTGATGGCCGACGAGGGCCGCGGGACCCTGCGGCGCCCCGGCTGCCCCGGATGCGGTGAGCCCTGGCTGCGCCCGACCCAGCTACCGGGCCGCTACCGGTGCGTGTACTGCCTGCGCCGCTACGAGCTCGTCTCCGCCTGCCCCGAATGCGGTGAGCACCAGACGATCGTCCGCATGAGCGCCGCGGAGGAGCTCTCCTGCCAGCACTGCGGGCAGTCGATGCTGAAGCCGGTGTAGCGCGGCCGATGGGACGATGGACGCAAGCGCGAAGCAAAGCCCGATGAGCGTCTTCTCCGGCCGGCGGGTCGCCCCCTCCATCCTCGCCGCCGACTTCGCCAGGCTCGGAGCACAGGTTGCGGAGGTGATCGACGCGGGCGCCCGGCTGATCCACGTCGACGTCATGGATGGTCGCTTCGTCCCGCCGATCACGATCGGCCCGCTGGTGGTCGGCGCGATCGCCGACCAGGTCCACGAGGCGGGTGGCGCGCTCGACGTCCACCTGATGATCGAGCGTCCCGCCGACCAGATCGCGGACTTCGCCGCCGCGGGCGCGGACGGGATCACGATCCACGCCGAGGCGGACCCCCACGCCCACCGCACCCTGGCCGCGATCCGCGAGCAGGGCTGCCTCGCGGGCCTGGCGCTCAACCCGGGGACCGCGGCGGATGCCGCCCGCGAGCTCGGCGAGGAGGCCGACGTGGTGCTCTGCATGACCGTCAACCCGGGCTGGGGCGGCCAGGCGTTCATCCCGTCCTCCCCGGAGAAGATCGCCCGCCTGCGCGCGCTCGCGCCCGAGGCGGCGCTCGAGGTCGACGGCGGGATCGATTCCACCACGGTCGCCCTGGCGGCGGAGGCGGGGGCCACGCTGTTCGTCGCCGGCTCGGCGGTGTTCGGCGCCGACGACCCGGCCGCGGCCTACCGCGAGATCGCCGCCGCGGCCGGGGCCGAGTAGCACCACACCCGCACGGACCTAGGGGCCTCTAGCGCGGCGGAGCGCTCAGGGCCCCCGCGACCTCCTGCCACCAGGCCTGCGCCTGGGGGGAGAGGCCGGGGCGGTCGATTCGTCGCGCGCACCAGTCGGCGAGCTGGCGGCGGGCGCCGAACGCGATCACGTCGGGGCCGGTGACCGCGTAGCGGCCGTCGGCGAGGGCGACCAGGGCCCCGTTGCCGTCGCGACGCTGGCGCAGCACGGAGGCGACATCGATGCCGCCGACGTGCCGCGGCCTTCCGGGGTCGCCGTCGGCGGGGCGCCATGGCCGCACCGAGAACACCTGCGGCGCGCCCCGCGGCGGGAGCACCGGCACCTCGGGCTCGCCGAGCGGGCCGCTGCGCCAGCGCTCGGCCAGCCCCTCGACCTCGGGATAGGCGTCCTGGCGGACGACGATGTGAAGCTCGTCGCCGGCCTGTATCTCGGTCGAGCCTCGCGGCGGGATCGCCGACCCCTCGCGGAGGATCAGGTTGACCAGCGCGTCGCGGGGAAGGCCGAGGTCCTTGACCATCCGCCCGACCGCCGCGTCCTCCGGCTCGACCGTCCAGACCAGCGACTCGCCGCCGAGCTGGCGGATGATCCCGGTCTCGATCAGCGGCCGGGGCAGGGCCGGCTCGTCGCTGGTGACCCCGAGCCGGCGCGCGAGGGCCTCGAAGGTGGCGCCCTGGATCAGGGTCGAGGTGACGACGACGAAGAAGATCGCGTTGAAGATCAGCTCGCTCTCCTCGACACCCGCGACCACCGGGAAGGTCGCGAGCCAGATCGGGATCGCGCCGCGCAGCCCCGACCAGCCGAGCATCACCCGCTCGCGCAGGTCGAACTCCCACGGCGCGCTGGCGACGATCGCGGCGAGCGGCCGGGCGACCAGGATCAGCGCCGCCGAGAGGAGCAGCCCCTCGGCGGCGACCTCGCCGAGCGCGCTGGGGAAGACGAGCAGCCCGAGCAGCGCGAACAGCGAGATCTGCGCCACCCAGGAAAGCCCCTGGTGGAAGGCGATCGTCGTGCGCCGGGCCGGCACCGGGCCGGTGCCCAGCACGAGCGCTGCGATGTAGACCGAGAGGAAGCCGGAGCCGTGGGCGAGCTCGGCGACGCCGTAGGCGAGCGCGGCGGTGGCGATCGAGGCCACCGGGTAGAGGCCGGGACTGGGCAGGTCGAGGTTGCGAAACGCCCAGCGGGCGCCGCGGCCGACCAGGATCCCGATCACCAGCCCGAGGGCGAGCTTGCCAACCAGCGCCAGCGCCATGTCGGCGGCGCCGTAGTCGGGGAGCTCGATCCAGTCGATGAACCCGGTGACCAGCAGAAGCGCGACCGGGTCGTTCATCCCCGATTCGCCCTCGAGCGCGCGCGCGAGCCGGCGACGCAGCCGCGAGCCGCGGAGGACGGCGAAGATCGCCGCGCTGTCGGTCGCCGCCACGGCCGAGCCGAGGATGAGGCCCTCGAGCGTGCCGAGGTCGAACAGCCAGATCGCGACGACCCCGGTGAGCACTGCGGTGAGGACTGTGCCGACGGTGGCGAGCGACACCGCCACTCCGACCACCGGCCGGATCTCGCCCCAGCCCGCGGTCAGCCCGCCCTCGAAGAGGATCAGGACGAGGCCGATCGTGCCCAGGGTGCGGGTCAGCTCGGCGTCGTCGAAGTCGACCCCGCCGATTCCCTCCGAGCCGACCAGCATCCCGAGCCCGACGAACAGCAGCAGGCCCGGCACCCGCACCCGGTCGGCGACCTTCGCCGCCGCAAGGCCGACCGCGAGCAGCGCCCCGGCGACGAAGATCAGCTCGTGGTCCGCCACCCACCGGAACGTATGGGATGGCCGGCGCCGGCGCTGGCACGTTCACCCCTCCGGCCACCGTCAACTTACGGCCGACGGGGTACACTGGCTATTGACTGACGAGTCAATCACCTAGCGCGGAGCAGATTTGGATGGCTATGGCGCGAAGCGCGATCCAGTCGCTGTGACCGGCGTGGCCACAGAGGCGGATCGCGTCCATCTGCGACGGGCGATCGAGCTCGCCGGTCGGGGCCGCGGACGGGTGAGCCCGAACCCGCTGGTCGGGGCGGTCATCGTCGGCGGCGACGGCGAGGCGATCGGGGAGGGCTGGCACGCCGCGCTCGGCGAGGCACACGCCGAGGTGGCGGCGCTCGCAGAGTGCCGCGCGCGCGGCAACGACCCCGCCGGGGCGACCCTCTACGTCAGCCTCGAGCCCTGCGCCCACCACGGGCGCCAGCCGCCCTGCACCGACGCCATCCTCGCCGCACGGATCGGGCGGGTGGTGATCGGCTGCGAGGACCCGACCGAGAAGGCCAGCGGCCGAGGGCCCGGGATCCTTCGCGACGGGGGCGTCGAGGTCGAGTTCGCCGACGGAGAGGAGGCGACCGCCGCGCGGCTGGGAAACCAGGCGTTCCTCAAGCACGCGCGCACCGGCCGCCCCCATGTCGCCTACAAGGCCGCGGTCAGCCTCGACGGGCGCACCGCGACCACCGGTGGCGACTCGCGCTGGATCTCCGGCGCCGCCAGCAGGGAGCTGGTCCACCGCTGGCGCGCCGACGCGGACGCGGTCGCGGTCGGGATGGGGACCGCCCTCGCCGACGATCCGCTGCTCACGGCGCGGGACCCAGAACCGGCCCCGCAGGGCGGCGTTCGCCAGCCCGCGCGGGTCGTATTCGACTCCGAGGCCAGATTGCCCGTCGACTCGCAGCTGCTCGGCACGGTCGCCGAGGCGCCGGTGATCGTGGTTGCGGCGGCCGGGGCGCCCGCCGACCGCGTCGACGCGCTTCGCGAGGCCGGGGCCGAGGTGATCGCGGTCGGTGGCAACCCGGCGAGCCGGGTCGAGGCGGCACTCAGCGAGCTCGGCGCTCGGGACATTGCCGCGCTGCTGCTCGAGGGTGGCGCCGAGCTGGCCGGCTCCTTCCTCGCGGCCGGCGAGATCGACGAGCTGCGGATCTTCATCGCCCCGGTGCTGCTCGGCGGCGGACGGCCGCTGCTCGCCGGTCCCGGCACGGCAGCGGAGACGATCGCCGCCGCACAGCGGCCGCTGGCGACCGAGTTCGAGCGATCGGGCGAGGACCTGCTGGTCCGCGCCCGGCTGCGGGAGTGGTGATGTTCACCGGGATCGTCGAGGAGATCGGGTCGGTCGAGCGCGCCGACCGCGGCGACGCCGGCACCCGGCTGCGGATCGCCGCCGGGCTCGCCGAGCGCCTGCGCGAGGGGGACTCGGTGGCGGTCAGCGGCGCCTGCCTTACCGTCGCCGGCCACGATCGCGGCGCCTTCGAGGCCGACGTCATGAACCAGACGGCGCGGCTGACCACGCTGGGCGAGCTCGGGCAGGGCGATCGGGTCAACCTCGAGCCGCCCCTGCGGGCCGGGGACCCGCTCGGCGGCCACATCGTCCAGGGCCACGTCGACGGCGTCGGCGAGGTCGAGGCGGCGGAAAGCGACGGCTTCGCCCGGCGGCTGCGAGTCGCGGTGCCGGCGGGGCTGCGCCGCTATCTGGTCGAGCACGGCTCGGTCACCGTCGACGGGGTCAGCCTCACCGTCGCGGCGCTCACCCCGGCTGGCTTCGAGGTCTCGCTGATCCCCGAGACGCTCGAGCGGACCACGCTCGGCGACGCCTCCCCCGAGGCGCCGCGCGTGAACCTCGAGCTCGACGTCGTCGCCCGTTACGTGGAACGGCTTCTACGCTTCAAGGACGAAGGGAGCGCGTGATGTCCGAGACCCCAACCGCCAGAGACCCTGCCGCCCGCGGACGCGAAGCGGAGCCGGCGGCAGGCATTTTCTCCACCGTGGAGGAGGCGCTCGAGGACATCCGCCGCGGGCGCATGGTCGTCGTCTGCGACGACGAGAACCGCGAGAACGAGGGCGACCTCACCCTCGCCGCCCAGTTCGCGACGCCGGACGCGATCAACTTCATGGCCAAGGAGGCCCGCGGCCTGATCTGCCTCTCGCTCACGGGCGACCGCTGCGAGCAGCTCGGCCTCAACCTCATGGCGGCCAAGAACGAGGCGCCGCTTCAGACCGCGTTCACCGTCTCGGTCGAGGCGAGGCACGGGGTAAGCACCGGGATCTCGGCCGCCGACCGCGCCCACACCGTCCAGGTCGCGATCGATCCCGCCAGCGGCCCGGACGACCTGGTCCAGCCCGGCCACCTGTTCCCGCTCAAGGCCAAGGACGGGGGGGTGCTCGAGCGCGCCGGCCAGACCGAGGCCGCCGTCGACCTCGCCCGGCTCGCAGGACTGATCCCGGCCGGGGTGATCTGCGAGATCATGAACGAGGACGGGACGATGGCCCGGGTCCCGGACCTGATCCCCTACTGCGAGCGGCACGGCCTCCGGATGATCACGGTCGCGGACCTGATCGCCTACCGGCGGAGGACCGAGAAGCTGGTCGAACGGGTGGTCGCGACCCGGCTGCCGACCGCATTCGGCGAGTTCAACGCGGTCGGCTACCGGTCGCTGCTCGACGACAAGCACCACGTGGCGATGGTCAAGGGCGATGTCGCCGGGGCCGAGGACGTGCTCGTCCGCGTTCACTCCGAGTGCCTCACGGGCGACGTCTTCCACTCGCTGCGCTGTGACTGCGGCGAGCAGCTCGAGGCGGCGCTGGCGATGATCGAGCGCGAGGGCCAGGGGGTTCTGCTCTACCTCTCCCAGGAGGGCCGCGGGATCGGGCTGCTGAACAAGCTGCGCGCCTACAAGCTCCAGGAGGACGGGCTCGACACCGTCGACGCCAATCTCAAGCTCGGCCTGCCGGCCGACCTCCGCGACTACGGGATCGGTGCCCAGGTTCTAGTCGACCTCGGCCTCTCGAGCATCCGCATCCTCACCAACAACCCGAAGAAGATTCACGGGCTGGAGGGCTACGGGCTTTCGGTCACCGAGCAGGTCCCGATCCAGTCGGTGCCCAACGCGCACAACGAGGAGTACCTGCGCGCGAAGCGCGAGCGGCTCGGCCACATCCTCCACCATCAGGGGCTACCGCTCGACGAGGAGCTGCTGCACGAGGAGCACCGACGCGACGTCGAGGAGGAGGCCCCGGCGGCGGAGACCGAGGCGGCCGAGGACGAGGGGGACGGTGCCTGAATACGCGATCTGCGTCGCGACCTTCTACGAGGACCTCGCCGAGCGGCTCGTCAACGGCGCGACCGAGGCCTTCGGCGAGCATGAGGTCAGTCCGGCCTCGATCCACACCTACGAGGTCCCGGGGGCGTTCGAGCTGCCGCTGGCGGCGAAGTGGTGCGCGGAGTCGGGGCGGTTTGCCGGCGTTGCCTGCCTCGGCGTCGTGATCCGCGGCGAGACCGACCACTACGACTTCGTCTGCGGCGAGTCGGCGCGGGGGATCCAGTACGTGCAGCTCGCCACCGGCGTCCCCTGCGCGTTCGGCGTCATCACTTGTGACACGCGCGAGCAGGCCGAGGCCCGCGCCGGCGGCGACAAGCGCGACCAAGGCCGCAATGCCGCCCTCGCGTTGCTGCGAATGGCCGAGATGCGTGGGTCCTTCGAATCCTGACCGCTACCATCCCGCGCCGATGGCGAAGGTCTGTCACAGCTGCGGCAAGGGGCCGGTGGCCGGCAACTCCCGCAGCCACTCGATGGTCGCCACCCGGCGACGCTTTGTCCCGAACCTCCAGAAGGTCCGGATCGACGACGGCGGCCGCCCGCGCCGGGTCTACGTCTGCGCCCGCTGCCTGAAGTCCGGCAAGGTCGTAAAGCACGCATAATCCGGCCGCTTTGGCCGATCCATCAATCCATCGCTTCCGCGAGGTCGTGGGCGTCGCACTGGCCCACCTCGAGGAGCGGCGTGAGGAGATCAACGACCTGAACGTCTTTCCGGTTCCCGACGGGGACACCGGGGACAACATGGCGCTGACGATGCGCCACGTGCTCGACCAGCTCGATGAGCTCGAAGCCTCGAGCGAGGCCGATCCCCAGCGGCCGGAGATCGTTCGCGCCGTCGCCCGGGCGGCGCTGATGGGGGCCCGCGGAAACTCTGGGGTGATCCTGAGCCAGATCGTCCGTGGCGCCGCGGAGATGCTCGCTACGCCCCCCGGGAGGCTGATCGATCCCCGCCTCGTGGAGGCGGCGCTGCGCAGCGCCAGTGACCGCGCCTGGGCGTCGGTGCGCGAGCCGGAGGAGGGGACGATGCTGACCGCGATCCGGGCGATGGCGGACGCGGTCACCGAGCGGCTCGCCAGCTGGTCCCCGCGAGGGCTGGAGCCCGAGGCGACCGACGCCGAGCAGAACGCCCTGCTCGCCGAGATGATGGCGACCGCTCTGTTCGCGGGCGAGGAGGCGGTCCGCCACACCCCCGAGCAGCTCGACGTCCTCGCCGAGGCCGGGGTGGTGGACGCGGGCGCGCTCGGACTCGTGGTGATCATCCGCGGCCTGATCGCCGGGCTCGCCGGCGAGCGGGTCCAGCTGCCCGAGCTGCCGCACTATGAGCGGGCCCGCGTCGCCGACGTCCACCACGCGAGCTCGCGCTACCGCTTCTGCACCAACTTCATCGTCATCGGCGAGGGGCTCGAGTCGGGCTCGTTCGCCCCCCGGCTCGAGGAGCTCGGCGACTCGGTGCTCGTGGTCGGGGACGAGGCGACGCTCAAGGTCCACGTCCACACCGACGACCCGGACGCGGCGAAGGCGCTGTTCGCCGGCGCGGGGACGATCGAGCGCGAGGACATCGCCGACATGCACGAGCAGATCGCGGCCCAGCGCGAGCGCCTCGGGACCGGGCGCAGCGGCGTCGTCGCGGTCGCCAGCGGCGCCGGGGTGCGAGACCTGTTCGAGGGGCTGGGGGCGCTGGTGGTCGACGGCGGGCCGACCCTCAACCCGTCGACCAACGACCTGGTGCGGGGGATCGAGGCCTCCCCGGCCGAGGAGGTGGTGGTGCTGCCGAACTCCCGCAACGTCTGGATGGCGGCCGAGGAGGCGGCCGGGGTGGCGGGCAAGCGGGTCGCGGTCGTCCACAGCGACTCGCCCCAGGCGGCCCTCGCGGCGCTCGTGGAGCTCGACGCGGAGGCGAGCGCCGAGTCGAACGCCGCGCGGCTCGAGGCCGCGCTGGCGGAGATTCGCTCCGGGGCGATCGCGCCGGCGGCGCGCGACGACTCCGAGGGGCGCTTCGGCCGCGGCGAGGCGGTCGGGTTCGCGGGGGAGGAGATCGTCGCCTGGGGCGAGCCCGAGCCGACGTTCGCGGCGACGATCGCGGCGGTTTGCGAGGGGGCCGACGCGGAGATCCTCACGGTGATCGAGGGAGCGGACCCCCCGATTCACCGCGGCGGGCTGCCGCTCGAGCTCCCGGACGGGATCGAGGTCGAGGTTCATCGCGGCGACCAGCCCAGCTACTGGTGGCTGATCGCGGTGCAGTGAGGGCCTGAACGTGACCCCGCCGAAGCCCGTCCTGTGGCACATCGGCGTATCCCACTACAGCGAGAAGGTGCGCTGGGCGCTCGCCTACAAGGGCATCGAGCACGAGCGCCGCGCCGCCCGGTTTCCGGGAGCGCACATGCTTCGTGCGCTCTGGCTCACCCGCGGCGCCCAGGTGACCTTTCCGGTGATCCGGATCGACGGCTCGGTGATCGGCGACTCGACCGCGATCATCGCGGCGCTCGAGCAGCGCCATCCCGACCCACCGCTCTATCCGCCGGACGCGGACGAGCGCCGGCGGGCGTTGGCGCTCGAGGAGTGGTTCGACGAGGAGCTGGGCCCGGCGATTCGCCGCCTCGCGTGGCACGAGACGACGAGGGATCGAAAGACGATGGCCGCGTTGACCGCGAGCAACATGCCGCCGGCGCTGCGCCGGGTTGGGCTCGCCCGCGCCGGCGCCGCCCGCTTCGCCTCGGCATTCGTCTCGGTTCGCTTCGGCGCCGGAAGCGACGAGGGGGCCGAGGCGGCGCGGGCGAAGGTGCTCGCCGCCCTCGACCGGCTCGAGGACGAGCTCGGCGAGGACGAGTACCTCGCGGGCGGGCGGTTCTGCGTCGCCGACCTCACTGCCGCCGCCCTCTTCTACCCGCTCGTCACCCCTCCGCAGGGCCCCCGGCTTCCAGAGCCGCCAAGGGCGCTCGAGGAGTTCAGGACACCGCTCAAGGAGCGCCGGGGCTACCGCTGGGTGGCGGAGATGTTCCGCCGCCACCGCAAGCCGGGCTCGCGGGCGGGCTGAGCGCCCGGCCTACGCACCGTCGACCTCGACGATCGCCTCGATCTCGACCGGGACGCCGAAGGGAAGCTGCCCGGCCCCGATCGCGGTGCGGGCGTGGCGCCCCGCGTCGCCCCACAGCTCGAGCACCAGGTCGGTGAACCCGTTGATCGCCAGCGGCGGCTTGTCGAAGTCGGGGGCGCACCGGACCAGCCCCAGCGCCTTCACCCAGCCGGTCACCCGGTCGAGCTCGCCGAGCTCCTGCTTCAGGCTGGCGAGGATCGACAGCGTCGTCAGCCGCGCCGCCTCGACCCCCTGCTCGACGCTGAGCTCGTCGCCGACCCGGCCGACCACCAGCACCTCGGACCCGTCCATGGGCAGGTGGCCGGAGACGTAGGCGAGGTCGCCGGTTCGGCGCACGAGGTCGAACGGGAACTCGACCCCCGGCGGGGGCGCGAACGGCCGCGGCAGCTCGAGCCCCAGCTCCTCCAGCCGCTCCTCGATTCGTCCCATCCACGCCAACCATAGGCTCTCGACGCCTTTGTCCCGCCATCCGAGAGTTCCGCGTCGAACGCCCGGGTCGGCCCGTGCCGCCACCCCTCGACTTAGCCTTCCGGTTATGGCGCGGGCGATCACGACCGAGGTGGCGGGTGACCTCACCGTTCCCCCGCGCGCGCTGGGGTCCGGCGGTGCGCAGGGCCGCGAGGAACTGCGCGCTGTCGCGCTTCGCTCGCGCCCGCGGCCGAGCCTGCTCGACGCCCCGCTGACCGCGCTGCGCGGCGCCGGCCCGAAGCTCGCCGCGGCGGCGATCGAGCTCGGGATCGAGTCGGTCGGCGACCTGCTCTGGCACGTGCCCCATGCATACCGCGACCGCACCACGGTGAGCGAGGTGGCCGAGCTGCGGATCGGCGCCGAGGCGACGGTGCTGGTCACGGTGCGGTCGGTCCGCGTGCGTCCGACGAGGCGCCGCAACCTGCGCCTGGTCGAGGCGATGGTCGCCGACCGAAGCGGCCCGATGAAGGCGGTCTGGTTCAACCAGGCGTGGCTGGCCGAGCGTTTCCGCGAGGGCACCGAGCTGCTGCTCAGCGGCAAGCTCGACCGCTCAGGCTTCCGGGTCGCCGCGCACGAGATCGTCGACGGTCCCGGCACCGATCCGAGCTCCACCGGGATCCACACCACCGGCCTCGTGCCGGTGCATCCCGCCTCCGAGCGCCTGCGCCCGAACCGGATCCGCGAGTGGGCATGGCAGGCAGTCGACGCGGCGCCGGTCGCGATCGAGCCGCTGCCGGCAGAGCTGCGAGCGCGCGAGCGACTCGCGCTCGAGGCCGACGCCCTCCACGCCGTCCACTTCCCGGGATCGGCCTCCGCCGCCGAGACCGCCCGTCGGCGGCTCGCCTTCGAGGAGCTGGTGCTCCATCAGGCGGCGCTCGCGGTCCGCCGCCGCTCGCGGTCGGAGGCCCGCGCCGGGGTCGCGATCGAGCCTGCGAAGGCGGACGCGGGCGGGCTGGTCGAGCGCTGGCTCGCCGCGCTGCCGTTCGCGCCCACCGGCGACCAGCGCCGCGCCTTCGCCGAGATCGACGCCGACCTGCGCTCCGGCCGGCCGATGCAGCGGCTGCTGATGGGGGAGGTAGGGAGTGGCAAGACGGTGGTCGCGCTGTTCGCGATGCTGCGTGCGGTCGAGGCCGGCCACCAGACGGCGCTGATGGCGCCGACCGAGACCCTCGCCGAGCAGCACGCGGCGACGCTCGACACCCTGCTCGCGGCCGAGCAGCCGTTCGCGCTGCTCACCGGAGCGACGCCCGGAGCTCGCCGGCGACGGACCCTGGACCGGCTCGCGAGCGGGGAGCTCGGCCTGGTCGTCGGCACCCACGCCCTGATCGAGCCCGACGTCGCCTTCGCGAGCCTCGCCCTCTGCGTGGTGGACGAGCAGCATCGCTTCGGCGTCCGCCAACGCGCGGCGCTCGACGCCAAAGGCCCGTCGGGGGCGGCGCCCCACCTGCTGCACATGACCGCGACGCCGATCCCGCGGACGCTCTCGCTGACCGCCTACGGCGACCTCGACACCACCACGATTCGCGCGCTGCCGGCCGGACGGCGGCCGGTCCGCACCTGGGTGGTGGGGGAGGAGAAGCGCGCCGGCGCCTATGAGTTCATCCGCGAGCGGCTGCGCGAGGGCCGCCAGGCATACGTGGTCTGCCCCCTGGTTTCCGAGTCGGAGAAGCTGCAGGCGAAGGCGGCGGCCGACGAGGCCGAGCGGCTCGCCGCGGGCGAGCTGGCGGACTTCCGAGTCGTCCTCCTGCACGGCCAGATGCCGTCCCGGGCGAAGGCCGAGGCGATGGAGGCGTTCTCGAGCGGGGCCGCCGACGTGCTCGTGGCGACGACCGTGATCGAGGTCGGCATCGACGTGGCGAACGCGACCGTGATGCTGATCGAGGCGGCCGAGCGCTACGGGCTCTCACAGCTCCACCAGCTGCGCGGGCGGGTCGGCAGAGGGGCACACGAGAGCCACTGCATCCTCTTCGCCGACCCCGAGTCGGACATCGCGCGGCGGAGGATGGAGGCGATCGCGCGCACGGCGGACGGTTTCGAGCTCGCCGAGGTCGACCTCACCCTGCGCGGCGAGGGGGAGATCCTCGGCACCCGCCAGCATGGGCTGCCGCGCTACCGGGTCGCCGAGCTGCCCGAGGACGGCGAGCTGCTCGCGAGCGCCCGCCGCGAGGTGCTGCGGCTGATCGAGCTCCACGGCGGGCTCGACGATCCAGCCCTCGGCCCGCTGCTCGACGTCGCCCGCGCCCGCTTCGGCGACGAGCGCGAGCAGGGGATCGCGGCTTGAGGACCTACTCGATCGGGACTCCGGTGACGGTCCCGAAGCCGCTCGGAAAGCTGACGTTCACCTCGGTGACGGACGCGGGCGGCGCGTCGAAGGTCGAGAACAGGTTCACCCGCTCGCCCCGGTCGAGTGAGAACGGCACCTCATCGGTGCACAGGCATCCCTCGCCCGGGTTACGCACGACCCGGTACTCCTTGCCGCGCTGGGGATCGATCAGGAGCAGACCGTCGGTGGCCGTCCCCCGTTGGTTGTCGTCGAACTCGCGGTAGAAGACGCCCGAGTCTCGCGCCGGCGACTCGTTGCTGACCGTGAAGTTGAGGGTCGCGAACCGATCCTGGCGGACCAGCTCGGTGATCTGCACCCGCATCGGGACGTCGGCGACGGTCGCCTCCGCCGAACCGAGGTCGGCGATCGGCTCGTCCTCGGTGGTCGGCTCCTCGGCCGCGGTGGTTGGAGCGGTCGTCTCGGGGCTGGCGTCGGTCGTCGCCTCATCCGTGGTGGTCTCCTCGCCCGCGACCGTTTCGGTCACGGTTGTGGTGGTGTCCTCCCCTCCGCACGCTGTCAGCACAACCGTCGCGGTCACCATGCCTCCGATGATCACTCGGCCCAAAGTTCGAGGTGATCTCACAGCGCGTCCCTCCTTGGCCGATACTCGGCGTTGAGGTTCCCTGACGTGAACGCGCTCCCGCACGTACCCCCGCCGAGCGGGTCGAAACGCGCCCGCGTGGGCCGCGGATGAGGGTGGTCGCGGGTGAGCTCGGCGGGCGGCGGCTCGCTTCCCCGCCGCGGCGCTCGGCCGAGGTGCGCCCGACCTCGGACCGCGCCCGCGAGGCCTTGTTCGCGATCCTCGGCGACGTTTCCGGCGCCTCGGTGCTCGATCTCTATTGCGGCACCGGGGCGCTCGCGATCGAGGCGCTCTCGCGGGGTGCGGCGAGCGCCGTGCTGGTCGACACCCAGCCGCGGCTGGCGCAACGCAACGTCGCCGACCTCGGGCTCGACGATCGCTGCCGGGTGCTCCGCTCAGATGCCCTTCGCTTCCTCGCCCGGTCCCGCAAGCGCTTTGACCTCATCCTCTGCGACCCGCCCTACGGCCGCGTCGCCGGACTCGGCGCCGACCTCGAGCGGTTGCTTGCGCCGCGGCTCGCCGCGGGCGGGCGAATCGTCGTCGAGAGCGCGGCGCGCGGGCCGCTCGACCTTTCCCTGCCGGTGGTGGCGGAGCGCCGCTTTGGCGAGGCACTGATAAGGATTCACGCCTCCCATGAGTGAACGCGAGCAACGGATCGCGGTCTGCCCGGGCAGCTACGACCCGGTCACCAACGGTCACCTCGACGTGATCAGCCGCGCGGCGCGGGTGTTCGACAAGGTGGTGGTCGGCGTCGTCGACGTCCAGGTCCGAAAGCAGGCGCCGCTGTTCGACGCCGCCGAGCGCAAGTCGTTCATCGAGCAGGCGCTCGCCGACAACGGGGTCGACAACGTCGAGGTGAAGGTGTTCTCGAACCTGCTGGTCGAGTTCGCGCGCGAGAACGGCGCCACGGCGATCGTCAAGGGCCTGCGTGCGATCTCGGACTTCGAGTACGAGTTCGAGATGAACCAGCTCAACCGCACCCTGGCGCCGGACGTCGAGTCGGTCTACATCCTCGCCTCGGGCGACTACAGCTTCATCCGCTCGACCGGGGTGAAGGAGATGGCGACGTTCGGCGGCGACGTCTCCGAGCTGGTCCCCGCACGCGTCGCGGAGGCGCTTGCGGAGCGACTTCAGCGCTAGCGCTTTCACCAAGCCGCCCCCGGACGTACCCCGTGGGCAGGAGCTTGCAAGCCGCCGCCGAACCAACGCCTGGGGCCACCGCCGCTCGCCCGGCACCGTAAGCTTTCACGATCGCTAATGGATGTTCTCGTCCTCATAGACAAGCTCGATGATCTGATCCACAACGCCCGGCCGGTGCCGCTCACCGACCAGGTCAGAGTCGACCGCGAGGAGATCTACGACCTGCTCGACCAGATGCGGGCGACGATCCCCGAGGAGATCAAGCAGGCGCGCTGGATCGTCAAGGAGCGCCAGGAGATGCTCGCCGAGGCCAAGCGCGAGGCCGAGCGGATCGTCAAGGAGGCCCGCGACCAGCAGGAGCGCCTGATCTCCGACGAGGAGGTCTACAAGCAGGCCGAGCGCGCCGCCGAGGAGATCATCGAGGACGCGCGGGAGACCGAGCGCCAGATCCGCCTCGGCGCCGAGGACTACGCCGACGAGATCCTCTCCACGCTCGAGGTCAACCTCGACAAGTTCCTCTCCGCCGTCCAGCGCGGCCGCGACCGGCTCGCCGGCCGGGACGCTGAAGAGCCCGCCGAAGTCGGCTGACGCGCGAACCCCTCCGCGGTTCCGCGGGACCGCGATGTCGGCGTTTCGCGGAACCGCTCAGAGATCGGTTTCGTGCGTACCCGCCCGGCCCGGGTCGCTCTTCTCGTAGAAGCGCTCCAGCATCGCCTTCGTCTCGTCCGGATCGGCGCAGGTGTAGGCGTTCCAGGCTTCGGTCCGGAGCTGGAAGTCGAGCGGCTGGCCGATCACGTCGAGGATCGTCTGCTTCGCCGAGCGCACGGCGCGCTGGGAGTTGCGGAGGATCTGGCGGGCGACCGTCTCCGTCTCGGCACGCAAGTCTTCGTGCGGGACCACCTTCGTCACCAGGCCCCATTCGAGCGCCTGCCGGGCATCCACCGGCTCGGCGGTGAGCAGCATGTGCGATGCAACCGCGACCCCGCAGGCGTTGACCAGCCGCACCAGCCCGCCGTCGCCGTGGTGAAAGCCGCGCCGCGCCTCGAACGAGCCGAACGTCGCCCGCTCCGAGGCGATCCGGATGTCGCAGGCCAGCGCAGTCTCGAGCCCGCCGGCGAGCGCCCAGCCGTTGACGGCGCCGATGATCGGCTTCGGGATCCGGTGCATGCCGCGGGTCAAGCCGTTGAGGCCGAGCTCGACGATCTCGCGGATGTCGCTCGGGCGAGCATCGCCCACGATCTGCGGGATGTAGGTCTTCAGGTCGGCGCCGGCGCAGAAGGCGTCGTCGCCCGCGCCGGTGAGGATCGCTACGTCGACCGACTCGTCGTCGCGGAAGTCGCCCCAGATCTCGACCATCCGGCGGTGCACGCCGGGGTCGATCGCGTTGCGCGCCTCGGGCCGGTTGATGGTCACGTGCGCGATGCGGTCGCGCTTCTCGTAGAGGACCTTCTCGGCTTCGGGCATCGGCTCTCCTCTCACTCTTGGGGCTACCGCTCGTAGACCGCCAGGATGACGGCCAGGTCGTCCGCCTCCCAGGTCACCTCGCCGCCGCACCACTCGGCCAGATCGGCCGACGGGGACGGCATGTCGACGCCGGGCTCCAGCGAGGCGACCCGCCGCTCGGGCGGGACCTCGACGACGTCGCCGATCACCAGCGAGCGCGACTGCTCGCGCACGCGCCGGAAGAGGTCGCGCTTGCCGTCCACGTCGAGGTGATGGACCGAGAGCACCGAGAGCACCAGGTCCCAGGGGCCGTCCGGGAGCGGGTCCTCCATCCGCGCCAGGCGGACCTCGATCCCGTGCTCGCGGGCGCGGAAGACCATCTCGGCGCTCGAGTCGAGCCCGGTCACCTCGGCGTGGGGATAGCGGGCGAGCAGGTGGCGGGTGGTCTCGCCGGTGCCGACGCCGAGCTCGAGCACGCGGCTCGGCGCGAACGGGATCGCCTCGATCGTCGCCTCCTGGAGCTCCTCGTACCGCGGCACGTCGGCACGGATCCGCTCCAGGTAGGTCTCCGGATCCTCGTGGAACTGGGAGGTCAATGCGACGTCATCTGAGGGGAGCTGGAGACCGCTAAATTTGCCGAGAGCGCAATGGCGGCGGAGTATCACACGATCGATCTCGACCGGCTCGCGCTCGGCCCGGGCCAGGGCAAGCGACTGGACGTACGGGTCGACCCCGAGGACCTCGAGCTCGGCGGCAGCCGCTACGCGTTCGCGGACGGCGCTGTCGACGGCCGGCTGGAGATCTCGCGGACCTCAACCGGACACGCGCTGCGCCTGCGCTTCGGCGGCGAGCTGGCGGGGCCGTGCATGCGCTGCCTCGACGACGCCCTGGTCGAGGTCGCCGTCGACGCGCGGGAGGTCGATCAGCCCGCGTCGCGCGACGAAGAGCTGACCAGCCCGTATGTCGACGACGGCGTCCTCGACCTCGCGGCGTGGGCACACGACGCGCTCACCCTGGCGGTTCCCCAGCAGCTCCTCTGCCGCGCCGACTGCGCCGGGCTCTGCCCCGTCTGCGGCGAGTCGCTCAACGACGCCGATCCGGCCGCCCACGACCATCCCCGCGAGCCCGACCCGCGCTGGGCGAAGCTGCGCGAGCTCGGCTGAGCCCAGTAGCTACCATTCCCCGCCGACCATGGCCGTCCCGAAGAGAAGAACCTCGCGCGCGCGGCGCGACAAGCGGCGCGCGACCCACAGCCGAAAGGTGAAGGCGCCGCGGCTCAACGAATGCCCGCGCTGCCACAGCCCACGCCTGCCGCATCGCATCTGCCCGACCTGCGGTACCTACGCCGGGCGCGAGGTGATCAGCTTCGACGTCGGGCCCACCGAGACCCAGACCGAGCCCACCACCGGCCTGGAGTCCTAGGGAGAGCATCTTGACCACGGTCGCCCTCGACGGCCGCGGGGCCGAGCGAGGGCCGGACGCGATCGCGGCGGGCGCGTTCGCCGCCGCGGCGGACGGAATCGGGGTGCGCGTGTTCGGCGGCCCCCGCGAGCTCGCGCGGCTCGACGGAGAGCCGGGCGTCGAGCTGGTCGAGGCCCCGGAGGGGATCGGCAACGACGAGGAGCCCGTCGCGGCGGTGCGCGGCAAGGCGCGCGCCTCGGTGGTGCTCGCGGCGGCCGACGTGGCCGGCGGGCACTCCCAGGCGCTGGCGAGCGCGGGGCCGACCGGGGCGACCATGACCGCGGCGCTGTTCGCCCTTCGACGCATGCACGGGGTCCGCCGTCCGGCCCTCGCCCTGCAGCTGCTGGTCCCCGGTCGCGGCGGGCCGCCCAGCCTGCTGCTCGACGTCGGCGCCAACGCCGAGGTCCGGGCCGGCGACCTGGTGCAGTTCGCCCACCTCGGGGCCGCGTTCAGCTCCGCGGTGCTCGGCGTCGAGCGCCCCCGCGTCGCGCTGCTCTCGGTCGGCGAGGAGGGCGGCAAGGGGACCAGGGACGTGATCGACGCCCACGACGCGCTTGCAACCGCGGACGCGATCGAGTTCGTCGGCAACGTCGAGGGCCGCGACCTGCTCGGCGACGGGGCCGACGTGATCGTCACCGACGGCTTCACCGGCAACATCGCGCTGAAGACGATCGAGGGCACCGCAAGCACCGTCGCCGACGCCGTGCGCGCCGCGGCGCGATCCGGGCCGCGAGCGGCGCTCGGCGGGCTCCTGTTGCGCCCGGCGCTCGGGGGCCTGCGCCGCCAGATGGACCCCGACACGACCGGGGGCGCGATCCTGCTCGGTCTTCGCGGCGTCGCGGTCGTCGCCCACGGCAGCTCCGGGCCCGACGGGATCGCGAACGCGCTGCGGCTCGCGGCGCGCACGGTCGAGCAGGGGGCGATCGAGCGCACCGCCGACCTGCTCGAGCGCTCCGGGGCGACCCGGGCGGCGCTGCGTGATAGGAAGGAGGCCCAATGACCGCGCTCACCCGCGACCAGGTGATGACCAAGGTGCGAGAGCACCTGTCGACCGAGCTCGAGGTGGGCGAGTCGGAGATCGGCGACGGAACCAGGTTCCGGGACGACCTCGACGCGGACTCGCTCGACCTCTACGAGCTGGTGATGGAGCTCGAGGACACCTACGGGATCTCGGTCAGCGAGGAGGAGGCGGGGCGGATCGAGACCGTCGGTCAGGCGGTCGACTTCGTCCTGGCCAGGCTGCCCGCGTAGCGGTCGATGGCGCGCGGGATCCGCAGGCTCGCAAGGGGGGGCCGGCGGCGCCGGCGCGGGGGCGGTGGCCCCGCGGCGCTGGGGGAGCTGCTCGACGCGCTGCCGCTGACCCTGCGCCGCCAGGCGCTCACCCACTCGTCCTGGGTCGAGCAGCGCGCCGACTCCTACGGCCGGCTGGCGTTCCTCGGCGACAGCGTGCTCGGCCTTGCGGTCGCCGAGCATCTCTTCCGCCGCCACCCGCGGTCCGACATCGGCCGGCTGACGAAGATGCACGGACAGGTCGTGAGCGGGCGCGCCTGCGCCGAGGTCGCGGAGGCGATCGGCGTCCCCGGGCTGCTGCGCGAGTCGGAGCGGGCCGTGCTCGAGGGCGGGATCGACGTCCACGCGCTGCTGGCGAGCGAGCGAGCGCTGGCGTCCGTGTGCGAGTCGGTGATCGGCGCCTGCTACCTGCACCACGGCTTCGAGCAGACGGCCAAGGCCACGGTGGAAGCGTTCGGGTCCCAGATCGAGATGGCCTCCGAGCGGCTGCTCGACTTCAAGTCGGCGCTTCAGGAGCGCCTCGCCCGCGACGGCGCCCGCGTAAGGTATGAGGTCACCGGAGAGTCCGGGCCGCCCCACGATCGCCGCTTCGACGTCGCCGCGAGCGTCAACGGGGAGGTGATCGGCGAGGGGTCCGGTCGCAGCAAGAAGGCTGCCGAGCAGGCAGCCGCCGAGCAGGCGCTGGATCGGCTCGGTTCGTAGCAGGAATCACGTCCGACGGGGTCGAAAGGCTCTTCTGATCCCGCGGGCCCGGCAGAGGCCGGCACGACCATGCCCACACCGTGCATCTGAGCTCGATCACCATCAAGGGCTTCAAGTCCTTCCCCGAGCGCACCAAGCTCGTCTTCTCGCCCGGCGTGAGCGTGATCGTCGGCCCCAATGGATGCGGCAAGTCGAACATCACCGACGCCGTGCTCTGGGCGCTGGGCGAGCAGAGCCCGCTCAGCGTCCGCGGCCAGTCGATGGCGGACATGATCTATGCCGGCGGCGACGGCGTCGGCCCAAGCCGCTACGCCGAGGTCGAGGTGGTCCTCGACAACGACGCCGGGGAGGGCGAGTTCTCCGAGATCTCGGTTCGCCGTCGCTTCGATCGCTCCGGCGAGGGGGAGTACCGGCTGAACGGCGCCCGCTGCCGGCTCGCGGACGTGATCGAGACGCTCGCCGACGCCAACCTCGGGCGCGAGATGCACTCGGTGATCAGCCAGGGCAGGGTCGAGGAGATCGTTCTCTCCTCGCCGCGCGAGCGCCGGCTGCTGGTCGAGGAGGCGGCCGGGCTCGGCAAGCACCGCAAGCGCCGGCGCCGCGCGCAGCTCAAGCTCGAGCGCACCCAGGACAACCTCGACCGGGCGCTCGACGTCGAGCGCGAGGCGCGAAGCCGCCTGCGGCCGCTCAAGCGCCAGGCCCAGGCGGCCGACATCCACGCACGGCTCGAGCGCGAGGCCGCCGAGCTGCGCGGACGGCTGCTCGCCTCGGACCTGGCCGCACAGGACGCCGAGCTCGCGGCCGCTGAGCGCGAGGCGGCGAAGGCACGCGAGGCGAGGGCGGAGCTGGACGCTCAGCTGGGCGAGGTCAACCGCCGCAGGACGGAGATCGAGGAACGGCTCGCCGACCGCGACCGTGAGCGCACGGAGGCGTGGGGCAGGCTGACGGCGATCCGAGCCGCCCACGAGCGCCTCAGCGTTCGGGCCGAGGCGCTTGCGAGCCGACGCTCGCAGCTCGCCACGGCGCTCGAGCGCAGCCGCGCCACGCTCGGCGCGCTCGCCGAGGAGGTGGCCGGCGCGAGCTCGGGCGATGCGGGCGCCGACCCGATGGCCGCCGGGCTCGCGCGAATCGAGACCGCCCTCGGCAACGCGAGCGATGCCCTCGCCCGCGCGCGCGCCGCCGAGACCGATGCCGCCCGGGCGACCGAGGTCGCCGCGGTCCGCGACGCCGCAGAGCTCACCGCACAGACGTCTCGCCGGCTCGAGGAGCTGCTCGGCAGCCGGCGCCAGGACTCGCTGGCGGCGCGCGTCGAGCGCGAGCGCGAGGCGCTCGCGGCGGTAGAGACGCTATGCGAGGCGGCCGCCGACGCCCGCGACGCCGCCGGCGAGCGCGCCGCCCATCTCGAGGGGCGGATGCTCGGCACATCGGAGGGCGGCGGTGATGATCTCACCGACAGGCTGCGCGCCTGTTCGCGCGAAGACGCCGAGCTCCAGGCCAAGCTGCGAGGGGCGGGCGAGGGGGTGACGGAGGCCGAAGTCCGCGTCGCCCATCTGGCCGACCGCCGCGGCGAGGCGGCCGCCGAGCTCGAGGGGATCGCCGGGATCCTCGGCCGCGAGCTCGGCCCCGCGGACGAGCCGCTCGGCGACGCCGAGCGCGAGGAGATCGACCGCAAGCTCGAGCGCCTGGCGCGCCGCCGCGAGCAGCTTGGGCCCGTCAACCCGCTGGCCGAGCGTGAGTACGAGGAGGCGCTTGCGCACGTCGAGGAGCTGGAGGCCCAGCGCGTGGACCTGGAGAGCGCGCTCGCCGAGCTCGACGGCTTGATCAAGGAGACCGACCGCAAGATCAACTCGGCGTTCGAGGAGACCTTCGCGGCGACGGAGCGCAACTTCGGCGAGCTGGTCGAGCACCTGTTCCCCGGCGGCCGCGGGCGCCTGCGACTGGTCTCCGAGCACGGGCCGAGGCCGGTCCTGGGCGGCGGCGGCAGCGCTGCGGCGGCCGACGGCGCGGAGGTCGAGGGCGCCGACGACACCGCGCCGCAGTCGCTGTCCGAGCAGGCCGCCGAGGAGACCGGGGAGACCGAGGAGTTTCGGGGCAAGGGGGTGGAGATCGAGGTCACCCCGGCCGGAAAGGCCACGCGCAGGCTGTCCCTGCTCTCGGGCGGGGAGAAGTCGCTGGTCGCGCTCGCGTTCGTGTTCGCCGTCTTCCTCGCGCGCCCCTCGCCCTTCTACATCCTCGACGAGGTCGAGGCGGCCCTCGACGACGCCAACATCGACCGCTTCCTGCAGCTCGTCCGCCGGTTCTCGGACCGCGCCCAGTTCATCGTCGTCACCCACCAGAAGCGGACGATGGACGCCGCCGACGTCCTCTATGGCGTCTCGATGGGCAGCGGCGGGATCACCAAGGTCGTCTCCCGGCGGTTCGAGCACGAGCAGCCGGCGCTCGAGCAGGCCGAGGCCGCCTGAGGGCGCGGGCGGGCGCGCCGCTAGCCTCCCGCTCCGTGCCGACGGAGTGGGAACAGCTCGTCGACTTGGGCGACCGTCGGTCGGCCAGTCCCGGAGGAATCCGGGCTGCACCCGGATCACCGGTCGCTGACGCTCCCTACGAGGAAGCGGTGGGCGGTGGTTTGTTCCGTCGCCTGCGCGAGAGCCTCTCCAAGAGCCGCAAGGCGCTCACCGCCGAGCTCTCGGCGAGCCTCTTCGAGCGCCTCGACGAGCAGACCTGGGAGCGGCTCGAGGAGGCGCTGATCCTCGCCGACGTCGGCGCCGGCGCGACCGCCGACGTGGTCCACCGGCTCGAGACCGAGGTCGAATCCGGGGCGGTCAGCGGGCCCGAGGCGACCCGGGAGCGGCTGATCGAGCTGCTCGCCGACCTAGCCGCGAGCGGTGAGGCCCGGATCGACCTGACCGCGACTCCGGCGGTGGTGATGGTCGTCGGGGTCAACGGCACCGGCAAGACCACGACGATCGGCAAGCTGGCGGCGATCCTGCGCGAGCGCTTCGGGCTCGAGGTGATCGTCGCCGCGGCCGACACCTACCGCGCCGCGGCGATCGAGCAGCTCGAGACCTGGGCCGACCGGGCCGGGGTCGAGGTCGTGCGCGGGAACCCCGGCGGCGACGCGGGCGCGGTCGTCTTCGACGCGATCGAGGCGGCCGAGGCGCGCGGCGTCGACGTGGTGATCGCCGACACGGCCGGGCGCCTGCACACCCACGGCAACCTGATGGAGGAGCTTTCGAAGGTGAGCCGGGTGGCGGCCAAGCGAGTCGACGGCGCCCCGCACGAGACCCTGCTGGTGATCGACGCGACCACCGGCCAGAACGGCCTCCGCCAGGCGCACGCGTTCGCCGACGCCGTCCCGGTCACCGGCATCGCGCTGACGAAGCTCGACGGGACCGCAAAGGGCGGGATCGCGCTCGCGATCGCCGGCGAGCTAGAGCTGCCGCTGAAGCTGATCGGGGTCGGCGAGGGGATCGACGACCTGCGCCCATTCGACCCCGAGTCGTTCGCGCACGCGCTGCTCGACGAGTAGAGGAGCGGTGGATAGCCTGCCGCAATGGCCGAGATCGGCATCTTCGTCGTCCCCAGCGCCGAGGACCCCGAGCTGACCCTGCGCCAGGCCCTCGCCGCCGACGAGGTCGGGCTCGACTACCTGGCGGTCCAGGACCATCCCTACCAGCGGCGCTTCTTCGACACCTGGACGTTCCTGGCCTACGTCGCCGGGCGCACCCACGCGATCCGGCTGCTCCCGGACGTCGCGAACCTTCCCCTGCGGCTGCCCAGCGTGTTGGCGAAGTCGGCTGCCTCGCTCGACGTGCTCTCGGGCGGCCGGGTCGAGCTCGGCCTCGGGGCCGGCAGCT
>JBOGZD010000036.1:0-23972 GCA_050697155.1 Solirubrobacterales bacterium | reverse complement strand
CACCGGCGGCGGGTTCGCCGGGCCGACCGGGCCGGGCGGCCAGGGCGGCGGCTCGGCCGACGATCGCCCCGACCGCGACAAGGAGGTCTCCGACAACCGCAAGCCGATGCGCGAGCAGCCGCCGCGGCGGCCCGACGGCACCCCGACCGGGGCCAACCCGGGGCTGACGATCGCCGACTTCGGCCCGGCGCCGATCGGCGTCCCGAACTTCGTCATCGACCAGTTCACGATCCCGCCCTTCCTGCTGCCGATCTATCAGGCCTGCGGCACCCAGTACGGGATCCCGTGGCAGATCCTCGCCTCGATCAACCGGATCGAGACCGCGTTCGGCACCAACCTCAACGTGTCCTCCGCCGGGGCGCTTGGCTGGATGCAGTTCATCCCCTCCTCCTGGAAGGCCTACGGGGTCGACGCCAACTCGGACGGGCGCAAGGACCCCTACAACCCGGTCGACGCGATCTGCGCCGCCGGTCGCTACCTGAAGGCGGCCGGCTACGCCAACGACCCGCGCGGCGCGATCTTCGCCTACAACCACGCTGACTGGTACGTCGACGAGGTGCTGCTGTACGCGAGCCAGTACGGCAAGCTGCCGGCCGACCTGGTCAGCTCGCTGACCGGGCTCACCGAGGGCGCGCGGTTCCCGGTCGCGGCCAACGCCCGCTATGCCGACGACATCTCCGAGCGCCGGGCGGCGAAGCGCGCGAAGCCGGGCAAGGGCGTGGTCGGCAACGCCGCCGACGTGATCTCAGGCTCACCCACACGTCGAGGGATCAACATCTACTCCCGTGAGGACGCCCCGGTGGTCGCCGTCAACGACGGCGTGATCACCGACATCGGCGAGTCGAAGAAGCTCGGCAAGCACATCGTCCTGCGCGACGCCTACGGCAACCGCTTCACCTATGCCGAGTTGGGGCGAGTCGCGGACGTCTTCCCCGTGCCGAAGCGCTCGGAGCTCTCGGCCGCCGACTTCCGGCTCGTCTCGCCGGAGGGGGAGGACGAGCCCGAGCAGCCCGCGAGCGCGGGCGGCGGGAAGAAGCCCGCGCAGTCCGCCGCCGACGCCGGCCCGGTCAACACCGAGGATTCGCGCGAGCGCCTGTACGCCTATCCCGAGCGGCCCCGCAACGTCGGCCGCGCCGACCTCACCGGGCAGCTCGACGCGCTGCTGGCCGACAAGTTCCCCGGTTACGCGAGCTTCAAGGCCTACTTCTCGGGCGTGCTTCGCTTCGACCAGAAGACGATGGAGGTCGAGAAGCTCCGCGAGGGCTCGAAGGTGATCGCGGGCACCGTGCTCGGGCGGATCGGCAAGACCTCCAAGCTCGCCCCGCACGTGCACTTCACGATCCGCCCGGCCGGCCGCGGGGCGCCGCGGATCGACCCGAAGCCGATCCTCGACGGCTGGAAGCTGCTCGAGGCGACCGCGATCTATCGCGCCGCCGGCGAAAGCCCGTTCACCGACGCGGCCTCCACCGGCCAGGTGCTGCTGATGTCCAAGCCCCAGCTGGTGCGCCGGGCGCTCGCCGACCCGCGGCTCGAGATCTACTCCTGCGGCCGCTCCGACATCCGCACCGGCCAGATCGACCGGCGGGTCCTGGCGCTGCTCGAGTACCTCGTCTCGCGCGGATTCAGGCTCACGGTCACCTCGCTGAAGTGCGGGCACTCGGTCTACACCACCTCGGGCAACATCAGCCACCACTCGTCCGGGAACGCGGTCGACATCGCCCAGATCAACGGCCTGCCGGTGCTCGGCAACCAGGGGCCGGGGTCGATCACGGAGGCGCTGGTGCGCGACCTGATGGCGCTCCAGGGCTCGATGGCGCCCAGCCAGATCATCTCGCTGATGGAGCTCGGCGGCAACACCTTCGCGATGGGCGATCACGCCGACCACGTCCACGTCGGGTACACGCCCCTCTACGGCCCCGGCAGCGACACGGTCTCGAAGCAGTTCTCGCGCCTGCTGAAGGCCGATCAGTGGGACCGGCTGATCGACCGCATCGGCGAGATCGACAACCCGTCGGTGCCGACCTCGCCCTCGCGCTTCGCGCTGCCGGCGGAGAAGCGCCACGGCGAGAAGGCCGCCCCCTCGCGGCGCTCGTCGGGCGCGCACCTCGGCGAGTAGCCGCCGGCTTCACGACGGACTAGAGGCTCTAGCCTCCCGGCATCGCCGACCGCTTCCCCTTCGTCCAAGTAAAGCTCGCCGGCGCGGTCGGCCTCGGCGACGGGCGCTACCTCGCTCGCGAGCCGCCGCCGGAGCGAGTGCTCGTGGTCCGCACCAGCGACGCACCTCCGCCGCCTCCGCGCCGCCGGCGGCGGCGGGCGAAGCCGGCGAAGCCCGGTCGCGACGACGCGGCGGTTCCGGTGACCACGATCACCGTCATCCGGCCCGACCGCTTCAGCGACCCCGACGCCGCCTCCCGCTGGCTGTCGAAGCTTCGCGAGGATCGCGACGAGGTCGACCGCGAGGTGGATGAGGCGCTGATCGCCGCCAACCGAGCCCTGCACGCGCAACGCACCGCCGCGCTCGACCCCGACCTGACCGCGGTCTCCGCCGAGCACGCGCTCTCGGTCCGGATCGGCCACGGGCTCGGCGACCGCCTGGTCGATGGCGCCTGGGACGAGGCGATCGACGTCCCGCGCGGCGGCCGCCGCCGCCGCTCGGAGGTGCTGCGACCGCAGGAGCGGGTCGCCGAGGTGCTCGCCGGACGCGACCAGATCGCCCCGTATGAGTCGCTGCTGCTGCGGGCCCGCGGCGACCTCGACCAGGGCCGCGCACGCGACGCGGCCCTGCAGCTTCGGGTTGGGCTCGAGTCGCTGCTCGCCGAGCTCCGCGAGCGCACCGGGTCGCGCCAGGCCGACGACCTCGCCCAGCTCGAAGGCCGCCGCCGCCAGACCGGCGAGGCGGCAAACGAGGCCCTGCGCGGCGACCTCGGCCCCGACCGCACCGCGGAGATCACCGAGACGCTGGAGCTCTGCGAGCGGGTGCTGCGCCGGCGGTTGGCGCAGCGGTGACGCTTGCGTCGGAGAACCGTCCTGCTTTGTGGTCGTAGAGCGACCCCAGGGCAGGAGAGTTACAGCGCCGCCAGCACCGCCCCGAGCTCGTCGACCACGTCCCCCTCGAGCTTCACCGCGGCCTCGGAGTCGTACGGGGTCGCGCCCCGGGTGACGATCGCGAGCGCGCCGCCGGCGCCGAGGGTGAGCTCGGGGAGGCCGGCGACCGGGTAGACCTCGAGCGAGGAGCCGACGCAGAGCAGCAGGTCGGCGGCGGCACACAGCTCCTGAGCCTCGGCCATCGCCGCCTCGGGGAGGAGCTCTCCGAACAGGACCACGTCCGGCTTCACCTTGCCCATGCAGCAGGCGCAGGTCGCGATCCCGTCCTCGTCGAACAGCTCGCCGACGCGCTCGAGCGGATAGCTGGCGTTGCACGACGTGCAGCTCGAGGTCGCGATCGAGCCATGAACCTCGATCACCCGCTCGGAGCCCGCCTTGGCGTGCAGGCGGTCGACGTTCTGGGTGATCACCGCCTCGAGCCTCCCCCGGTGCTCGAGCTCGGCGAGCGCCTCGTGGGCGGCGTTGGGGCGCTTGGCGTCGAGGGTCTCGAACCGCGGCCGGTAGAAGTGCCAGAACCGCCTCGTGTCACGGTGGAAGGCGTCGATGTGGGCGACCTCCATCGGGTCGACCTTCTCCCACAGCCCCGTGCCGGGGGTGCGGAAGTCGGGGATCCCGGAAGGGACCGAGATCCCGGCGCCGGTCAGAGCGACGACCGAATCGGCCCCACGAATCAGCTCCCCCAGGCGCTCGGCCTCGCGACTGGCGACTGGCGACTGGCGACTCGTCACTTCCCCTTCCACCTCGCCGTCCGCTTGCCGAGAAAGGCCGAGATTCCCTCCTGCGCGTCCTCGGTCTGAAACGCGGTTGCGAAGCCCGCCTTCTCGTTCTCGATCCCCTCGTCGAGGTCGGGGTCGGAGGAGGCGATCTTCACCTGCTCGACCGCGAGCGGCGCCTGCCCGGCGAGCTTGCGCGCCCACGCGAGCGCGGTCTCGAACAGCTCGTGGTCGGCGACCACCCTGTTGGCGAGCCCGTAGCCCTCCGCCTCGCCGCTCGAGATCGCATCGCCGACGAGGTTCATCTCCAACGCCTTCTCGGGCCCGACCAGCCGCGGCAGGCGCTGGGTGCCACCGAAGCCGGGAATGATCCCGAGCTTGATCTCGGGCTGGCCGAAGACGGCCGACTCGGCGGCGATCCGGAAGTCGCAGGCCATCGCCACCTCGCAGCCGCCGCCGAAGGCGAGCGCGTTCACCGCGGCCACGGTCGAGACCTCGTTGCGGCCGAGGTCGCGCAGCAGCGCGTGGCCGGAGTCGATCAGCTCGCGGCCGCCGGCTTCGTCCATCGAGGTGAACGCCTTGATGTCGGCGCCGGCCGAGAACACCACCGGGATCGAGGAGGCGATCACCATCGCGCCCACCTCGCCCGACGAGGTCACCTTCTCCCACACCTTGCCCAGGTCCTGGATCACCTGCGGCGAGATGGCGTTCATCGGCGGGTTGGCGAGCCAGGCGATCGCCACCTCGCCGCGGGTCTCGAGCTTCACCGTCTCGGCCTGGTCGCCGTCGTCGGGCTGCGGGTAGGGGTAGAACCCCTGGCCCGACTTCTGGCCGAGCCGGCCCTGGGCGACCAGACGCTTGAGGATCCGCGGCGGCGCGAAGCGCTCGCCGTGCTCGCTCTGCGCCCGCTCGAGCTTCTCGAGCACCTCGTCGAGGCCGGTTAGGTCGGCGCCCATGAACGGCGGGAAGATCCCCCGGCGAGGGTCCATCCCGGCACCGGCCATCATCCCGAGGTCGATGTCGCGGACCGTGCAAACTCCCTCCTCGAGCAGCAGGCTAGCCTCGACGATCGCCTTCAGCTTCATCAGCTCGGCGAGCGCCTCGCCGTCGGGGTCCTTGTCGCCCTCGAGCTGGGGCTCGCCGTTGGCGTAAAAGCCCTCGCCGCCGGACTTCGCTCCCAGCTTGCCGTCGGCGACCAGCTTCTTCATCCCCTGGTGGACGTAGAACGAGTCGCCGTAGGACTCGTTCAGGTGCTCGGCGACATGCAGCACGGTGTCGAGCCCGAGCATGTCGATGAGGAAGAACGGCCCCATCGGGGCGACGTTGGCCCCCTGGACCGCCTCGTCGATCTTCTTGATCGAGAGTCCCTGCTCCTCCTGGGCGCGCCAGATCTCGCCGACCGCCGAGTTGAGCACCCGGTTGACGACGAACCCGGGCACCTCGGCGCAGGTGATCGGCTGCTTGCGGATCGTCTGGGCGAAGTTGTAGGCGGCCTGGACCGTCTCGGGGTCGGTGTCCTCGCCGGCGACGATCTCGACCAGCGGCATCACCGACGCCGGATAGAAGAAGTGAAAGCCGCAGGCCTTCTCCGGCCGCAGGGTGGCCTCGCCCATCTCAGTGATCGACAGCGACGAGGTGTTCGAGGCGAGGATCGCGTGGCCGGGCGTCGCCTCGTCCAGCTCGCCGAAGACCGCGTGCTTGATCTCCATCTTCTCGGGCGCCGCCTCGATGACGAAGTCGACGTCGCCGAACGAGTCGTAGCTCGTGGCGCCCTCGATCAGGCCGACGACCTCCTCGAGCCGCTCGTCGGCCCGCTCCTGGGTCAGCTTCTCCTTCGCCACCAACCGGTCGAGCTGGCCCTTGGTCACCCCGCGCGCCTTCTCGAGGCCGGCGTCGACGAACTTCTGGTCGATGTCCTTGAGGACGACGGGGATGTCGGCGGCGGCGATCGCCTGGGCGATCTCGCCGCCCATCGTGCCGGCGCCGACGACGGCGGCCTTGAATACGAACATTCGGTTTCCGAGCCTCCCGGTTGGCGTTGTGCCTGTGTCGAGCCCGGGAAGGCTATAGGTCCGCGACCGGCGGCAGCCGGCGCAGCTCAGGCCGGCTGCAGAGGCTTGATGTTGTGGTGCAGGTGAAACACGTTGTCGGGGTCGTACTCGGCCTTCACCGCTGCGAGCCGGTCGTAGTTCTCCGCCCCATAGCCGGCCACGACGCGGTCCTCGCCCTCGTCGGGGATGAAGTTCAGGTACACGCCCTCGATCCCGAACTGCCGCACGTCCTCGACCGTGCCGCGTGCCCAGGCGATCGCCCGCTCGTCGTCGGCTGGCTCCTCCCACAGACCGAGCGGGTGAACCGCCCACGGCGCGCGCCGGTACGGCATCGGCCACCGGTCCGCCCCCCGGGCGACCGCGCCGCCGAGCGGGAACAGGACGTGCTGGGAGGGCGAGGGCACCACCATGTCGTGGGCGCGGCGACAGAACGCCTCCAATGCCTCGTCGGGCAAGCGGGCAAGGAACTGCGCCGACCAATAGTTGCGGTAACCGGGCGGGTCGTCGATCGCGCGCTGCGCCTCGGCGTACGGCAGCTCGGCGATCATCGCGGCCTCCGGCGACAGTTCGAGGATCGGGGCCAGCGCCTCGCGGAACTCGGCCTCCGCTCCCGCGTAGTAGCCGATCACTGCGGCAACCAGCGCACTGCGCAGGTGATCGGGCACGAAGTCCTCGGGCGGGCCGGTGATGTGGCCGAACCCGCCGCCCAGCTCCTCCGGCGCCCCGGCGTCGATCAGATCCCGGTAGCGGCGAGCAAGCTCGGGGCCGGCGTCGGACGGCCACAGCAGCAGCGCGAGCGTCACCGAGGCCAGGGGCTCGAGCCTGAAGACGAGCTCGGTGGCGACGCCGAAGTTCCCGCCCCCGCCGTGAAGCGCCCAGAACAGCTCTGGGTTCTCCGACTCGCTCGCCGTCACCCGGCGGCCATCGGCGGTCACCAAGGTCGCCGACTCGAGGTGGTCGCAGGTGGAACCGTACTTGCGCTCGAGCCAGGTCGAGCCGCCGCCCAGCGTCAACCCGGCGACCCCGGTGGTCGAGACCCGTCCACCGGTCGTCATCAGCCCGTACGGCTGTGCCGCGCCGTCGAAGTCGCCCCAGGTGGCGCCACCACCCACCCTGGCGATGCGGGCGTCGGGATCGATCTCGACCGCATTCATCCGTCGCATGTCGACCACCAACCCGCCCTCGACCGAGCTGGCCCCGGCGACGCTGTGCCCGCCGCTGCGAATGGCGACCTCGAGGTCGCGCTCCCGGGCGTGGGCGAGTGCCGCGATGACGTCGTCCGCGCTCTCGCACTGGGCGATCACCGCCGGGCGCCGGTCGATCATCGCGTTGAAGATCGTGCGGGCATCCTCGTAGCCGTCGTCGCCCTGCTCGAGCACGGTTCCGGCGAATGCCTCGCGCAGCTCGGCCGCCTCAGTGGTTCCCATCGTGCATCCCTCCTCTTGTGGTGACCTGCGCAAGCTACACCGCTGGGGTGCCCGATTGCTGAGACACTCGTCCTATTCCGCTGCGCCCGCCCGCCTGCTCGGCGCATCGCCGAGCTCTGAGAGCTCCTCGACCTCGTGCTGGAGCCGCAGCAGGCTGCGCTGGAGCGAGCGCTGGACCTGGCCCCGGACGAAGAGGCGGTCGGTGAGCCAAACGAACGGCCCGCGGCCCGGAAGCCGGTATTCGACTTGCAGCGTCACCCGAGTCCCCTCGCCCTCGATCGCGAAGGTCGTCTCCAGCTCGCCGGCGCTCTGCGGGTCCTCGAAGGCGATCCGGTGGCGGCGCCGCGGCTCGTGCTCGAGCACCCGCTCGCCCACCCGACCGCGGCCCGCGCCGAGCGACCGCCAGCGCAGCGTCCCGCCCACCTCCGGGTACCCCTCGGCGGCCTCGACCGCCTGAAAGCCGTCCACCCAGGCCGGCCAGCCGCGCGGGTCGAAGTAGTGGTCCCAGGTCTCGGCGAGCGAGGCGCCGACGAGAATCGACTGGCTGGCGCGGCCCATCCGAGTCCTCAGCCGGCTGCGCTTACCCGTAGATCTCGCGCTTGATCAGCGACACCGATCGGATCACCGAGTCGAGGAACGGCTCCAGCTCGGCGACCAGGCGCCGGTACTCCTTGCGCCCCTCGGCGGTGATCGAGTAGTAGCGGCGCGTGCGCCGGTCGGGGTGCTCCCAGCTCCCGGCGATCATCCCCTTCTCCTCGAGCTCGCGAAGCAGCGGGTAGATCGTATTCGGGTTGACCGAGATCACCCCCTCGGTGAGCTCCTCGATCTCCTCGATCAGCCGGTTGCCGTAGGCGGGCTCACGCTTGATCAGGTGCAGGACCAGCAGCGGGAAGACGTCGCGGCGGCGGATCTCGCCGCCGAAGACGTCCATCGACCGGCCAGCGGGCCGTCCCCGCCGCCGAGCGGCGGCGACGGCCTCGGCCATCGGCTTCGACCCCCTCGGGCGCCGGGAGCGCTCTGCCATGGCGGCGACTATACGGCGCAACCCGGCAGGCCCCAGGCGGTTACGTGACGTCCGGCACCTAACCGACGGCGGTCACAGAGCGCGCCGTGGCGACGAGTTAGGCTCGTATCACGTCGCACCAGGAGAGAGAGGAACGACCATAACTGCCTACGCGCTGATCATCGGGGGAGTCCTGCTGGCAACCGCCGGCGTGATGATCGCGCTGGGCCCGCTGCGCCGTGACTCACGCAGCGGCCGGGACGGTGCGCCGCACTGGGGGGCGGCGGCCGTGATCGGGAGGGAAGGCGAGAAGGGCCCCGGCAGGCTGACCGGGGCCCTCTCTCGCCACTTGGCGCACTCCGGAGCGCAGCATTTGGAGCATCCTCCGGGACGCGGTAGTGTCAATCAGCCACTCGACCGGGAGAGAGACGCATGGCGAACCTAAGGGTCCAGGACCGAAACCAGTTCGACCGCGCCGGCTACGCCGCCCCGCCACGGGTCTCCGAGGGCGGGCGCAAGGCGCTCACCATCTACACCATCGTCGGCCTGGTCGTGCTCGCGGCGCTCAGCTACGCGGCCTTTCAGGTCTTCGACGGCTGGCATCACGTGATCGTGATCGTCGACATCATCGTCGTCGTCCTCGGCCTCGCCGCGTGGGTGAACCCGAACCGCCGCGCCGTCTAGCCCCCGCGCAAAACCCCGTACCCCGCCCCGACCGGCGCGCGGAGCCGGTGGTCCGCGGAGCGCTCTAGACCGCCGCCGCGGCGGTCTCCGACTGCTTCTCGCCGGCGTCGGTCTGGGTCTTTACCGAATCGGCCATCGGCTCGTCGACCTTGCGGCCCATCAGCACCTCCTTGGCGATCACCAGGCGCTGGATCTGCGAGGTGCCCTCATACAGCTGCATGATCTTCGCGTCGCGCATCAGCTTCTCGACCGGGTACTCCTTGATGAAGCCGTAGCCGCCGTAGACCTGCACGGCGTCGACGGTGATCTCCATCGCCGAGTCGGCGGCGAAGCGCTTCGCGTGCGAGCAGGCGAGCGTGTTGCGGATCCCGCGGTCGAGCAGCGCCGCCGACTGCCAGACCAGCAGCCGGCCCGCCTCGACCTTGGTCGCCATGTCGGCGATCATGAACGCGACCGCCTGGTGCATCGCGATCGGGACCCCGAACTGGACCCGCTCCTTCGAGTACTCGGCGGCGAACTCGAACGCGGCCCGGCCGATCCCGACCGCCATCGCCGCCACCCCCGGGCGGGTGCGGTCGAGGGTCATCATCGCCAGCTTGAAGCCGTGGTTCTCCTCGCCGAGCAGGTGGTCGGCGGGCACCTCGGTCTCGTTGAAGACGACCGTGGCGGTGTTGGAGGCGCGCTGACCGAGCTTGTCCTCCTTCTTGTCGATCACGATCGTGTCGTCGCGGGGGACGACGAAGGCGGAGATGCCGCGGTGGCCGGCGTCCTTGTCGGTCTTCGCGTAGACCGTGTACCAGTCGGCGTACTGGCCGTTGGTGATGAAGCACTTCGAGCCGTTGATGACGTACTTGTCGCCCCGCTTCGTCGCGGTTGTCTTCATCCCGGAGACATCGGAGCCCGCGTCGGGCTCGGTGAGGCAGAAGGAGGCGAGCTTCGGCTCCTCGGCGAGCATTCCGAGGTACTTCTTCTGGATCTCCTCCGAGCCGCCGAGGGCGACGGGCGACATGGCCAGGCCGTTGGCGGCGAGCGAGGTGCCGATCCCCGAGCAGCCCCAGCCGAACTCCTCCTCGATCAGCGCGCCTGAGAGGTAGTCCAGCCCCGGGCCGCCGTACTCCTCCGGGACGTGGGTGTTCATCAGCCCGACCTCCCAGGCCTTCTCGATGATCTCCTGGGGCCAGGTGCCGTCGCGGTCGTAGTCCCAGGCGACCGGGCGGATCTCCTTCTCGGCGAAGTTGTGCGCCAGCTCGCGCAGGTCCTTCTGCTCGTCGGTCAGGGTGAAGTCAACCACTGCTCTCGGGGCTCCTTTTGCTTCGAAGTCGGCGGGCCAGGGTCGGTGGTCCGCTACCGATTGACTGGTCAGTCAACCACCGGAAAGGGTACTACCCTGAGACCGTGGCCGTTACCCCCCCGCTCGCGATCTCCGAGGGCGAAGCGATCCTGATCATCGTCTTCGCCGCGATTCCGATCGCCGCGATCGCCTTCGCCGCCGGCGCCGGCAACGCCCTGCGCCAGGTCGGCAAGGGGCAGTTCTCGGTCGACTTCGAGCACGACATGCCGCAGGCGATGCGCGATTCGGATGCCGAGGCCTCGGCGGCGGCGCGCGAGGACGAGATCCGCCAGCTGCTCGAGGCCAAGGCGTATCGCCAGAGCGCTCGCGGGGAGGCGCCGCTCGACGTCGACGCCGAGCTCGGGCGGCTGCTCGAGGAGGAGCAGGCCGCGCCCGGCACCGGCGAGGACCCCCAGCTCCGCGAGGAGGTGCGCCAGCTCGTGGTCGCCCGCAACGAGCGCCGCCAGCGCCAGGGCAAGGAGCCGCTCGACGTCGAGGCCGAGATCGAGCGTCAGCTGCGCGAGCTGGAGAATCTCGGCCAGTAACCGCGCCCCCAGCGCCGCCTCGATATGTTGCGAGAGCGATGGCAGCGGACCCGGAGACCGAGAATCGCGTGGTCGAGCTCGAGGACCTGCTCGTCCGCCCCGGCACCTACTTCAATCCTCAGACCGAGGTCGTCGTCGTCATCGACGACTCCGCCTCGGTCGACCAGGAGGTCTTCAACATGGAGGCCTACGAGGGCGCCGACTGGGTGCGGATCTCCGACGAGGTGCCGACCGACACCGACGCCCTCGACGCGGCGATGCAGGAGTTCCAGACCCACTATCACGCCGGGTCGCGCGGAGGGGTTTCTGCGACCGCCCTCGAGCAGGGCGACGACGAGTACGACGCCGACGAGGACGGCCAGGACCCCGGCCGCGAGGACTGAGCCGGGATGAGCGGCTACTCGATCGCCAAGCGCGACGACGCGGTCGACTTCATGCAGCAGTACCCGGGCTTCGGCGAGATGCGCTGGTACACCGAGGCCTGCGGCGCCGAACAGGTCTCGTTCAGCTGGCGCTCGATGCCGCCCGGAACCGGCGGCCGCGGCAGCTATGGCCACCGCCACCCCGGCCGCGAGGAGGTCTACTTCGTGATCTCGGGCGTGCCCACGTTCAAGGTCGCCGACGACGTCTTCGAGGCCTCACCGCAGACCGCGGTGAGGATGACCGGCGAGGAGCACTACTCGGTCCACAACGACACCGACTCCGAGGTCGAGCTGTTCATCGTCTCGCTCAAGGCCGCGGACAACCAGGCGGACACCGACCAGCAGCAGGACTTCTGGCCCGACTGACCGCGCCACGGAGCGCCCGGCTCGACGCCGAGCCGCCCGACCCGGCCACCCGGATCACGCCACCGCGACGTAAACGAGGAAGGCCGCGAACAGGGCCGACCAGGCGACGATCGGCAGGCGCTCGAAGCGCCCGCGCAGCCGCAGCGCCCAGTAGGCAAGCACCCCGCCGGCGAGCCCGAGGCAGGCGGAGATGATCGCGAAATGGTTGAGATCCCACTCGGTGAGCGCGAGGCCGAAGGCGATCGGGATCGTCGACTGAAAGACCATCGCCCCGGTGATGTTCCCCAGCGCCAGGCTGTCCTTGCCCTCGCGCACCCAGAAGAAGCTGTTCGCCTTCTCCGGCAGCTCGGTCGCCAGCGGCGCGAGCACCAGCGAGAGCACCAGCGGCTCGACCCCGATCTCCTCGGCGACGTGGATCAGCTCCTCGACGAACAGGTGCGCGCCACCGACGATCGCCCCCAGACCGATCGCGAACTGGAGCATGATCGCCGCGCGGCTGGGGTTGTTGCCCGGGGTGCGGTCGAGATACAGCGGGCCGATCGTCTCCAGCTCCTGGACCGTGCCGCCGCCGCGAAGGGTGCGGCGGACGTAGGTCGCGTAGGCGAGCACGAAGCCGACCGCGAGCGGGATCTGCAATCCGTCGGGCACCCCGAGCCCGATCGCCGTGCCGGCGGCGAAGAAGACGAGGAAGAACAGCAGGTCGCGGTCCAGGGTCTCGGCGTCTGCCCGAAGCCGGGTCCCCTGCGATCGCCGGTGCCGGAAGGCCAGCGCCGAGATCCCGACCAGGGCCATCGCGATCGTCGCGAGCAGGAACGGCGCCCCGATGATCGCCCCGATCGCGACGTCCTCGGCGCCCTCTGCGCCGCCGATGATCGCGACGATCGGGATCAGCGTCTCGGGCATCGCGGTGCCCACCGCCGCCAGCAGGCTGCCCGTCGCCCCCTCGCCGATCTCGAGCCGGTGCCCGGCCCACTCGACCGCGTTGGTGAACAGCAGCGCCCCCGCGAGGATCACGGCGAAGCTCACGACCAGCAGGAAGGCTTCCATCAGGCGTAGAGAAAGGCCAGCGCCAGGACCACGTAGACGGCGAGCAGCTGGATGCCCTCGAACCAGTTCGATTCACCCTCCTGGGTGACGTAGGCGGCGATCAGGACCGCGACCAGCACCGCCCCGAGCTCGAACCCGTTGAACACCAGCGCCATCGGCTCCGGGCCGATCGCGAACGAGAGCAGGACCAGGATCGGGACCACGAAGAGCGCGATCTGCGCCGCCGAGCCGATCGCGATGTTGACCGCGAGGTCCATCTTGTCCTTGCGCGCGACCATGATCGCCACCCAGTGCTCGGCCGAGTTGCCGACCACGGCGACGATGATGATGCCGACGAAGAACTCGCTCAGGCCGATCGACTCCGACGCCTCGGAGATCGAGCCGACAAGGATCTCCGCGACGACCGCGACGGCGGCGCCGGCGACCGCCAGCATCGCCACCGAGCGGCGGGCGCTCCAACCGAAACCCTCGTGCTCCTCGTCCGCGTAGGGCGGGTTGAAGACGTCGCGGTGGGTGCGCAGCGAGAAAACCAGTCCGGCGATGTAGCTGGCACCGAGGACGATCGCGACCCCGATCGAGAGCTCCTCGAGATCGCTGCCGAAGTCGACCAGCTCCGAGTCCACGCCCGGCAGCCCGCCGCCGGCGACGAGGGCGTAGATCGCCGGCATGATCAGCGCGGCGACGGCGAGGAAGAGCATCGTCGCCTGCGCGTTGGCCGCCGTGCGGTTGAAGGTCTGGCGAGCGCGCCCGAGTCCGCCGACCAGCATCGAGAGGCCGAGCACGAGCAGCAGGTTGCCGAGGATGGAGCCGATGATCGACGCCTTGACGACCTCCTGCAGGCCCTCGGCGAGCAGGAAGATGGCGATGATCAGCTCGGCCGCGTTGCCGAAGGTGACGTTGAGAAAGCCGCCGATCCCCGGACCCGCGCGGGCGGCGAGCTCCTCGGTGGCGAGGCCCATCAGCGCCGCGGTCGGGATGATCCCGAGCGCCGCGCAGACGAAGACCACGGTCGGCGAGGCATGGGCCAGCTCGAGCCCCACGGCGGCCGCGATGAACGGCGTGAGCAGGTACGGCCACCCCTGGGCGGTGAGCAGGAAGCGCATCGGAGGGGCAGCCTATTGAGGGCGCCGCGGCCCTCGGGGCGACCGCGCCGCCTCATCTAGACTGGCGGCCGATGAGGATCCGCCGCTTTGGCGACACCGACCTCGAGGTCTCGGAGATCGGCTTCGGCACCTGGGCGCTGGGCTCGACCTGGTGGGGCGACGTGTCCGAGGACGCCGGCGAACGCATTCTCGAGCTTGCGCTCGATCTCGGGGTCACCTTCTTCGAGACCGGCGACGCCTACGGGCAGGGCGCCAACGAGGAGCTCGTCGGCCGGGTGCTCGCCCCGCACCGCGATCGGGTGCAGATCTCGACGAAGTTCGGCTATGTGCTCGACGACGAGCGCCAGCAGCACTCCGAGGGCGAGCGCCCGCAGCGCTGGGACGGCCCCTTCGTCCGCGCCGCGCTCGAGGCCAGCCTGCGTCGCCTCGGCACCGACCACGTCGACCTCTACCAGCTCCACAACCCGCGCCAGGACGCGGTCGACCACGACGACTGCTTCGCCGCGTTGGAGGAGCTGCGTGCGGAGGGCAAGATCCGCCACTACGGCGTCGCCCTCGGGCCGGCGATCGGCTGGCGCGAGGAGGGCCTGGCGGCGATCGAGCGGCGCGAGATCGCCTCGGTCCAGACCGTCTACAACCTGCTCGAGCAGGACCCGGGCCGCGAGCTCATGGCCGCCACCGCCGAGCACGGCGTCGGCGCGATGGCACGGGTGCCGACCTCCTCCGGCCTGCTCGACGACAACCTCACGCCCGAGACCAGCTTCGGGGCGGGCGACCACCGCCGTCACCGCCCGCGCGAGTGGCTGGTCGAGGGGCTGCAGAAGATCGAGCGGATCCGCTTCCTCTGCGAGCCCGGCAGCGGCCGGACCATGGCCCAGGCGGCGCTGCGGTTCATCCTCGCCCAGCCGCAGATGGCAGTAGTGATCCCGACGATCACCAGCGAGGCGGAGCTGCGCGAGTACGCCGGCGCCGCCGACGTGCCCCAGCTCTCCGCCGACGAGCTCGACCGGGTCGCCGCGCTCTATGAGCGCAACTTCGACGTCGAGCCGGTCTCCGCCTGACCGAACCGCGCCGCGCTAGAGGCCGCGGGGGTGCCGGGCCCGGAAGCCCCGCCGGTGGAGCTTCCTCGCGCTCCAGCCCGGGCCGTCGCCGGCGGTCATCGACGTGTCCAGGCGCAGCCCAGCGATCACCACGTACGCGTGCCCCGGGTTCGCGTAGACGGTGATCCACCGCCCCCTGCCGCGCTTGCCCCATCGCATGAACGGCCCCGAGGCCATCGGGGCGTCGATCAAGCGCGCGCCCTTCTTGCCGAGGGCGTAGCTGATCGCTCCCGAGCAGTCGTAGCAGCGAGAGTTCCAGCGACGATGGCCACCGCCGTAGCAGTAGGGCTTGCCCTTGACGATCCGGTTCGCTGCCTCGATCGCCCGCACGACCTTGCGCGGAGCGTTCGCCGGAGGCACGGCGCGCCCGCGGACGATCTTCGCCTTGTCGGCCTTGGTGGTCGCCGCCGGCTGCTCTTGGCTGACACCGCCGCTGGTCGCGGTCGCGGCCGCGGGCACGCCCAGCGCGATCACGGTCGCAAGGATCGCGCCGACAGGCGTCCACGCCCTCACTGATTGCACGCACCTCAAAACGAGCCAATCTCCTTCGTTGGCCTACGGGGTTAGCTGACGGGCTGGCGCTGAAAGAGCCTGCGCCCCCGCCGCAGCAGCGGCGGGTTCGCCCCAACGTTTGGTTCCCCCGTTCCCGGCACATGAGCGCCGGGACTCGGCGTTTCAAGGCGGTGAACACAGAGGCCGGGCGGGAGTTGCGGTCTCCACGGCGGCTAGGTTGTGCCGGCATGCCCACCGTCAGGCGCAGGATCGAGGGCGACGAGGAATACGGCGCGACGTTCCTCGAGCTCTTCTACGACCTCGTCTTCGTCTTCGCGATCACCCAGGTCGCCCACCTGCTGCTCCCGGACGTGACCTGGGAGGCCGCCGGCCAGTCGGCCCTGGCGCTGCTCGTCGTCTGGTGGGCCTGGCAGTACACGACCTGGGTCACCAACGAGCTCGACCCGGACTCGATCCCGGTCCGGCTGCTGCTGATCGGCCTCATGCTCGCAAGCCTGCTGATGGCGATCGCGATCCCGGACGCCTTCGGCGAGAAGGCGCTGCTGTTCGCCGGCTCATACGTGGCGATCCAGGTCGGTCGCCACGCATTCCTCACCTTCATCGCCGCCGATTCGGGCTCGATCGAGCGGGGGCGCGCCGGGAGGATCCTGATCTGGTTCTGCGCCGCCGGGAGCCTGTGGATCGCGGGCGGGTTCGCCGAGGGCGAGGGGCGCACGCTTCTCTGGGTTGCGGCGCTCGCGATCGACTACGGCGGGCCACTGTGCACCTTCTGGTTTCCCGGTCGCGGGAGGGCGAGCCCCGAGGTCTGGCATGTCGGTACGGCGCACTTCACCGAGCGCTTCGGGCTCTTCGTGATCATCGCCCTCGGCGAGTCGATCGTGATCACCGGCGCGACCACCGCCGAGCTCGAGCTCAACACGGCGAGGATCGCGGCGTTCGGCGGCGCATTCCTGGGCACCGCAGCGCTCTGGTGGCTCTACTTCAGCTCCATCGCCGGACGCGCCGAACAGGCGCTCGCGCGGTCCGAGCACCGCACGTTGCTTGCCCGCGACGTCTACACCTACGGCCACATCCTGATCATCGCGGGGATCATCCTCACCGCCGTGGGCGACGAGCTCGTGATCGCCCATCCGACCGACGAGCTTTCCGAGTCGGAGCTGACCGCCGTCGTCGCCGGACCGACCCTCTACCTGCTCGCGCAGGCCGCCCTGCGGCTGCGAATCACCGGGCAGCTGAGTGCCCGGCGGCTGTCGGGGGCGGCGGGGTGCGTCGCAGTGGGCCTGCTCGCGGCCGATGCGCCGGCGCTAGTCGTCGGCGCGCTGTTGCTCGCCGTCCTCGTCGCCGTCGTGGTCGCCGACCAGATCGTGATCGCCAGGCGAGCCTCGCGCTCCCCGGCTCCGACCTAGTCGCCCTCGCTGCCGCCCTTGCCGCCGGCGCCCGGGATCGGCACCAGGTCGAGGCCCTCGAGGTCTTCGCCGCCGAGCTCGTCGAGGTCAAGCGGGCCGCCTCGGGGCAGCTTGTCCAGCGACCGCGCGTCGGCAGGCGCCTCGATCGCCTGCTCCTCGTTCAGGTCGGCGATCTCGATCGAGACGCTGGCTTCGATGGCGCCGATCGGCAGCGGCAGCCCGAGCGCCGACGGGTCGAGTCCGAGGTCGGCCTCCAGCCTGCGCAGCAGCCGATCGTCGGTGCCGGAGTAGACGTCGATCGACGCCTCGGTGACGAGCTCGGAGAAGGTGCCGAGCGCCGACGGGTCGAGCCCCTGCAGCAGGGGCCCGGCGAAGGCGCCGACCAGCTCGCCGACGTCGGTGAGGATCTGCTCCACGTCCGCGTCGCCGGAGATGTGCACGGCCTCCGCCCCACCGACCTCCTCGGTGCCCTCGTTGGTGAGGTTGGTCAGCCACGTGGCGAGGTCGATCTCGCACGCCGACGCGTCGCCGCCGGCCTGCTCCAGCGTCCGGATGCAGAACTCCTCGAACGAGAGGCTGCTCTCCTCCGTCGATTCGGCGCTGTCGGTCTGCGCCGCGATCTCGTCCCTGAGCTGGGAGAAGCGCCCGCGGCCCACCTCGTAGGCCCGGCCCTGGACCTCGACGTAGGCGTTGTCCTCGGTGACCGTGACCCCCTGGTCGAAGTCGAGCCGCTCGCCGATCTCCCCGTTGGCCGAGACGTCGAGGTCGAGCTGCGGGACCGCGGCGGGGTCCTCGGGGTCGCCCTGGAACGGGCCGCTGATGCCGGCCTCGAGGCTGCCGCCGCGACGGCCCTCGGCCGAGACGCTCACGCTCACGTCCAGGTTGCCGCTCGCGATGCTCTCCTCGTTGTCGAGCGTGTCCTGGAGGACCGTCTGTGGGTCCTCGTCGCTCGGCTCGTCGTCCCCGCAGCCCGCCGCGACCGGGATCGGCAGCACGAGGGCGCAGGCGGCAAGCAGCGTGCGGATGGGGATCGGGCTCAAGTGGGGATACTCCCTGTCTCTCGGTGGCCGGGAGTCGGCCAGCCTAGCGAACATGCAGACGCCCAGAACGATTCTCTACACCGGCAAGGGCGGGGTGGGAAAGACCAGCGTCGCCGCGGCGACGGCGCGCCGGTGCGCCGCCTCCGGCCTGCGCACCGTGGTGCTCTCGACCGACCCCGCCCACAGCCTCTCGGACTCGCTGGAGACCGGGCTGGGAGCCGATCCGACCCCGGCGGGAGAGCGCGTCTGGGGCCAGGAGGTCCAGGCCGAGCGCGAGATGGAGGCCAACTGGGGGGCGGTCCAGCGCTGGCTCGGCGAGCTGCTCGCCGACCGCGGGGTGATGGACATCGCCGCCGAGGAGCTCACCGTGCCGCCGGGGATGGACGAGCTGTTCAGCCTGCTGCAGATCAAGCGCCACCACGAGTCGGGCGAGTTCGACGTGGTGATCGTCGACTGCGCGCCGACGGGAGAGACCCTGCGGTTGCTCTCGTTCCCGGAGATCGCGCGCTGGTGGCTGGAGAAGGTCTTTCCCTGGGAGCGCCGGGTCGTCGCCGCGGCGCGCCCGTTCGCGCGCACGCTGCTCGACGTGGAGCTTCCGGGCGAGGATGTCTTCGGGGAGGTCCAGCGGCTGGTCCGCAACCTGATCGCGATGAACGAGATCCTCCGCGACCGCGAGCGCGCGTCGATCCGGCTGGTGATGAACCCGGACCGGATGGTGATCAAGGAGGCCCAGCGGACGTTCACTTACCTCAACCTCTACGGCTATCTGACCGACGCGGTCGTGGTCAACCGGATCTTCCCCGACGAGCTCGAGGGCGGCTACTTCGGCGAGTGGCGGGAGCGCCAGCGGGAGGCTCTCTCGGAGGTCCGGGCCGGCTTCGCCCCGGTGCCGGTGCTCACCGCCCGCTACTTCGACGAGGAGGTGATCGGCGAGCGGATGCTCGACCGGCTCGCCGATGAGCT
Organism: Solirubrobacterales bacterium; assembly: GCA_050697155.1. Taxonomy (GTDB): domain Bacteria; phylum Actinomycetota; class Thermoleophilia; order Solirubrobacterales; family 70-9; genus JBOGZD01. The sequence continues at coordinate 5,154 of JBOGZD010000036.1, read as the reverse complement.
GTTCGACGCCCGCGCCGACGGCCGGGGCACGGCGCCGGAGGACGTCCTTCACTCCGAGCTGGCCCAGGAGCTCGACGCCGAGGACGGCCGCACCACCCTGCGGCTGGCGGTGCCGTTCTCCGAGCGCGGCGACCTGAAGCTGAAGAAGGTCGGCGCCGAGCTCGTGGTCACGGTCGGCCACCAGAAGCGGACTATCATCCTGCCCTCCGCCCTCGCCCGGCAGCGACCGACCGGCGCCCGGCTCGAGGACGGCTCGCTCGAAGTGAGCTTCGAGAGTGCGGCACGAGTACTCCGATGACGGTGGAGCGCGAAGACCAGCCGCAATGCGTTGAGCTCTGCCCGATCTGCCGCGGCGCCGAGGTCCTGCGCTCCACGGCCTCGCCCGAGCTGCGGGGCCAGTGGCACTCGGTGCAGCGCGAGGCGCTGCTGACGATGCGGACGATGATCGACCACTACCTCGAGCGACTCGACGAGGCGCAGGGCGCACGGGGCGGCCCGCGGGTCGAGGACATCCCGATCGACTAGCTGTCGCCGCGTAAAATCTGCCTGTGGGGGTTTGTCCCAGCTGCGGTACCGAGAACCCCGAGGGGGCGAAGTTCTGCATGGCCTGCGGCACGGCGTTCGCGCGGCGCTGCCCCAGCTGCGACGCCGAGAACCCGCCCGAGGCCCGCTTCTGCATCGGCTGCGGCGCCGAGCTGGCGACCGCGACCGCCCCGGCGCCGACCCCGCCGGCGCCCGAGGAGCCGCCGCCCGAGGAGCGGCGCAAGGCAACGGTGATCTTCGCCGACCTCTCCGGCTACACCGCCGTCTCCGAACGGGTCGACCCCGAACGGATGAAGACGCTGATCGACCGCGCCCTGCGCCGGCTCGGCGAGGAGGTCGAGGGCTACGGCGGCACCGTCGACAAGTACATCGGCGACAACGTGATGGGCGTCTTCGGGGCGCCGGTCTCGCACGAGGACGACCCCGAGCGCGCCGTCCGCGCCGGCCTGGCGATGCAGGCGGCGATGGAGGAGATCAACGATCGCATCGCCGCCGACCTCGGCGCCAGCTTCTCGCTGCGGGTCGGGATCAACTCCGGCGAGGTGCTCGCGGGTCGCGTCGGCGACGGCTACACGGTGATCGGCGACCCCGTCAACGTCGCCTCACGGCTGCAGAGCGCCGCGAAACCGGGCACAGTGACCGTCGGCGAGGTCACCCACCGGCTCACGCGCGGCGCGATCGAATACGTCGAGCTCGAGCCCCTCGAGCTCAAGGGCAAGTCCGAGCCGGTGCCGGCCTGGGAGGCGGTACGGGCGGTGATCGGCGGCCGGGCCGCACGCGCGTCGCGCCCCTCCACCCCGCTGATCGGCCGCGAGGACGAGGCCGAGCTGCTGCACTCTCTGTACGAGCGGGTCACGCACGAGAGCCGCCCTCACCTGGTCACCGTGATCGGCCAGGCGGGGGTTGGCAAGACGCGGCTTCTGCGAGAGCTCGGCCACGAGGTGGTCGAGCGCGACCCGAACGTCGCCATCCGGCTCGGCAGCTGCCCCGCCTATGGCGCCGGACTCGCCTATTGGGCGCTCGGCGAGGTCGTCAGGGGCCAGTTCGAGATCGCCGACACCGACGACGCCGAGGCCGCCTGGCGCAAGCTCGAGCGCGGCATCGCCCGGCTGGTCTCCGACGCCGACACCGAGGAGTCGCCGGAGCGCCTCGCGGCGATCGTCGGGCGGCCGCTCGGCATCGAGCCGCCCGGGTCCGCCGACGGCGACGCCCGCCTGTCGGGTGACGCCGAGGACGCCCAGCAGATGCGCGATCGGCTCTTCTCGGCAGTGCGCTCGCTGGTCGAGGCGGCGAGCCGCCAGCACCCGCTGGTGCTCGCGGTCGAGGACATCCACTGGGCAGACGAGGGGATGCTCGACCTGATCGAGTACCTGGCGCGCTGGGTGCGCGGCCCCGCGCTGCTCCTCTGCATGGCTCGCGACGAGCTGCTCGACCGCAGGCCGGGTTGGGGCGGCGGCCGGCTGAACGCGACCACGATCACCCTCGAGCCGCTCGCCCAAGAGCACACGCTCGAGCTGGTCACCGCGCTGCTGCCGGCAGCCGGCGGCGGCAACGGCGAGCAGCTCGCCACCCAGGTCGCCGAGCGCTCGGGGGGAAATCCCCTGTTCGCCGAGGAGATGGTCAACCGGATCCTCGAGGAGGGGGGCGACCCCGAGGCGCTGCCCGAGACAGTGCACTCGGTGCTCGCCGCACGGCTCGACTCGCTGCCGCGGCCCGAGCGACGCGTGCTCCAGCACGCGTCGGTGGTCGGCCAGACGTTCTGGGAGGGCTCACTCGCCGGGGTCGCCGCCGAGGAGGGGATCGGGCTTGCCGGCGCGTTGAGCGCGCTGCAGGAGAAGGACCTGATCGTCCCCACCGCCGGCAGCCGGCTCGCGGGCGAGCGCGAGTACGCCTTCAAGCACGTGCTGATCCGCGACGTCGCCTACTCGACTCTGCCGAAGGCGGTGCGCGCGCGCAAGCACGCCTCGGTGGGCACCTTCATCGAGGAGCGCGCCGCCGACCGCTCCGAGGGCGTGGTCGCGATGGTCGCCGACCACCTCGGCCGCGCCGCGGCGCTCGGCGACGGCGCCGACCTGGAGCCGGCAGAGCTCGAGCGGATCGACGCCCGGGCCCTCGACGCGCTCGAGTCCGCCGGCGACTCCTCCGCGGCGCTGTATTCGAACCAGGAGGCGTTCGGACACTACGAGGCAGCGCTGGCGCTGCGCCGGGCGCTCGATCCCGCCAGCAGGGCCCGGATCGCCGAGAAGCTCGGCGACGTCGCGCTGCGGCTCGGGCGGGTCGACCGCTCGGTCGAGGCCTGGGAGGAGTGCATGAAGCACCACAGGCGCGAGGAGGACCTCGCCCGGGTCGGCGACCTGCACCGCAAGATCGGCGCGGGGCTCTGGCACAAGGGGGATCGCGAGGGCTCGATCGAGCACTACCAGCGGGGCATCGACCTGCTCAAGGACGGCCCGCCGTCGCTGGAGCTGGTGCGCCTCTATGAGGAGGCGGCGTCGCTCTACATGCACACCGGCGACAACATGCTCGCGATCTACGCGTCGGAGAAGGCGCTGCGGCTCGCCGAGCGGCTCGGCGAAGCGGCGGCGGCAAGCCGCGCCCACGGGATCTTTGGCCGGGTGTTCGGGCGCATCGGCGACGCCGAGCGAGCCCGGGAGAACCTCGAGCGCTCGGTCGAGCTCGCCCGCGAGACCGACCCAGGCGAGGCGGTCAGGGCGCTGCTCGCCCTCGGCTACCACCTCGAGGTCTCCGAGGCCGACTACGAGGGAGCGGGCCGCGCCTACGGCGAGGCGCTCGAGCTCGCCCAGCAGACCGGCGACCTGCCGTCGCAGGTCGAGCTCTACGCCGCCCTCGCCCAGCTCGCCGTCCACCGCGCGGACTGGGCCGAGGTCGAGCGCCAGACCGACGCCTCCGCCGAGCTCGCCGAGCGCGAGGGGCTCCAGGGCAAGCTCTGCTTCCCGACGCTGATGCACGGCATCCAGCAGTGGCGCGCCGGGGAGCTCGATGCCGCGGGCGAGGAGCTCGAGCGGGCGTTCGAGATGGCCGACCAGGTCGGTCGCTCGGAGGTCGCCTTCCAATCGCTCTTCTGGCTCGCGGCGACCCTGCGTGACCGCGGCGACCACGCCGACGCCGACCAGGCGATCGCCCGCGCGCTCGACCTCTGCGAGCGCGCCGGCCTCATCGCCCAGTCACTCGAGGCGACCGCCGCGCGGGCCGTCAACCTCGCCCTGTCGGGCAAGGAGGCGCAGGCGCGCGAGGTCGCCGACGAGGCCGCCAGCCTCGCCAACCGCCTCCGCTACCCGGTCGGGGGCGCCGCCAGCCTCGAGGCGCGTGGCGCGACCGCGCCCGACGCTTCCGAGCGCGAGCGGCTGCTCGCCGAGGCGCGCGCGGCATGGGAGGCCCTCGGCCGCCCCCTGGACGCCGAGCGCGCCGGCGGGCTGGCGGAGCGGGTCACGGCGTAGACCGGCGGCTGCGGGCCGCTTCGCGGTCCGTCGGTGCATCGTCGGCGTCGTGGCGTGAGTCCGTTGCGCTTGCGTGACGCATGCGTCCGCTAGTGGCACCGAGGGCGAACGCATCGGGGTCGGGGTGCGTGTCGGCGCGGCCGATCCGGGGCGGTAACGCCGGCCCCAACGAGGCGTTTGGGGGATCGGGGGTCATATACGGCCCCTTATTCCCCAACCGCCGGTGATCCGGGCCGCGCGGGCCCTCGGGGTGGCGCTTTCTTCTCGCTATGCGCGACTAAACCGCCAACCCGGCCCGCGGACGACCGCCCCGGCCGAGGGCGCGCCTCGGTTTGCTGCCCTGGGTGCCTCTACTAGGCGCCCGCACCCCGCCCCGGCCCGGACTTTCGCCGCTCGGCCCGCCTACGCCAGCCCCAGCGCCTCGTACTCGCGCAGGAAGCCCTCGAACAGGCGCAGGTGGCCCTGCTCGTCGTGGAGGATCTCGATCACCATGTCGTTGGTCACCGGGTCGACCTCGTCGGTGACCTCGACGATGTGGCTGTAGTGCTCGATCGCGCCCTGCTCGGCGGCGATCACGCCGCGGATCACGTGGACGATGTCGACCTGGTCGTCGGGCGGCTGGAGGTACGACTGCTCGGCGGCAAAGCCCTCCGAGCCGGGGACGACGCCGTAGAGCTCCTTGATCCGCTCGGCGAACTGCTGCGCGTGCCCGAGCTCCTCCTGGACGTCCTGCTCGAGCGACTCCTTTACCTCCTGGGCGCGGACGCCGTCGGGGTTGACCGAGTTGGCGATGTAGCTCATCACCGTCTCGATCTCCATCCAGTAGGCCTTCTTCAGCAGCTCGATGATCTCGTCGCGCTTCTCGCGGCTGCCCTCGGCCATGATGTCCATCCTGCTCGCAACTGTCGCCATCGCGTCGGTCCTCCTTTCCTCTCGGAACTCTGCTACCCGGCTGGCCGGTTCTCAGTCTGGCGGGCGCGCAGCGCGAGGCTGAGCTCGAACCGCGCCGCGGGGTCGTCCAGCGCGTCGCCGAAGCGCTCGCGGAGGCGGCCGAGCCGGTAGCGGACGGTCTGCGGATGCACGTGGAGCTCGGAGGCCACCTTGGCGACCTCGCCATGGTGGTCGAGCCACGCCCGCAGTGTGTCGGCCAGGC
>JBOGZD010000035.1:0-24552 GCA_050697155.1 Solirubrobacterales bacterium | reverse complement strand
GTCCCGCACGCTCGCGCGCCGCCCGCCACGCGGCCGCGGCGCCGGCGCCCGCGAGCACGGCCAGGCCGAGCGTCGCGAAGGTGAACAGCCGCCCCGGCGTTCGCATCCCATCCCAGCCCGGCAGGACCTCGTATGCGATCCGGTATGGCCACAGCAGCCCGTCGCGCTCCTGGAAGCCGAGCGCCAGGATCGACGCCACGGCGACCCCCGCGCCCAGTCCGATGCGAAGCGGTCGCCGCAGTACGCCGGAGATCAGCCCGGTGATCGCCAGCACCAGGATCGCAACGCCGGGGAACAGGGCCACCTCCTGGAAGTTCTCGTGGTCGTCTCGCAGGCCCGTCGACGCGTCGGCCCAGATCAGGTTCTCTCCGGACGCGACGACGAAGGCGCTCATCGGACCCGAGTACGCCTCGACGGTTGCGGGCAATCGCTCCGCCTCCGGATGCTCCTCGGCGACTCGAAGGTATGGGAGCGCGATCAGGCTGACCACGGCGACGAGCAGCGCCACACCGGCCGCCGTGGCGACGACCAGCCGTCGGTCGAGCCCCGGGCGGCCACGACCGACCCAGGCGCACAAGGCGATCACGCCAAGCAGCGCCAGGAGGTAGATCAGCGGGAGGCCGAGGGTCGGCCCGAGCGAGAACTGCCAGGCGGCAACGACAAACGCCGCGACCACCCAGCCGGGGCGTCGCAGTCGGTAGCCGCGCACCCCGAACGCGAACGCGAGCGGGATGCCTCCACTGGAGACCACGTGGAGGTGGCCGTCGTGCTCGAGCCTGAACGGGGCGAACGCGAACGCCGCTCCGGCCACTGCCGCTCCTGCCGGCCCGAGGCCGAGCTCGCGCGTGAGCAGATAGGCCCCGACGAAGCTGAGGGCATAGGCGAACAGGAACAGGAGGTCGTAACGGAAGACGGCGGCGTCGGGCCCCGATCCGATCAGGCCGGCGGGCGCATAGCCGATCAGCGCGTCCGAGAACGCCAGCGTGTCATCGAACGGCCAGAACTGGTTCGACTGGAAGAAATCGAACGGCTGGTGGGCGAGGGCGTACCCGCCCCAGGCGACCTGCCACGACTGCGGCAGCGGGTCGCCGAGGTCCTTCGGGATCGTCTCGCCGAGGTGGAGAACGAGCGGCCAGTGCATGACCACGCTCAGCGCGCAGGCGCCGAGTGCGAGCAGGAGCAGCTCGCGGCGGCTCAAGTCGCGTCGATCATTCGACACGACGCGGGATGCTCGCAGCCGTCAGGAACTCAGGCGCGGGTGAAGCGGCGCCCGGCGGTCGGCGAGGCGTCCTCGTCTAGCGTTGGACGCTCTCGCCTGACCGGCTTCAGGAATGGCTCGGCGGTCACGTCGTTGCCCTCCTCACGGGCCTTGGCGGCCTCCATCTGGGCGATTCGCTCCGGGGTGAGCTCGTCGGCGTTCTCCTCCTCGATCCTCGCAAGCCACTTCGCCCCCTCAGTGGCCTTCGCTTCGTCGACCTCGACCGTGCCGCGATCGAGCGACTTGTCGATCTCGGCGAACAGGGCGTCGACGAGCTCGCCCTGGGGGACCTTTCGCAGAGGCTTTCCGTGGGCGAAGATCAGGCCCTCGTTCTTGGCGCCGGTGATGCCGAAGTCCGCGTGGGAGGCCTCGCCGATCCCGTTCACCGCACAGCCGAGCACGGCGACCTCGATCGGCTCGGCGTAGGCCTCGAGACGTTGCTCGATCTCAGCGACGACCGAGTCCATGTCGAACTGCAGGCGGCCACAGGTGGGGCAGGCGATCAGCACCGGCCCGCGCTCGCGGATGTGAAGCGCCTTGAGGATCTCCCAGGCAACCTTGACCTCCTCCTCGGCGTGGAAGGTGGACAGAGAGATCCGGATCGTGTCCCCCACCCCGTCGGCGAGCAGCGTGCCCAGGCCAACCGCCGACTTCAGCGACCCCGACCACTTCGTCCCCGCCTCGGTGATCCCGAGATGGATCGGATACGGGATCTTCTCCGCCAGCAGCCGGTTGGCGGCGATCGTGTTCGGCACGTTGGTCGACTTGATCGAGACCTTGAAGCTCTCGAAGTCGAGCGACTCCATCAGCTCGACGAACTCGACCGCGGCGGCCACCAGCGCCTCGACCGGGTTCTGACGCTCGAGTTCGTGCAGGTGCTTGGGCAGCGAGCCGGAGTTGACCCCGATCCGCATCGGCACCTCGGCCGCGGTCGCGCGCTCGGCGACCTCCGCGACCTTCTCGCGCCCGCCAATGTTGCCCGGGTTGAGGCGAATGCAGTGGGCACCGGCGTCGATCGCCTTCAGCGCCAGGGTGTGGTTGAAGTGGATGTCGGCGATCACCGGGATCGGCGACTCCTTGACGATCGTCCGCAGGGCGACCACGTCGTCGTCGCGCGGGACCGCCACCCGGACCAGGTCCGCCCCCGCATCGGCAACCTTGTGGATCTGCTCCATCGTCGCCCCGAGGTTGGCGGTCTCGGTCTTGGTCATCGTCTGCACGGCGACCGGCGCACCCCCGCCGATCGGCACCCCGCCAACGAATATCTGGCGCCTCGAGGCCATCGAGGCAAGGATAGGGCGCTCACTCCACCTGAGGCGCCTTTGGCCGTGCGAGCGCGCTGAGCTGCCGCCAGGCGCGCTTCGGGCGCCAGTCGGCCCGCAGCAGGCCGGTCCCGGCACACCAGCGACAGACCGCCTGCTCGCGCGGGGTGTCGCGCCACGAGTACCAGTAAGCCGCGCGCAGATTCCAACGCTGGGCTCGGTGTGCGAATCGGCGGAAGACCCGGCGCAGCAATCTCGCCTGGCCCCGCTCGCGCGCGACCAGGGGATGACGGCGATTTCCGCTCGAGGCCCAGCCCGATTCCGTCACCCAGAGCCCCCTCCCGCTCAGCCCGGCGTCGTCGAGGAGCTCGCGGACCGCTCGAACCCGGCGCAGGACGCCGGCCGCGCCGCCGGCGTAGGGATGGATCGCCACGCCGTCGAATGCCCCGACGGCATTCGGGTCGCGCACCAGCTCGCGCAGGTAGCGCAGCGGAGCGGTCGTGCCGCGAGAGGAGAACCGCTGGGTGGCAAGCCCGCCGACGAGCACCTCGGCGCCCGCGTCGACGGCGTGGATCCGGGCGGCCGCCCCGCTCAAAAGCGCCCCGTAGGCACCCGGGTCGACCTGGGGCCCGAAGAACGCGGGCGAGTTGGGCTCGTTCCAGATCTCCCAGGCGCGGATCGGGAGCTTCGGCAGGTCGGGGCGAAACAACCAGAACGCGCCCCGAGGCCCGTAACGGGCCGCGGCCGCCCCGGCAAAGCGCGCGAACCGCTCGGTGGCGCTCGCCGAGACCGGCCCCAGGGTTGCGCAGGCGGCTGGCTCGCACCGGCGCACGCCGTCCTCGACGACCCAGCGGGGGGTGCCGTAGAGCAGGGCGAGCGGAGTGATCCCCGCGCGGCTTGCGAGCGCGACCAGCCGGTCGATCTCGGACCACTGATAGGAGCCGGGGCTCCTCTCCACCTTCGCCCACGAGACGATCAACCGGGCCGAGTCGATGCCTCCAGCGCCCATGGTCCGGAAGTCCTCCTGCCCCAGCTCGGCCTGCGGGACGACGCCGATCGACAGCCCGGGGCTCGACGCGGCCGAGGCATGGACCGGCGTGCCGAGAAGGGCGATCATCGCCAACGCCGCTGGGGCGGCGCACAGGGCGCGCACAGCGGCCGTGAAATCTATATGACTCGCCTCAGTCCGCGTACAGGGCGTCGATCTCGCCCGCGTACTTCTCTGCGATTGGCTTGCGCTTGAGCTTCATCGTCGGCGTCAGCTCGTCGCCGCCCGGCGCCCACTCGGTCGGCAGGACCTTGAACTTCTTGATCTGCTCGACCCGCGACAGCTTCGCGTTCGCCTCGTCGACGCCCGCCTGGACTGCGGCCGTCAGCCCTTGCTCGCCGGCTAGCTCCTCGATCGGCTTTCCCTCGAGGCCGTTCTGCTGGGCCCAGACCGGGGCGAAGTCGGGGTCGAGGACGATCAGCGCCACGTTGTAGGGGCGGCGATCGCCGATCGCGATCGCCTGTCCGATCAGCGGGCTGGCCGCCTTCAGGTGCGACTCGATGTTCGCCGGTGACATGTTCTTTCCGGCGGCGTTGATGATCAGCTCCTTCTTGCGGTCGACGATCTTCAGGTAGCCGTCCTCATCGAGCTCGCCGATGTCGCCGGTCGCAAGCCAGCCATCGGGATCGATCGTCTCAGCCGTCTGCTCCGGCTGGTTGCGGTAGCCGACCATGTTCGCGTCGCCCTTGACCAGGATCTCGCCGTCACCGGCGAGCCGTACCTCCCAGCCGGGCATCGGCGGGCCGACCGTGCCCAACTTGACCCTCTCTGGAGGATTGAGGGTCACGACTCCACAGGTCTCCGACATCCCCCAGAGCTCGCCGATTCTGATCCCGATCGCGTGGAAGAACTCAAGCACCTCGAGCGGAGTCGGTGCGGCGCCGACGTTCACCGACACCACTTCGTCGAGGCCGAGCGACGCCCGCAGCTGGGAGAACAGCGCCTCGTCGGCCGCAGCCACTCCCGCCGCGAGCTGCTCGGGCACGTCCTCGCCAGCCTGCTCGAGCCGGACCTTCTGGATCGCCGCCTCGAGGCCCTGCCGAGCCTGCTCGCCCTCCTCTCCGGGTATCGCCGCCAGCTTGGCCTCGAGCCCCGCCTTCAGCTTCTCCCAGATTCGGGGCACAGCGAAGAAGAACGTCGGCCGGACCTTGGGCAGAAACCCGATGATCGTTCGCGGATCGGAGCAGATGGTGATCGACGCCCCGAGCATCACGGCCAGGTAGTAGTTCGCGCCGCGATCGGCGATGTGTGCGGTCGGCAGCCATGAGATCACCTTGCCGCCGCGGTCGGGCATGTTGATCATGCCGTCGACGCCGGCGACCAGGCACATCAGGTTTCGGTGCGAGAGCTGGACGCCCTTCGGGGGGCCGGTGGTGCCGGAGGTGTAGATCAGGGTCAACAGATCGTCGGGCTCGACCGCTTCCACCGACGGCCCGAGGTCGATCTCGGGGTCCATCTCCTCGAGCTCGGCGAGCGTGTGATCGCCGCCGTCGCCGTCGACGACGATCAGGTGCTCGACCGACGGCAGCTCCTTGCGCGCCTGGGAGAAGACGTCGAGGAAGGCTCTCTCTACGATCGCGATCTTCGCCCCGGCGTCGCCGACGACGTATTGGATCTGCTCCGGCGAGGAGGTCTGGTAGATCGAGAACGGCACCCCGCCGAGCGAGACGGCGGCGAGGTCGATGGGGACGAACTCGGGCCGGTTGTTGAGCATGATCGCGACCGTGTCGCCCTTCTCGAGTCCGAGCTTCGCCAGGCCGCCGGCGATGCGCACCACCCGGTCGCGGACCTCGCTCCAGGACGCCGAGCGCTCCTCGTCGCCCTCGTACCAGACGATCGCCGGGTCGTCGCCCAGGCGCTCGACCGTCGCCTGGAACGCGAGCGGCAGGTTCTGCGCGAACAGCTCCTTGCCGGGACCCCCGCTCGCGGATCGCTCGGCGACGCCCGTGGTTGCCTCCATCCCACGACGAAGCCTATCGCCTGCACCGAGGCGTTAGCGCACGTCGAAGCCCTCGCCGGTCAATCGGTCGATGTCGTTCGAGAGGCCGATCACGAACAGGACCAGCACCAGCATGAAGCCGAGCACCCCGGCACGCTCCATGACGCTGAACGGGACCGGCTTGCCGCGCACCTTCTCGACGATCGCCCAGAAGATGTGGCCGCCGTCGAGCGGCAGGAACGGGAACAGGTTGATCACCGCCAGCGAGAGGCTGATCACCGCGAGCAGGGTGAGCGCGCGGCGGGAGTCGAAGTCGATCGCCTGGCGCGTGAACTCGTAGCTGCCGACCACGCCCGAGATCTGCTCGCGCTGCTCGGGGTCGAAGATGCGCGCGATCACCTTCACGGTCTCGCTGGTGACCAGCCACATGAAGTCGACCGACCTGGTCGCCGCCTCGGAGCCGGACGGGTCAAGCGGCGCGGTCCCGTAGGCGAACCCGAGCCGCATCCGCTCGAGCTCGCCGTCGAACTGCGGCCGGATCGGTAGCGTCAGCGGCTCGCCGTCGCGGATCACCCTCACCTCGGCCGGGGCATCGGCCCGGCAGCCGTCCATCCGCTCGCCGGCGCAATCGTGGGTGTCGAGCTGGCGGGCGATCTGCTCCTGATCGCCGGAAACGCCGTCGACCGAGACGATCATGTCCCCGGGCTCGAGCTTGGCCGCCGCCGGCGATCCAGTCTCGATCTCGCTCACCGACGTGGTCGGTTCCTCGATCCCGAAGGCGAGGAAGAAGAGCAGCACGAAGGCGATCAGCAGGTTCACCACCGGGCCGGCGGCGATGACGACGACCCGCTTCCAGACAGGCTGGCCGTAGTAGGCGCGGGTGCGAACCTCGTCGGGAAGGTCCTCGTCGGGGTTCATGCCGCTGATCTTCACGAAGCCCCCGAGCGGGACCGCGCCGATCCCGTACTCGGTCTCGCCGCGCTTGAAGGACGCGAGCTTCGGCGGGAAGAAGAGGAAGAAGCGCTCGACCCGCATCCCGACCGCCTTCGCGACGGCGAAGTGGCCGGCCTCGTGCAGGATGATCAGCGCCGCGAACCCGGCGAACGCGAGGACCCAGCTCATCCTGGGGCTCTGGCCCTCGTGGTCAGCTCGGTCGCGACCTCGCGGGCGCGGGCGTCGGCCGCGTAGAGGTCCTCGAAGTGGGTCACCGGCTGCGGCTCGACCGCCTCCAGCGCCCCGGCGATCACCTCCGGGATCGCGGTGAACGGGATCCGCCCGCCGAGGAACTCGCCGACCGCAACCTCGTCGGCCGCGTTGAGCACGCAGGGCGCGGTGCCGCCGGCAACGCCCGCCTCGCGGGCGAGGCGCAGGCATGGGAACGCGCCGGTGTCGGGCGGCTCGAAGCTGAGCTGGCCGACCTCGGCGAGATCGAGGCGGGGCACGGTGACGTCGGCCCGCCCGGGGAGGTGCAGCGCGTAGGAGATCGGCACCCGCATGTCCGGCAGCCCGAGATGTGCGAGCTGAGCGCCGTCGTTGAGCTCGACCAGGGCGTGGACGATCGACTGTGGGTGCACGACGACCTCGATCCGCTCGTACGGGACGCCGAACAGGTGATGGGCCTCGATCACCTCTAGGCCCTTGTTGAGGAGGGTCGCGGAGTCGATCGTGATCCGGCCGCCCATCTCCCAGGTGGGGTGGGCGAGGGCGTCCTCGACCGTCACTCCAGCGAGGTCGGAGCGCCCTCGGAAGGGGCCGCCGGAGGCGGTCAGCACCAGCCGCTCGATCGTCCCCGGGCCCTCGGCGCGAAGGAGCTGGTGGAGCGCCGCGTGCTCGGAGTCGACCGGCAGGATCCGCGACTCGGTCGCCTCGGCGAGGGCGGTGATCAGCTCGCCGCCGACGACCAGGCTCTCCTTGTTGGCGAGCGCCACGTCGATGCCCTCGGTGAGCGCCACGATCGTCGGGCCGAGCCCGGCGGTGCCGACGATGGCGTTGAGGACGAGGTCGGGCTCGCTGGCGGCGATCAGGGTGCGGATGCCCTCGTCGCCGGTCAGGACGCGGGCGTGGTCGGTGTGCGCCTCGGCGCTGGCGGCCGCCTCCGGGTCGGCGAGGGCAAGCAGGGGGGCGCCCGTGGCGCTCGCCTGTGCCGCAAGGCGCTCCCAGTTGCCGCCCGCAGAGAGGCCGGCGATCTCGAGCTCGTCGGAGTTCGCGATCACGTCGAGCGCCTGCTCGCCGATCGAGCCCGTGGAGCCGAGGATCAGGACCCGCTTGGCCACTCGATCAGGGTAGCGGCGGCCCTTAGCCCTGCCTCAATCGCCGCGATTGCGCAGTCAGGGGGTCCATGGACCCCTCAACTCGTCAACCGTTGTCGGCATATGCTCGGGCGCATGGTCTCGGTCCCCCTCGGTGCCCACGTCAGGCGCAGCGATCCGCTCGCGGCGGCGGCCGAGCTCCGGGCGGACTGCGTGCAGGTCTTCCTCTCGGCGCCGCAGTCGTGGAAGAAGCCGCCCGAGCGCCGCGACGCGCAGGAGCTCCGGCGCAGCGAGATCGACATCTACGTGCACGCGCCCTACCTGATCAACGTCTGCTCGCCGCGCAACAACGTCCGCTACGGGTCGCGCAAGATCCTCCAGCAGACCTGCGACGCGGCCGGCGCCATCGGCGCGGCCGCGGTGGTGGTCCATCCCGGGCACGCCGAGGACGGGATCGAGGCGGGCGTCGGGCGCTGGCCGCGGACGCTTGAGATGCTCGAGTCCGAGGTCCCTGTGCTGCTCGAGAACACGGCGGGCGGCGACCACGCGGTCGCGCGGCGCTTCGACGCGCTCGCGCGTCTCTGGGAGGCGGTCTCGGGCTACGACGGCGCGATCCCGCTCGGTTTCTGCTTCGACACCTGCCACGCGCACGCAGCCGGCGAGGAGCTGTCGGACGCGGTCGAGCGGGCGCTGGCGATCACCGGCCGCCTGGACCTCCTGCACGCGAACGACTCGCGCGACCCGCCCGGAACCGGCGCGGATCGCCACACCAGCCTGGGCACGGGCAAGATGGACACCGAGGCCCTCCGCGCGATGATCCGCGCCGGGGCCGCCGCGGGCGCTCCGATCGTCGTCGAGACGCCTGGTCCCCGCGCGATCCTCGACAAGGACTTGGACTTCGTCCGCGAGACCCTTGCTCAGTAGACGAACGCGACCGCGAGGTAGTAGCCCGCGACGACTGTGAACAGGACCGCGTCGAGGCGGTCGAGGAAGCCGCCGTGGGGGCCGAAGGCGTTGCCGGAGTCCTTGACCCCGACGTCGCGCTTGACCATCGACTCGAACAGGTCGCCCACCGGCGCCAGGGCGGCGACGCACATCCCCATCAGCAGGGCGTCGAGTCCCGGCAGCCAGTCCTGGTAGAGCCCCGCGAACCAGAAGCCCATCGTGCCCCCGACGAGGCCGAAGGCGACTCCCTCGACGGTCTTTCCCGGCGAGAGCGCCGGGGCGAAGTGGTGGCGGCCGAACATGCGCCCGCCCGCGTACGCGGCGGTGTCGGCGACGAAGGTGGCCACGAGCACGTCGACCAGCAGCCCCGCCCCGTGGTCGGGCAGCTCACGCAGGAGCACCGCGTGGGCGAATGGGACCGCGATCCAGACGACCCCGAACACGGTCACCGCCATCGCCAGGGTCACCCGCCCGCGCTCGGGCCGGGCGATCGCCGCGGCGAACATGAGCGGGAAGGAGGCGGCCGCGACGAGCACGATCTGGAAGTGGGTGCCGTAGTAGGCGGCGATCATCATCCCGGCCGCGGCGATCATCGCGACGGCGACGAACGGGCGCGCGTCCCGGGTCATGCGGAAGAACTCGGCGAGCCCGATCGCGGCGAAGGCGATCATCGCGGCGGCGAACAGCGCCCCGCCCACGACCACGATCGTCACCGCGATCACGATCCACGGCAGGGCCCAGGCGACCCGGGCGATGGTCTCCGAGCGCGGCCGTCGCGGTGGAGGCTGCCGCGGCGCGCGCGCGAGCTCGGCGTCGAACGGGCTCGACCCCTCCACCGTCAGCGCCCCCCGAAGCGCCGCTGGCGGCGCTCGTACTCGTCGAGCGCCGCCTCGAACGCCTCGCGGTCGAAGTCCGGCCAGAGCTCGTCGCGAAAGACGAGCTCGGAGTAGGCGCACTGCCAGAGCAGGAAGTTCGAGATCCGCTGCTCGCCGCTGGTGCGGATGAGGAGGTCGGGGTCGTGCATCTCGGGGGCGTAGAGGTGGGGGCGAAGATCCTCCCCGGAATCGCCCTCTCCGGCGTAGGCTCGGGCCGCGTCGACGAGCTCGGCCCGGCCGCCGTAGTTGAAGGCGACGAAGAGCGTGATCCGCTCGTTCTGCGCTGTCACTCCCTCGGCCCAATCCATGCGCTCGACCAGCGTGGCATCCACCCCCTCGCGCCGGCCGATGAACCGCATCCGCACCCCCTCGGCGTCCAGCTCCGGGGTCTCGCGGTCGATGCGCTCGGCGAACATCGCCATCAGCCGCTCGACCTCGGTCCGCGGGCGCTGCCAGTTCTCGGTCGAGAACGAGAACACCGTCAGCTCCTCGATCCCCAGCTCGACCGCGTCGCGGAGCCGCTCCTTGACCACGTCGGCGCCGGCCCGGTGTCCCTCGATCGGCGGCAGTCCACGCTGCTGCGCCCAGCGACCGTTTCCGTCGGTGATGATGGCGACGTAGCGCGGCCTCGAGCCCTGGGTGCTCACACCTCGAGGATCTCTTCCTCTTTCGCCTTGAGCAGCTCGTCGATCTCGCCGACGGCGCCATCGGTGACCTTCTGCAGCCGCGTCTCGGCGCGGTGCTCGTCGTCGGCGCCCGCCTCGCCCTCCTTCTTCAGCTCCCGCAGGTCTCCAATGACGTCGCGGCGGATGTTGCGCACCGCCACCCGGCCCTCCTCGGCGACCCCGTGGACGACCTTGACCAGCTCGCGGCGGCGCTCCTCATTGAGCTCGGGGATCTGAAGCCTGATCACGTTGCCGTCGTTGTTCGGGGTCAACCCGAGGTCGGACTCGAGGATCGCCTTCTCGATCGTGCCGATCGTGTTCTTGTCGTAGGGAGTCAGGGTGAGCAGCCGCGCGTCGGTCGCCGCCACCTGGGCGAGCTGCTTGATCGGGGACTCGGCGCCGTAGTAGTCGACCATGAGCCGGTCGAGCAGGTGTGGGGAGGCGCGCCCGGTGCGCACCGTGGCCAGCTCGTGACGGCAGGTCTCGACCGACTTGCCCATCCTCTCCTCGGCGTCGTCGAGCAGCTCATCAATGAGTTCAGCCATTGCGGTTAGCCACGATCGTCCCCACCCGCTCGCCTCGGACGATCCTATCTATGTTGCGTTCGTCCGCCATGTTGAAGACGTGGATCGGAAGCTCGTTGTCCATGCACAGCGAGAGCGCAGTGGAGTCCATCACCCGCAGGCCGCGCTCGATCGCCTCGCGGTGGGTGATCTCGGGCAGGAACTTGGCATTGGGCACCCGGGAGGGGTCCGCGTCGTAGACACCCTCCACCCCGTGCTTCGCCATCAGGATCGCCTCAGCGTGAATCTCCAGCGCGCGCAGCGCCGCCGCGGTGTCGGTGGTGAAGAACGGGTTGCCGGTGCCGGCGGCGAAGATCACGACCCGCCCCTTCTCCAGGTGGCGGATTGCGCGCCGGCGGATGTACGGCTCGGCGACCTCGGTCACCGCGATCGCCGAGAGCACCCGGGTGTGCGCGCCGAGCTTCTCCAGCGCGTCCTGGAGGGTGAGGGCGTTGAGCACCGTCGCCAGCATCCCCATGTAGTCAGCGGTCGCGCGGTCCATGCCCTCGGCCGCCCCCGCGAGCCCGCGGTAGATGTTGCCGGCCCCGACGACGACCGCGATCTCAACCCCGCGGCCGCTCACCTCATGGATCTGGCGCGCGATCACCTCTACCCGCTCGCCGTCGGTGCCGTACTCGAGCTGGCCCATCAGCGCCTCGCCCGAGAGCTTCAGCAGCACCCGCTTGAACACGGGATCGGAGCTCACGCGAGCAACCCTATCTGCGGGCGAGGGCGCTGAGATTGCGCCAAGCGGGCTTCGCGGCCCCGCCGACCGAGTGCAGCCCCGCCCACGGGCACCAGTCGCAGATCGCTTGGTGGCGCGGTGTGTCGCGCCACGCGTACCAGTAGACGCCGCGGACGTTCCAGGCGCCGCTGCGGCGCATGAGCTTGCGGTAGGCGCCGCGCAGCAGCCGCGCCTGCTCGCGCTTGTCCTTGACCAGCGGCTCGCGCCTGGGCCCCTTGGATGCCCACCCGAGCTCGGTCACCCAGATGTCGACACCGGCGTCGCCGTGGCGGCTCGCGACGAAGCGCAGCCTGCGGATCTGCCGGATCACCCCGCGCAGCTGGGGGTCGTAGGGATGGACGCCGAAGGCGTCGAAGCTGTCCCGCGCGCCCGGCTCGC
This sequence comes from Solirubrobacterales bacterium, assembly GCA_050697155.1. Taxonomy (GTDB): domain Bacteria; phylum Actinomycetota; class Thermoleophilia; order Solirubrobacterales; family 70-9; genus JBOGZD01. The sequence goes on along the minus strand of JBOGZD010000035.1, from coordinate 12,625 downwards.
CGTAGAGCTGGCGCAGGTATGTGGTGGTGCGGATCACGTTGCGAGGCGCCTTGCGGGGCCCCCACATGCCGCCGAGGATGATCTCCGCGCCGGGGTCGACCGACCTGATCGCAGCGGCCGCCGGGCGCAGCAGCAGCGCGTACGAGCTGACGTCGGGCTGGGGCCGCCAGTAGTCGGGCAGGTTCTGCTCGTTCCAGATCTGCCACGAGCGGATCGGGTGGTAGGGGAGCTGCGGGTTTGCGGCCCAGAAGGTGCCGCCGGGCCCGTAGCGGCGCACCGCCTGGGCGGCGAAGTTGGCGTAGGCGGCGCGGGTGGTGTCGGAGCGAGGGGCGAACGGGATGCAGGCCGAGCCGCTGCAGCCCTGCCCATCGGCACGTGCCGCCCACTCGGGGGTGCCGTAGAGGTAGGGCAGCGGGGTCACCCCCTGGCGCGCGGCGGCGGCGAACAGCGAGTCGTAGCCGCCCCAGCCGAACTGCCCGGGCGAGAGCTCCACCGCCGACCACCCCACCCAGGCCCGGAACGAGTCGACGCCGCCGGCGCCCATCCGGCTCAGGTCTTCCTCGTCGACGGTCTGCTGGGGGACGACGCCGAAGACGAACGACGAGTCGGCGCGGGGCGCGTCCCCGGCGCTCGCCGGCGCGCCGACCCAGGCAGCGCAGAGCGCCGCCAACGCGATCGCGGTCGTCCCCCCTGCCCTCATGTCGGACCCCCCAACACGTCAACAACTCTAGAGGTGCGCCGGGCGGTAAGCCGGCCTTTACTCCTCGCCGACGGCGAAGCGGGCGAAGCGGGCCACGCGCACGTTCTCGCCGGTCTTCGCGGCGACCTCGGCGCGAAGCTGCTCGATCGTCTTGCCCTCGTAGCGATCGCCGCGGATGTGCTCCTGGTCCAGCAGCGCCACCTCCTTGGCCCATTTGGCGAGCTGGCCGTCGACCACCCGCTCGATCACGTCTGCTGGCTTGCCGTCCTCGCGCGCCTTGCGCTCGTGGATCTGCCGCTCGGCCTCCCGCTCGTCCTCGGGGATCTCCTCGGCCGATACGTAGCGGGGCGGGGTCGGCGAGCCGGCGATGTGGAGCGCGACCTCGCTGGCGAACTCCCTGAAGTCCTCGTTGCGGGCGACGAAGTCGGTCTCGCACTGGACCTCGACCAGGACTCCCACCTTGCCGTTTGCGTGGATGTAGGAGGCGACGAGGCCCTCGCCGGTCGCCCGGCCCGAGCGCTTCTCCGCCGACGCCTGCCCCTTCACCCGCAGGATCTCGATTGCCCGGTCGACGTCGCCGGAGGCCTCCTCGAGCGCCGCCTTGCAGTCCATCATCGCCGCCCCGGTGCGATCGCGGAGCTGCTTCACGTCGGCCGCGGTGACGGCCATCAGCCCGCACCCTCGCCGGACCCGCCGGCCGGCGGGGCGGCCTGGGGCTCGGCTGCGGCTGCCTGCGCAGCCGCGGCCTCCTCGGCTTCCTTGCGCGCCTGCTCCTCGGCCTCGCGGCGGCGCTTCTCGTCCTCCTCGGCCCGGCGTCGCTCCTCCTCCTCGGCCCGGCGCTTGGCCTCGGCCTCGCGCCAGGCGTTGGCGGCCTGCTCGATCCCCTCGCCGATGGTCGAGATCACCAGCTCGCAGGAGCGGATCGAGTCGTCGTTGCCGGGGACGGGGAAGTCGATCGGCACCGGGTCGACGTTCGAGTCCACCAGGCCGATGATCGGGATCCGCAGCCGCTCCGCCTCGCGCACGGCGATCTCCTCGGTCTTCAGGTCGATGATCACCGCCGCCTGCGGCAGGCGCTTCATCTCGCGCACGCCGCCGAGGTTGTACTCGAGCTTCTCCAGCTCGGCCTCCATCGACATCCGCTCCTTGGTCGGCAGCAGGCCGAGCTGGCCTCCCTCCTTGAGCGAGTTGAGCTCGTGCAGGCGGTCGATCCGGGCCGAGATCGTGTGGTAGTTCGTCAACAGGCCCCCGAGCCAGCGCTGGTTGACGTACGGCATCCCGCAGCGCTCGGCCCACGAGCGGATCGAGTCGCGCGCCTGCTTCTTGGTGCCCACGAACAGCACCGTGCCGCCCTTGCCGGCGACCTCGGCGGCGAACCGCCGCGCCTCGGCGAGCAGGTGCTCGGTCTGCAACAGGTCGATGACGTGGATCCCGTCGCGCTCGCCGTAGATGTAGCGGCGCATCCGCGGGTTCCAGCGGCGGGTCTGGTGGCCGAAGTGAAGGCCGGCCTCCAGCAGCTCCTTGATTCCGGGCTCGGACAATTGAGGCTCCCTTTTCGCTTGTCGTGTCTCCCTGACCGCTTTACGGGGACCCGGCTCTCTCAGTCGAGACGCGCCGGGCAGGGCCCCGATCGCCCGTCAGGGGGTCGGTTACCGGTCGGCGGCGGAGTCTAGGGCTTCGAGCAGGTCGGGCGGGAGCTCGGAGCCGAGTTCCAGCCGCTCGCCCGTGAACGGGTGGGTGAGGGCGAGGCGGGCGCTGTGCAGGAACTGGCGCTCGAGGCCGTGGCGGCCGGCGTGGCCGTAGCGGGAGTCGCCGGCGACCGGGTGGCCGATGGCGGCGAAGTGGGCGCGGATCTGGTGGGTGCGGCCGGTCTCCAGCCGCACCTCGACCAGCGAGTCGGAGGCGAGCGTCTCCAGCACCCGGAAGTGGGTGCGCGCCTCGCGGGCGCCGCGGCCGCGGACGGCACGGCGCTCGGGGGCTCGGTAGTCGCGCCCGAGCGGGGCGTCGATCGTGCCCTCGCGCGAGCGCGGCCGGCCCTCGACCAGGGCAAGGTAGACACGCTCCACCTCGCGCCGCTTGATCATCGCCGAGAGGCGCCGGTGCGACTCGTCCGAGCGCGCGACCAGCATCAGCCCCGAGGTGTCGCGGTCGAGCCGGTGGACGATCCCGGGCCGGGCCTCCTCCCCGCCCCCGGCCAGGCCGCCGAGCAGGTCGACCAGGGTCCTGCCGCGGTGCCCCGGCGCCGGGTGGACCACCAGCCCGGCGGGCTTGTCGATCAGCGCCAACCACTCGTCGAGGTGGACGATCCGCGGCTCCAGGGCGCCGGTCACGGCTCTGCCTCGGCTGCGCCGGTGAGCGCGGCGAGCACGATCACCGCGACCCCGGCGGTGATCGCGACGTCGGCCAGGTTGAACGCCGGCCACAGCGGCGGGTCGAGGTAGTCGGTGACCGCGTCGGCGCGGATCCGGTCGGCGAGGTTGCCGAGCGCGCCACCGGTGAGCAGCCCGACTCCGAGCCAGAGCCCGGGACGCGCGGGGTCGGAGGCGAACCAGGCGACGACCAGGCCGAGCGCGACCCCCGTCACGGCGAGCACCAGCCCGCGGCCGTCGTCGAGCAGCCCGAAGGCGATGCCGCGGTTGGTGACGTGGGCGAGATCGACGCCGAGCACGAGCTCGACACGCTCGCCGAGCGCGAGCGACTCGGTCACCGCGCCCTTCGCCGCCTGGTCGAGCCCGACGACGAGGCCGCAGACGGCGAGCATCCGGGTCCAGGCCCGGGCCGCGCCGTGACCGTTCCCGCTCAACCGCGGATCAGGTCGACGACGATCGCCTGTGCGACGAGCAGCAGGATGATCGCCACGATCGGGCTCAGGTCGAGGGCGAAGCCGCGCCCGCCGAGCGGCGGCAGGACGCGCCGGAACAGATTCAGGAACGGGTCGGTGGTCTGTTCGACGAAGCCGACTACGGCGCGCAGGTACGGGTTGTACGGCATCCGCGGGACCCACGAGAGCAGCACCCGGATGAAGATCAGGATCAGGTAGACCAGGAACAGGGCTGAGACGTAGTCGGCAATCTGATCGCGCGTAAGGGCGATCGGGATCACCGAAAGCGCTCCAGCGACGCCGTCACCGCGGCGTCGATCGCCTCACCGAAGCCCCTTCGCTCGAGCGCCTCGAGCCCTGCCTCGGTCGCGCCGCCGGGCGGCGCCACCGCCGCCCGCAGCGCGGCGGGCTCGCGAACACGGAGCTGCTCGGCGGTGCCGCCGATCGCTCCGGCGACCAGCTCGGCGGCCAGGCTCGCTTCGAGTCCCTCGCGCTCGCCGGCTGCGGCGAGCCGCTCGGCGAACAGGGCGACATATGCGGGTGAGCAGGACATCACCGCCATCGCCGCGTCGATCCGCTCCTCGTCGAGCGGCACCAGCGTCCCGAGCGCGCCGAGCAGCTCCAACGTGGGCTCGGCGACCTCGTCCGGGGTCCCGGGTGGGCGCACGTAGCAGAGCACCCCTCGCCGGACCTCGACCGGCTGGTTCGGCATCACCCGCAGCAGCGGTGTGCCGGGGAACGCCTCGGCCAGCCGCTCGACGGAGGTGGCGGCGAGAATCGAGATCAGGGCCTTCGCCTCGTGAAGGTCGGCGGCGGCGTCGTCCAGCGCCGCCGGCTTGACCGCCAGCAGCACGACGTCGGAGTCGGTGGCGACCTCGGCGAGGGTCGCCCGCGTCTCGCCGCCGACCTCGGCGGCCAGCCGGTTGGCGCGCTCGGTGTCGAGATCGCAGAACAGCATCGCCTCCGGGCCGCCGTCGCCCGACGCCCAGCCACGTGCGATCGCGCCGGCCATGCTGCCGGCGCCTGCGAACCCGACTCTCATAACTCGCGAAGCGTAATGGGGACACCACCAACCCCGGCGGTGCGGACGCGGGGGCACAAAAGAAGCCCGCGGCGTAGCCGCGGGGCCAGTTATTCGGGCGGGGCGGAGCAACCGCCGGGCGGTTGTTCAGGACTGGTTGAAGAAGCCCTTCTCGACCAGCCGCGCCTTCTCCTCGGCGGAGACCTCGACGTTGCGCGGGGTCAGCAGGAAGGTCTTGTCGGCGATCTTCTGCATGCCGCCGTCGAGCGCGTAGGTGAGCCCGGAGGCGAAGTCGATCAGCCGCTTGGCGAGCTCGCCGTCGGTGGTCTGCAGGTTGAGGATCACCGGCACGTGGCGCTTGAAGCGGTCGGCGATCTCCTGGGCGTCGTTGAAGCTGTGCGGCGTCACCAGGTGGACCTGGACTCCGTCGGCCCCGTTGCCCACCGGGCGCAGCATCCGCCCGCGCGGGCTGGGCTCGTCCTCGGCGAAGATGTCGTCGATCTCGTCGCGCGAGCGGCGCCGCTCGGAGATCCTGCTCACCGTCGCCGAGCGCGGCGCGCTCTCGTAGACCTGGCCGTGCGGCGCGGTGTCGGGCTCGTACGCGTCCTGCTCGGCGTACTCGGGATCCTCGGCGAGCCCGAAGTAGACGAGCGCTCGATGCCATGTGTCGCGAAGTGCCATACGGCTGCGGTGTTCGCTGCCCTTGCCCCTTTTCCTTTACCCGAATTATGGCCCCTTGCTACCCGTAGAGAGAGGCGCCGAGGCGGATTATCGTCGCGCCCTCCTCGACCGCCACCCGCCAGTCCTGGCTGGTGCCCATCGACAGCCGCTGCAGCCCGTGGTCGGCGGCAAGCTCGGCGAGCCGGGCGAAGTACGGGCGCGAGGCCTCGGGGCTCTGGGTGAACGGCGGCATCGTCATCAGCCCGGACACCCGTACGGGGGCGCGGGCGATGAACCCCGCAAGCTCGTCCTCGGGCACGCCGGACTTGCTCCCTTCCCCGGCGAGATCGACCTCGACCAGGACCTCGGTGTCGCCGGCGGCGTGGCGCTCGAGCTGGGCCAGCGCCGAGTCGGTCGCCACCGAGTGGACCAGGCGCACCAGCGGCAGGATCCGCTTGACCTTGCGGCTCTGGAGGTTGCCGATGAAGTCCCAGGCGAAGGCGTCGCCCCAGCGCTCGCGCTTGCGCTCGAGATCCTGGAGCCGGTTCTCGCCCACCAGCGTGACCCCGGCCTCGGCCAGGGCACCCATCCGCTCCGCCGGGACGTACTTGGTCGCCGCCAGCATCTCGACCTCGGGGCCGGCGACCTCGCGCACCGCGTCGAGGTTGGCGCGCACGACCGCCGGGTCGATCTCGTAGAGTCGCTGCTCAGGCAAGGTCGTCCCTCCACACCAGCCCCGCCTGGCGGCCGGTTTCGCCACCGTCGCGCCGGTGGGAGTAAAAGAGCTCCGGCTCGCAGCTCGTGCACAGCTCCGACGCCTCGACCGCCTCGACCCCCGCGCGCTCCAGCAGGCGCCGAGCGACCTCGACGAGGTCGAGCATCCGCCCGGAGGCGACCCCGTCGCCGAGCGGCGCGAAGCGGCCCAGCACCTCCTCCCCCACCTCGTAGCAGCAGCGGCCGATGCCCGGGCCGATCGCGGCCGCCGTCGCCCGCGTCGCCTCGGCGCCGCGCTGGACGATGCCGGCCGCGAGCCCGCGCCAGCCGCAGTGGAGCATCGCCACCCCGCCCGGTCCGGCGAGCGCCAGCGGCAGGCAGTCTGCGACCAGGACCAGCGGCGCCAGTGCCGCCTCAGCGGTGACCTGGCCGTCGGCCTCGGCCAGCTCAGATCCGGGCTCGGCGAACGGATTCGGCGCCGGCGCGCGGTTGCGCTTCTGGATCTCCGAGCCGTGGACCTGGCGCGCGAACAGGACCGCGCCGGGGTCGAGCTCCAGCACGGCCGCGGCGCGGTGGCGGTTGGTGCGCACCGCCTCGCCCTCGTCGCCCGTCAGCAGGCCGAGGTTGAGGCTCTCGAACGGCCCTGCGCTGACACCGCCGGCACGGGCCGTGAACGCCGCCCGCGCCCCGGGCAGCTCGGCCTCGAGCCAGCGGATCCCCTCGCGCTCGCGCCACTTCATCGCGACGGACGCTAGCGACGGCCGGGGCCTTAGCCGCCCGCGGCCCGCAGCGCGGTCGCGAGCTCGGCGTCGCGGCCGTCGAGGTCGCCGTCGAGCTTCGCGCGCAGAGCGGCGGCGAGGCCGCGGCCGATCGCGGGCCCCTCGGACACCCCGGCCTCGAGCAGGTCGTGGCCGGAGATCCCGAGGCGAACGTGGCGCCACTCGCGCACGTAGTCGTCGAGCCACGCGGCGCCGAGCGCACGGGCGATCACCAGCTCCACCCCACGCCGCCCGCGCGCCGCCGCGACCCCCTCGGACGGGTGCAGCGGCCGCACGGTGGCCAGCTCGCGGGCTCGCCGATGCGCCTCCCGGGCGCGAAAGCGCCCCGCGCGCACCTGTCCGGCCTCGAGCAGCACGTCGGCGGGCTCGGCGACGCCGCGCCACAGCTCGCGCGCGACCACCCGCAGCGCCCTGCCCGCGAGCTTGGGATCGGAGCGGCCGATCCCCCACTCGATCAGCACGCTGAGGCCGAGCACCGGGTCGGGCTCGCGGGCGAGCTTGCGCAACTCGGCCTCCGTCCGCTCGGCCGAGACCGTGCGCAGGTCCGCTGCCCGGAGCAGCCGGTCGGTGCGCTCCTCGAGCGCGAGCGCGTACCGGGTCGCGTAGCGCGCCGCCCGCAGCGCCCGGGTCGGGTCGTCGGCGAACGAGCGCTCGTGGAGCAGCCGCAGCGTGCGACCGGCGAGGTCGAAGACGCCGCCGTGCGGATCGATGAGCTCGAACGGCCGTCCCCCGAGCGGTACCGCCATCGCGTTGACGGTGAAATCACGGCGGGCGAGATCCTCGCGCAGGTCGGCCGGCCGCACCTCGGGCAGGGCGCCGGGTCGCGCGTAGCTCTCCGCGCGCGCCATCGCGACGTCGACGTCGGCCCCGGGGAGACTGATAGTCGCGGTGCCGAACCGGTCGTGGACGCGCACCTCGCCCTCGAGCGCCGCGGCCAGGGCCAGGTGGTCGCCGCCGGCGACGACGACATCGAGGTCGGCGCGCTCGCGCCCGAGCAGCGCGTCACGAACCGAGCCGCCGACCAGGTAGGCGTCGAGCCCGGCCGCGGCGGCGGCCGCGCGCACGCGCTCGGCGCCGGGCAGGGCAGCGATCCGGGCTCCGAGGCCCTCGAGGTCCAGCTCAGAACGTGCGGCCATCGGCTCAGGTGGCGGTTCAGCGGGGGTTCAGGTGCGCTCCCTACCATGACGGGCTTCGCGGATGATCGGCCGCCTGCTTGAGATCTGGCGCTCCTGGAGCGTGCGTCGACGCCTGCTGGTCGTGGGCGGCGCCGTCGCGGCGATCGCAGGGGTCGCCGTCGCCGGCTACCTGATCACCAAGCGACCCGGCGACGTCGCGAACGTCACCGAGACGGCGTTCATGCCGAAGGAGCGAAAGCAGCGCGTCAAGACGGTCAACTGGCCGGTCTACGGTTACGACGACCAACGCACCCGCTACCTGCCGACGAAGGAGGTCAGGCCGCCCTACCGCGCCTCGACCTGGAGCTTTCAGGCGGGCAAGCTGCTCGAGTTCTCCCCGATCCTCGTCGACGGCACGCTCTACTTCATCGACAAGGACGGGCTGTTCTACGCGCTCGACGCCTCCAAGGGCAAGGTGGAGTGGAAGCGGGACCTGGGCGAGTTGAGCGCCTCTTCACCGGCCTACTCGGACGGCACCGTGTTCGCGGTCACGCTGGAGCCGGGCCAGGCGGTGGCGATGCGCGCCCGCGACGGCAAGGTGCTCTGGCGGCGTCCCTTCTCCAGCCGCAGCGAGTCGTCGCCGGTCGTCTTCGGCAAGCGCGTGGTCGTCGGCACCGAGAGCGGCACCGTCTACGCGCTCGACCGCCGAACCGGCGCGATCGACTGGGAGGTCGACACCGCGGGCGCGGTCAAGGCGGCCCTGGCGCTCGACGATGGCACGCTCTACGGCGCCAACTATGCCGGTGAGGTGTTCGCGATCAACGCGGCCAGCGGAGCCATCCGGTGGATGAGCAGCACCCAGGGGCTGAGCTTCGATCGTGGCGGCCCGGTCTACTCGACCCCGGCGGTTGCCTTCGGGCGGGTCTTTCTCGGCAGCATCGACAACCGCGTGTACAGCTTCGACGCCGAGACGGGCGAGATCGCCTGGAGCCACTCCACCGGGGACTGGGCCTACCCGGGCGTCGCCGTCGCCGACACCGAGCGCGCCGAGCCGACCGTCTACATCGGATCCAAGGACCAGAATTTCTATGCCCTCGACGCTAAGACGGGCGACGTTCGCTGGCAGAAGGACGTCGGCGGGATCGTCCTCGGCGCGGCGAGCGTGATCGGCGAGGTCGTCTACGTGGGCGTGATCGGCCCCAACATCGGCACCTACGGCTTCGACGCGAAGACCGGCAAGAAGGTCTTCGAGCACGAGCTCGGCGAGTACAACCCGGTGATCTCCGACGGGCGGCGGCTGTACCTCACCGGCGCGAGCGGGATTCGGGCGTTCGAGCACAAGGAGCGCAGGCGGGGGAAGGACGGGAAGAAGGCGAAGGACGGACGCAAGGCGAGGCCGAGGGACGGTCGCGACGCGGACCGCGGCGAGAGGCCCGACCGCAGGCGCAAGGCAAAGCGCCGACAGGGCATGTAGGGGGGTGTTTTGGGGCGTTGTCCTGCCCTGTGCTGGCCTGGCGAGCATTAGGCAGGACAGCGAGCCGTCAGGGGGACTGGTTTGGGCGGCTGTCCTGCTTTGGGGGGCCATACGACCACCTAGGCAGGACAGCCCGGCCCAAGGGGTCGCCTAAGCGGCTCGGACCGCTATTCCCGCCCCCTTTAGTGCCCGTTTCGCTTCGGCCACCGAGAACTTCCCGTAATGAAAGATCGACGCACATAGCACGGCGTCCGCGCCCCCCTCCTGGATCGCATCCACGAGGTGCGACAGCTCCCCCGCCCCCCCGGACGCGATCACCGGCACCTCGACCGCGTCGGCGACCGCGCGGGTGAGCTCGAGCTCATAGCCGTCGGTGGTCCCGTCGCGGTCCATGCTGGTCAGCAACACCTCCCCCGCCCCACGCTCGGTCGCCTCGCGCGCCCACTCGACGGCCTCGCGTCCATCGACCCGCGTCCGGCCGCCGTCGACGTAAACGTCCCAGCCGCCGTCGCGCCCCTTGGCGTCGATCGCGATCACCACGCACTGGGAGCCGAAGACCTCCGCCAGCTCGCCGATCAGCTCGGGGCGGGCCAGCGCCGGGGAGTTGACCGAGACCTTGTCGGCCCCCGCGTCGAGCACCGCCTGGGCGTCGGCGGCAGAACGGATGCCGCCGCCGATGGTGAACGGGATGAAGACGTTGTCGGCGGTGCGGCGGGCGAGCTCGGTGATCGTCTCGCGGCGCTCGTGTGAGGCGGTGATGTCGAGGAACACCAGCTCGTCGGCGCCCTCGGCGTCATAGCGCTCGGCGAGCTCGACCGGGTCGCCGGCGTCGCGCAGGCCGACGAAGTTGGTCCCCTTGACGACCCTGCCGGCGTCGACATCGAGGCAGGGGATGACGCGCCGAAGGGCCACGGCTCAGCGGCGGCGCAGCCGGACGACGTTGCCGGCCGCGGACTTGCCGAACTCGCCCGGCCGGAGCTTGCGCACCAGGCGCAGCAGCTCCTCGCGCTCGTTCGCCGAGAGGTTGCGGCGCGGGAGGCCCTTGGACTTGCGAACCAGGCTCGCCAGCCGACCGCGCTCGTCGACCTCGAGCAGCGCCAGGTGACGCCTGACGAGCAGGGCGATCTTGGCGACGGCGAGGACGCGGAACCAGAACATCGGTTCGTCTCAGGCTAGCGCCGCCTGGCCCTCGGAGACCTCGAATCGCCCCTCGTACAGTGCCCGGCCGACGATCACGCCGGCGAGGTTCGGCGGGGCGCCACGGGCTAATTGGCGCAGATGCTCGAGGTCGCCGACGCCGCCCGAGTAGATCAGCGCGGCGCCGCCCGCCGCCGCCGCCACCTCGCCCAGCTCGGCCAGCGCCGGCCCCGCGAGCGTCCCGTCGACCTCGACCGGGGTGTAGGCGAAGCGCCGCACGCCTCTGCGGGCGAGATCCGCGACCAAGTCGGCAGCCGTGATCTCGCCCTCGCGCTCCCAGCCCTGGACCGCGACCCGGCCCGACCGGGCATCCGCCGAGACCAGCAGGCGCTCCCCGTGCTCCCGCGCGAGCGCCTCGACCAGGGCGGGGTCGGCGAGAGCCGCCGTCCCCAGCACCACCCAGCGGGCACCGGCGTCGAACGCGGCCGCGACCGCCTCGGCGGTCCGCAGACCACCGCCGAATTGCACCGGGACCCCGACCCCGGCGCAGATCCGCTCCAGGTGACCGAGGTTCGCCGAGCGGCCCTCGCGGGCGCCGTCGAGGTCGACGACGTGAAGCGCCTCGGCGCCCTGGCCGGCCCAGCGCCGCGCCGCATCGAGCGGGTCGGCGTCGTAGGCGGTCTCGCGCGCGTAGTCGCCCTGCACCAGCCGCACCGCGCGCCCGCCGCGGATGTCGATCGCCGGGTAGAGGATCAAGCCTGTGAGGCGGAGGCCGAAGGCCGAAGCCGAGCCCCGCCGCTGTTGAGGCGGCTTGTTCCTTGGGAGCAGATTCCGGCGAAGTTCTCGAGCAGGCGCAGGCCGGCGGCGCTCGACTTCTCGGGGTGGAACTGGACTCCGTAGACGGGCGGGCGGGCGATCGCGCAGGCGAACCGCTCTCCGTGCACGGCGGTGCCGACGACGTCCTCGCCGGCCGCCGGGCGCGGGGTGAAGCCGTGGACGAAATAGAACGGGGTCCCATCCTCCACCCCATCGGTGAGCTCGGAGTCGCGCTCGAGGCGCACCGGCTCCCAGCCGATGTGCGGAACCTTCAAGCCAGGGGCCTGAAGCTCGCCGACCTCGCCCTCGACCAGGCCGAGGCCGCGCTCCCCGCCAAGCTCGGTGGACGACTCGAACAGCAGCTGGAAGCCGAGGCAGATCCCGAGCACGGGCGTTCCCGCGGCGAGCCGCTCGCCGATCAGCCGGTCGAGGCCGAGCTCGTGGATCCTCCGCATCGCCTTCGGAAACGCCCCGACGCCGGGCAGGACCAACCCGTCGGCCGCCGCGGCCGCATCGGGATCCGAGGTGATCGTCGCCTCCGCGCCGACGCGCTCGAGCGCCTTCTCCACCGACCGCAGGTTCCCCATCCCGTAGTCGAGGACCGCGATCCGGATCGTGGCGTGGCTCTGGCGACTGGCGACTGGCGACTGGCGACTCATTCCGTCAACGTCCCCTTGGTGCTGGGCACGCCCTCCTCACCGGGGTCGATCGACACCGCCTCCTCCAGCGCCCGGGCGAAGGCCTTGAAGCAGGCCTCGATCTGGTGGTGGGCGTTGGAGCCGTAGCGGGTGCCGAGGTGGAGCGTGATCTTGGCGTTGTTGGCCACCGCGCGGAAGAACTCCTCGGCGAGCTCGGTGTCGAAGCCGGCAATCGAGACCGGCGGCAGGTCGGCCTCGAACAGGCACAGCGGGCGTCCCGAGATGTCGATCGCGCACATCCCCAGGGCCTCGTCCATCGGCACCGCGGTGTAGCCGTAGCGCCTGATCCGGGCGCGGTCGCCGAGCGCCTGGTCGAGCGCCTGGCCGAGGGCGATGCCGACGTCCTCGACGGTGTGGTGGGCGCCGGTCTCCAGATCGCCGCTCGCGTCGACCACCAGCCCCAGGCGTCCGTGGCGGCCGAGCAGCTCGAGCATGTGGTCGAGGAAGCCCACCCCGGTCGACGGGGCCACCTCGCCCCCATCCAGGTCGAGCGCGACCGTGACCGAGGTCTCGCTGGTCCTCCGCTCCACCTTGGCTGTCCTTGCGGTCGTCGCCATCGTCAATCACTACGGCCTCCGCCGCGGGCGCGTGCCGACTCGCCGTGCACCGGGAGGCCCTCGGCGCCGGCGATCGCCGCGACGTGCGGGGCGAGCGCCCGCGCCGCGGACGCGGGCACGGAGACTACGGAGG
>JBOGZD010000034.1:0-24993 GCA_050697155.1 Solirubrobacterales bacterium | reverse complement strand
GCACCGAAACCCACCACCGTGCGCGAGGCATGGGCGGCATGGGAGGAAGGTGCCAAGGCGGGCAACGTCCGCAACCGCTCCGGCGACCCCTACAAGCCCGCTTCCCTGCGGAGCTACGAGCGGGCGATGCGACTCCGCATCCTGCCGGCGATGGGCTCCGTGCGCCTCGCCGACGTGCGGCGGCCCGACCTGCAGGAGTTCGCCGACGGTCTGCTGGCCGAGGGCCTGAACGAGTCCACGATCCAATGCACGCTGCTCCCGCTCCGTGCGATCTTCCGTCGCGCGTTGAGCCGCGGGGAGTTGGCGGTGAACCCGTGCAGTGGCCTCGAGCTACCCGCCATCCGCGGGCGTCGCGACCGCTTCGCGAGTCCGGGCGAGGCCGCAGCGCTGATCGACGCGCTGCCGGTCGAGGATCGGGCGACGTGGGCGACCGCGATGTACGCGGGCCTAAGGCGAGGAGAGCTGCAGGCGCTTCGCGACCACGACGTCGACCTGGCTGCAGGCGTGATCCGGGTCGAGCTCGGCTGGGACCGGAAGGAAGGCCCAATCGGGCTGAAGTCGAACGCGGGGCGCCGCAGGGTGCCGATCCCGAGCCTGCTCCGGGATTTCCTGGTCGAGCACCGGATCGTCTCCGCTCCGGAGGGCCTGATCTTCGGGCGCACGCCGGAGAGTCCCTTCCGACCCGAGGGGTTGCAGAAACGGGCCGACTCGGCTTGGGGAGCTGCCGGGTTCGAGCGGATCACGTTCCACGAGTGCCGCCACACGTTCGCGTCGCTGATGATCGCCGCGGGCGTCAACGCCAAGGCTCTATCGACCTACATGGGCCACGCCAACATCTCGATCACGCTTGATCGTTACGGCCACCTGATGCCGGGCTCAGAGGACGAGGCCGCCGGGCTGCTCGACGCTTATCTGAATGCCGAGCGTGAGCAGGCGGACGCGCACGCCCGCCAGGCTGGCGAGGGGCTGACTGGCGCGCAGAGTGGCGCGCAGCTGGCGCGCAAAGCGTAGAAACGGCTTGAACATGCGGGATGCCGAGGCGGGCACGGGCATGTACCACATCTAGGCGCCGGCACCGGGGATGTCGAAGGACAACATCGAAAGCGCCCGGCGCCTGCTCGAAGCGATCGGCAGGGAGGACTACGGCGCCGCCCTCGCGTTGGTCCATCCCGAGATCGAGTTCTTCCCGCCGGGCGAGCAGGCGCCGCACCGAGGCGCCGAGAGCTTTCGCCGCTGGATGGAGCCGGACGCGTTCGCGGAGCAGGTGATCGATCCCCTTGAGGTCATCGAAGCAAGCGACCGGAGAGTCCTCGGCAGGCAACACATCGCTGCCCGGGGGGCAGGGAGCGGAATCGAGCTGGAGACCACCACCTGGTCGGTCTGGACCTTCGACGGGGGCGGTTTGGTCACCCGGGTCGAGATCTTCCTGCCCCACGAGGAGGCGAAGGCGCGCGAAGCCGCGGATCTCTCGGGTCCCTAGGCACCTCGATGGGCCACGATGGGCCGCTCTGACCCCGCTTGCGGTTACCGTGAGCGCGATGGGGGAGACGAGAGCCTCCGAGAGCTACGCGGCGAGGGTTGCGCCGCAGGCGTCGACTGTGGTCGGCGACACGCCGCTGGTCGAGCTGCGGCGGCTCGGCGCCGGGCTGGGGGCGGAGGTCGTGGCGAAGCTCGAGTACCTGAATCCGGGCGGGTCGGTGAAGGACCGGATCGGGGTGGCGATGATCGACGCCGCCGAGCGCGACGGGCTGATCGAGCCGGGGCAATCGGTGATCGTCGAGCCGACCAGCGGCAACACCGGGATCGCCCTGGCGATGGTCTGCGCGGCCAGGGGCTACGAGCTCGTGCTCACGCTGCCGGAGGGAATGAGCCGCGAGCGGGCAAAGCTTCTGCGCGCCTACGGGGCGGAGGTGCACGAGACCCCCTCGCTGGGCGGGATGGGGGAGGCGATCGAGCTCGCCAACCGGATCGTCGCCGAGCGCAACGCGTTCATGCCCCAGCAGTTCTCCAACCCCGCCAACCCCGAGATCCATCGCCGCACGACCGCGGAGGAGATCTGGCGCGACCTCGACGGCGTGGTCGACGTCCTGGTTGCCGGGGCGGGGACCGGGGGCACGATCACCGGCGTCGGCCAGGTGCTCAAGGAGCGCCGGCCCGGGTTCGGGGTGATCGCGGTCGAGCCGGCGGCGTCGCCGGTGCTCTCTGGCGGCGTCCCCGGCCCGCACAAGATCCAGGGCATCGGACCAGGGTTCGTGCCCGAGGTGCTCGACCGCGACGTGATCGACGAGGTGATCGCAGTCGACGACGAGGCTGCGCTCGAGTGCGCCCGCGAGGCGGCGCGGCGCGAGGGGCTGCTCGTGGGGATCTCCGCCGGGGCCGCCTTCTGTGCCGCGCTCGAGGTGGCCGCCCGCCCGGAGATGGCCGGCAAGCGGATCGTCACCATCGCCCCCGACGGAGGGGAGCGCTACATGTCGCTGCCGTTCTTCGCCTCCGAGTAGCCGCAACGGCTCCGCCGGGCGGCGGATCGCACTGGCCTACCCTGTGCTCATGATCGGACTCGGGACCCTGCGGCGCGTCATGCACGAGATCGGCTCCGACGTGGCCTCGGCGCGGGAGCGCGATCCCGCCGCCCGCGGCGTCGGCACGGCGGAGATCCTCTCGTCCTGGGCCGGCGTCCAGGCGCTGCTCGCCCACCGGGTCGCGCACGCGATCTACGAGTCCGGGATCCCGCTGGCGCCCAGGTCGATCGCCTTCGCCAGCCGGGCGGTGACCGGCGTCGAGATCCACCCGGCAGCCCGCATCGGTGAGGACTTCTTCATCGACCACGGGTCCGGGGTGGTGATCGGCGAGACGGCCGAGATCGGCGACCGGGTGACGCTCTACCAGGGCGTGACCCTCGGCGGCACCGGCTTCGCCCGCGGCAAGCGCCACCCGACGATCGAGGACGACGTCACGATCGGCTCCGGGGCGAAGCTGCTGGGACCTGTGACCGTGGGCCACGGGGCCAAGGTCGGCGCGAACACGGTGGTGATCGAGGACGTGCCGCCGAAGTCGACCGTGGTCGGCAACCCGGGGCACCCGGTCCGGGTCGAGGGCCGGAGGGTGGAGGGGCCGGACGCCGACTGGATCCACCTGCCCGACCCGATCGCCGACGCGATCAAGGGGCTCTCCGAGCGCCTCTCCGGGATCGAGGCCCGGCTTGCCGAGCTCGACGGCAAGGCGGCCTCGGGCGAGGTCAAGGAGCTGCGGTCCAAGCAGGGGCCGTCGCCGACCGGCGGCTGACCTCGCGACGCGCTCGATAGGGCTCGGCCATGATGGGCGAGCGCACCAGCCACACGCCCGGCACCATCTCCTGGGCCGACCTCGCCACGACGGATGCCGACGGCGCGAAGGCCTTCTACGGCGGGCTGTTCGACTGGGAGCTCGAGGACCTGCCGGTCCCCGACGCTCCGCCGTACACGATGGCGAGGATCGAGGGCAAGTCGGTCGCCGCGCTCTACCAGCGCGGCGCCGAAGTGCCCGGGCCGCCCGCGTGGCTGTCCTACGTCACGGTCGAGGACGCAGATGCCACCGCGAGCCGGGCCGGCGAGCTCGGGGCGACGACGATCTCGGAGCCGTTCGACGTGCTCGAGGCGGGCCGGATGGCGGTGCTCCAGGACCCGACCGGGGCCGTGTTCGCGATCTGGCAGGCGGGCTCGAGCATCGGCGCGGAGCTGGTCAACGACCCGGGCGCGATGTGCGTCAACCAGCTCAACACCAGCGATCCCGAGGCTGCCCAGACGTTCTACGCCGACCTGTTCGGCTGGCGGTTCGAGGCGGTCGAGGGCGGCGACCAGCCGTGCTGGGGGATCTACAACGGCGAGCGGCTCAACGGCGGGATGATGCCGCAGCCCCCCGGCGCCGGCGCGCCCTCGCACTGGCTCGCCTACTTCACGACCACCGACCTAGACGGCTCGGTGGCGCGGATCGAGGAGCTCGGCGGGCGAACCGTCGTCGCGCCGATGCCGATCCCGGCGGGCCGGATCGCGGTCGCCCAGGATCCACAGGCCGCCACCTTCGCCCTGTTCGAGGGCAGGGTCGACCCGTAGTCGACGGCGGTTGGGGAATAAGGGGTCATATGCGCCCCTTTTCTCCCATCGGCCGAAGGACTCGCGCGCGCTCCGCGGCCCGCCGGCCGCCGCCGCCTACCTGACTATCCTCGGCTCGTGGAGCCGGAGACGCTCGAGGACACTGCCGGCGCGCCGATAACGGCCGGCGCCGACCAGGTCGAGCGCCTGCTCGCAGACCTCAACCCCGCCCAGCGCGAGGCGGTCACCCACGGCGAGGGCCCGCTGCTGATCCTCGCCGGGGCGGGCTCGGGCAAGACCCGGGCGCTCACCCACCGCATCGCGTGGCTGCTGGCGACCGGGCGGGCGCGGCCGATGGAGATCCTCGCGATCACGTTCACCAACAAGGCCGCGAACGAGATGCGCGACCGGGTCGGCGCGCTGCTCGGGGGCATCTCGCGAGCGATGTGGGTGATGACCTTCCACTCCGCCTGCGCCCGGATACTGCGCGCCGAGGCTCCGCGACTCGGCTACAAGCGCGCGTTCACGATCTACGACGAGGCCGACTCGCTGCGGATGGTCAAGCGCTGCCTCAAGGAGCTCGAGATCGACCCGAAGCGGATCCCGCCGCGAGCCGTGCGGGCGGCGATCTCGGGCGCCAAGAACCAGCTCACCGACGCGACCGAATACGCCGAGGCGGCCGACTCGTTCTTCGAGGAGCAGGTCGCGGACGTCTACCGCCTCTACGAGCGCCGCATGGTCGAGGCGAGCGCGATGGACTTCGACGACCTGCTGGTGCGCACGGTCAACCTGCTCGAGCTGTTCGAGGACGTGCGCGAGAAGTACCGCCGCATCTTCCGCTGGGTGCTGGTCGACGAGTATCAGGACACCAATCGCGCCCAGTACCGCCTGCTCCAGCTCCTGTGCGAGGAGCACCGGAACCTGACCGTGGTCGGCGACGATTTTCAGGCCGTCTATAGCTTCAGGGGAGCCGACATCCGCAACATCCTCGAGTTCGAGCGCGACTTCCCAGACGCCTCGACGGTGCTGCTCGAGCAGAACTACCGCTCGACCCAGACGGTGCTCGACACCGCCAACGCGCTGATCGCCCACAACCCGAGCCAGAAGCCCAAGCACCTGTGGACGGACGCCGGCCGGGGCGACAAGGTGGTGGTCGCCGAGCTCGACGACGAGCACGCCGAGGCGCGCTACGTCGCCTCGGAGATCGAGGGCCTGCTCCAGGAGGGGCTCTCCCGCGACGAGATCGCGGTCTTCTACCGGATGAACGCCCAGAGCCGGGTGCTCGAGGACACCCTGGTGCGGTTCGAGGCCCCCTACCAGGTGATCGGGGGGACGAAGTTCTATGAGCGGTCCGAGATCAAGGACGCGGTCGCCTACCTGCAGCTGCTCGCGAACCCCGCCGACGCCGTCTCCTTCGCCCGGATCGTCAACTCGCCCCGCCGCGGGATCGGCGACACCACCCAAGGACGGATCCTGTCGCACGCGAACACGCTCGGCGCCGACGTCTGGGAGGTGTTCAGCGAGCCGGACGCGGTGCCCGGCCTGGGCTCGGCGGCAGTGAGGGCGGTGGGGCGCTTCGCCGAGACCATGGCCGGGCTGCGCGAGCGGGTCCAGCGCTCCTCGGTCGCCGAGCTGCTGGAGGCGACCCTGCGCGCGTCCGGCTACCTCGAGGCGCTCGAGGCCGAGCGCACGGTCGAGGCCGAGGGGCGCATCGAGAACCTCGAGGAGCTGGTCGGCGTGGCCGGGGAGTTCGACGCCAACCGCGAGCTCGAGGGCGAGTCCGAAGCCACCCCGCTGGAGGAGTTCCTCGCCCAGATCTCGCTCTACACCGAGCAGGACAACCTGCGCGAGGCCGAGAGCCTGATCACGTTGATGACCCTCCACAACGCGAAGGGGCTCGAGTACGACGCCGTGTTCGTGATCGGCTGCGAGGAGGGGGTCTTCCCGCACTCACGCTCGGTCGAGGAGGGCAACCTCGAGGAGGAGCGGCGGCTCTGCTACGTCGGCGTGACCCGTGCCCGCGAGCGCCTCTGGCTGACCTTCGCCCGGCGACGCTCGCTGCACGGTGCGACCGGGTGGAACCTGCCCTCGCGCTTTCTCGCCGAGCTGCCCGACGACCTGATCGAACGCCACGCTGCCACCGCCGCGACCGGCTGGCCCTCGGCCGGCGCCCGCGAGACGGTCCTCGGCGGGTCGCTGGGCTCCGGCCGCGGCTTCGCGACCCCGGCGACCAAGCAGCCGAGCCCACCGCCGGTGCCGTACGCGGTCGGCGACGACGTGCTGCACGCGACCTTCGGCGAGGGCGTGGTCACCGCGATCGAGCCCGGGTCGGTGCTGGTGGTGCGGTTCGCCGGCGACGGGGCCGAGCGCAAGCTGATGGCCGACTTCGCGCCGCTTCGGAAGGTCGCGTGAAGGCGCCAGTCGCCAGTCGCCAGTCGCCAGGGGGGCGCTCGTGGGCGCGCGAGTGATCGACGGGAAGGCTGTCGCCGCAGGCGTTCGCGAACGGGTAGCGGCGGGGGTGCGGGAGTTCGCGACTGCGCATGACGGCGACGTTCCCGGCCTGGCGACCGTGCTGGTGGGCGGCGACCCGGCGTCGAGCGTCTACGTCGGCAACAAGCGCAAGCAGACCGAGGAGGTCGGCATGCGCTCGATCCACCACGGCCTCGGCGAGCCGACACCGCAGGACGAGCTCCTCGACGTGGTCGATCAGCTCAACGAGGACGACTCCGTGGACGGGATCCTGGTGCAGTTGCCGCTGCCCGAGCAGATCGACCAGGACGCCGTGATCGGCGCGATCGATCCGGCGAAGGACGTCGACGGGCTCACCGCGACCAGCGCCGGCCTGCTCGCCCAGGGCCGCCCGGGCCTGGTGCCGTGCACCCCACGCGGGATCGTCGAGCTGATTGACCATGCCGGCATCGCGCTCGAGGGCGCCGAGGCGGTGGTCGTCGGCCGCTCGATCCTGGTGGGCCGCCCGCTCGCATCGCTGCTGCTGGGGGAGAACGCGACGGTGACCGCGTGTCACTCGCGGACCCGCGACCTGGCTGCGATCTGCGCCCGGGCGGACGTGCTGGTCGCCGCGGTCGGCTCACCGCGGCTGGTGACCGCGGAGATGGTCAAGCCCGGGGCGACGGTGATCGACGTGGGCACCAACCGGGTCGAGGGCGAGGACGGCCTCGTCGGGGACGTCGACTTCGACGCCGTGCGCGAGGTCGCCGGCGCGCTAACCCCCGTACCCGGCGGCGTGGGCCCCATGACGATCGCGATGCTGCTCTCCAACACGCTCGAGGCGGCACGCGCGCGGCGCGCGCCCTGAACGGGTCGTCCGGGTGGCGTTGTCACGGTCCGGCCGCGGTCGGTTATAGGGTTGGGGCCGTACCGATCCTCTACAGGGGAGAGCTATGGACACAAGCAAGCTTCGGACCGGAGAGCTGATCGCCGGCGTGGCGGCGGTGGCGCTCTTCATCATCATGTTCCTGCCGTGGTTCGGCTTCGACGTCGGCGGTGGCGACGTGGCCGAGGACCTCGGGATCGCGACGGCGGAGGTGAGCGCCGACTTCAACGCCTGGGAGTCGTTCGACTTCATCGACCTGGTGCTGCTGCTGACGGTCATCGTCGCCGTCGGGCTGGCGGTGGCGACCGCGCTGTCGCAGACGGTTTCGTTGCCGGTGGCGGCGAGCGCGCTCACGGCGGGCCTGGGAATCCTCTCGACCCTGCTGATCCTCTACCGGATCATCGATCCCCCGGGAGACACCGACCGTGAGTTCTGGGTCTTCGTCGGCCTCGTCGCCGCAGCGGCGATCGCCTACGGCGGCTGGCGCTCGATGCAGGAGGAGGGCACCTCGTTCGGGGCGCAGGCCGACCGCCTCCAGGACCGCGTCGGCGGCGGTGGGGGCGAGGGCCCTCCGCCTCCGCCTCCGCCCCCGTCGTCCGGGGCCTCGGGAGGTCCGCCGCCCGGCGGCGCGGCGTAGCCGTAGATCGCGGGCGAAAGCCCGCTAGTACGCGTAACGGCGGCCGCCTCAGGGCGGCCGCCGTCGTTCATGCGAGCCGCTCGGCCATCTGGCGGGCCACCCGCGAGGCCATGGCGATGATGGTCATCATCGGGTTGACGCCGATCGAGCTCGGCAGCACGCTCCCGTCTGCGACGTAGAGGCCCTCCGCCCCGTGTGCGGCGCCGTCGGTCCCCACGACGCCGCGCCCCGGGTCGGCATCCATGCGCGCGGTTCCCATCGGATGGAACGCCTCCAGCCGCATCCGCGAGCGGGGCGGAGGAGAGGAGTCGAAGTCGGCGATCCGCTCGCGGGAGATGGTCGGCAGGCCCGAGATCTGCGGGTAGACCTCGGTCGCGCCCGCCGCGTAGAAAAGCTCGGCGGCGCGGGCGATGCCGAAGCTCATCCGGACGGCGTCCTCGCGGGTGAGCTGGTAGCCGATCCGCAACGAGCCGTCCCGGCCGAGCCCGACCCGGCCCGAGGACCTGTCGCTGAGGTGAACGCCGGTGGAGGCGAGCTGCCCGAAGTCGAGCAGCAGTCGCTGGTGCTCGAACCCGGTCCCGGGCAGCCACTGGCCGCCGAAGGCGAGTGGGGTGAAGGTCGCCTCGAGCAGCACCCCGTGATCGCGCTCCCACTCGTCGACGGCGTAGCTCTGCATGACGCCCTCCCAGCCGCGGACCTCCTCCTCGAACCGTGCGCCCACCCAGCAGGCGGGGTGGATGCGCAGGTTGCGCCCGAGCTCCCCGTTCGCGGAGCGAAAGCCCGAGCGAAGCAGCAGCTCGGGGGTGCCGAAGGCGCCCCCCGCGAGCACCACCGCGCGCCGGGCGCGGACCCGAAACGGACGCGGCGCGATCCCGTCGCCGGTGCTCGCGACCATGCAGTCGACGCCGACCGCCCGCTCGCGCTCGAAGACGATCCGCCGCGCCTCAACCCCGGCGCGGACCCGGGCGCCGGCGGCGACCGCCCGCGGCAGGTAGGAGACGTGCATCGCCTGCTTGGCGTCGAGCCGGCAGCCGTTTGGACAGGAGCTGCACTGCACGCAGTCGCCGGCGTTGCGCAGCAGCGGCGCATGGCTGACGCCAAGCGCCTCGGCCCCCTCGCGCAAGAGCTGGCCGTTTCGCCCCATGCGCTCGGGATCGACCGGCGTCACCGAGAGCATCTCCTCGCCCTCGGCGTAGTCGGGGTCGAGCTCGGTCGCCCACTCGATCCCGTGCTCGGTCGCCCAGCTCGAAAGCAGTCGCTCCGGCGCTCGGAGGCAGGTGCCGGAGTTGATCACGGTGGTGCCGCCGACCGCGCGACCGACCGGGGTCGGGATCGCCGGCCGTCCGGCGGCGACGGTGAGCCCGCCGTCGCGGTAGAGCGCCTGCAGCGCCGCAAGCGGCTCCTCCGGGTAGCTGTGGCGGTCCATGTACGGACCGGCCTCGAGCACCGCGACCTCCAGCCCGGACTCGGCAAGCAAGGTGGCGGCGACGGCGCCGCCGGCGCCCGAGCCGACCACGACCACGTCGCATTCCTCCTCGGGCCCCGCCGGGCGGAGATCGCCGAGCGCCGACCCGTCGGCGCCGGCCGTCGCCGCCGCCGGCCCCGAGATCGCACAGCGGATCTCGTAACCGACGGCCCGTTGAACCCGCGGATCGCTGCCGTACGCGAGCCCGGCGAGCACCTTGCAGAACAGGAGCAGATCGCGCTTCGTGGCCGACCCGTCCTCGTCGATCCGCCGCAGGAACTCCTGGCGGTTTGCGAGGCTGGCGCGCGAGAACCGCCACGGGAACGGCAGCCAGTCGAAGATCCGCAGCGCGATCCGCATCGTCGCCACCGTGCGGTGCGGGAGGGTGGCGAGAAACGGCTCGAGCGCCCTAACCACATCGACCGGCGCGTCCGGCTCATGAGGACGTGGACGACCGTCTAACCCTGGCAGGCCGTCAGGTCCGGCCGCAGGCGGGAGGGCGCCGACGCCCGGCGCCATCGCCTCCGCGAACGCGCGCAGGATCCTTTTCTCGGCGGCCCCCAGCCCCGGAGCGCGCCTTCAGGAAGGGGCGGCCGGCTCACCGACCCGACCAGCGATGTCATAGAGCAGCAGGGCGACCCCGACCAGGAGCCCGTCGACGAGAAAGTTGAGCAAGTAGGCGAAGACGTCGGCGTCGAACAGGTATGCGCCGAGTGCGGCGAGCGACGAGGCGGCCTTACCGGCGGCGAGCACGAGCAGCAGCGGCCGGTAGCGGACGACGTCGAACGACACCACCAGGCAGATCCCGGTGATCACCGTCATGTAGGCGAAGCCGAGCGCGAGCCAGAGCTGCTCGGCCGTCTCAGGCGCAGGGGCGAACTCGCCCAGCGGCAGCCAGTCGCCGAAATCGTCGAGCGCTCCGAGAGTCCCGTCGGGTAGCGCGATGAAGAGCACGCCAACCAGCGCGAACGTCGCCGCCAGCAGCCTCAGGTTGAGAACGACGAACCGCTCCGCGGCCACCCCCGTCATCAGGCTCGGCATCCTAGTGCCCCTCCCTAGAATCGGGCCGGTGATCGATCGGGAGCAGGTGCTGCACGTCGCGCGGTTGGCGCGACTCGAGCTATCGGAGGATGAGGTCGAGACGATGGCGCGGGAGCTGTCGGGGATCCTCGGCCACGTCGACAAGATCTCCGAGTTGGACCTCGACGGGGTCGAGCCGACATCCCACGTGGTGGCACTCGAGAACGTGCTGCGCGCGGACGAGCCGGAGCCGAGCCTGGCGCGGGAGCGCGCACTCGAGCCGGCGCCCGACCCGGCCGACGGCGCCTTCCGCGTCCCCTCGCCGCAGGCGTGAGTGCTGAGCTGCTCGAGCTCACCGTCGCCGACGCCGTGCGACGGACCGAGGCGGGAGACCTCGACGCCGACGAGTTCTTCGACGCCTACGCTGAGGCTGCGGCCGGCGATGACCTGAACGCTTATCTGTGGCGGGCCGGGCCGGGCGCTCGAGCCGGGGCAGGAGAGCCCTTGCGGGGCATCCCGGTCGCCGTCAAGGACCTCTTCTGCACCGAAGGCATCGAGACCACCGCCGGCTCGCGGATTCTCGAGGGCTACCGCCCGCCCTACACCGCGACCGCGGTCGAGCGGCTCTCCGAAGCCGGGACGCGGCTGCTCGGCAAGACGAACATGGACGAGTTCGCGATGGGCTCGTCGAACGAGAACTCCGGCTACGGCCCGGTGCTCAACCCCTGGGACCGCGGCCGCGTCCCGGGCGGTTCGTCCGGCGGCTCGGCGGCCGCGGTCGCGGGTCGCCTGGCGCCGTGTGCGATCGGCACCGACACCGGTGGCTCGATCCGCCAGCCCGCGTCGCTGTGCGGGATCGTCGGCCTGAAGCCCACCTACGGCGCGGTCTCGCGCTACGGGATGGTCGCATTCGCGTCCTCGCTCGACCAGTGCGGGCCGCTGACCCGCGACGTCGCCGACGCGGCGCTGCTGCTGCGGGCGATGGAGGGGCGCGACCGTCGAGACTCGACCTCGATCGGGGTCGAGGGCGGGGTGGAGCTTCCCTCCCGCGAGGACCTCGCCGGCCTTCGTTTCGGGGTGGCGCGCGACTTCTCCCACCAGGCCGAGGGGGTCGAGCCGGGCGTGGCCGAGGTCTTCGAGCGGGCGCTGGCGACGATCACCGACGCCGGCGGTGAGATCGAGGAGATCGAGCTGCCCCACGCAGACCACGGGATCTCCGCCTACTACGTGCTCGCCCCGGCCGAGGCCTCGGCGAACCTGGCCCGCTACGACGGCGTCCGTTACGGGTTGCGGCGCGACGGTGACGTCGAGCTGGGGACGATGTACGAGCGCACCCGGGCCGCCGGCTTCGGCGCGGAGGTAAAGCGGCGGATCATGCTCGGCACCTACGCGCTCTCCTCCGGCTACTACGACGCCTACTACGGGCGTGCGCAGCGGGTGCGGACCAGGATCGCCGAGGACTTCGCGCGGGCGTTCGAGCGCGTCGACCTGATCGTCACCCCGACTTCTCCGACCGTCGCCTTCGAGCTCGGCGCCAAGTCCCAGGACCCGCTGGCGATGTACCTCTCCGACTACTTCACCGTGCCGATGTCGCTCGCCGGGATCCCGGCGATCTCGATCCCCGCCGGCCTCGCAGCGCCGCCGGGGGGCGGGCCGGAGCTGCCGGTCGGCCTCCAGGTCGCCTCGCCGGCGTTCACCGAGTCGCGGCTGCTCGACGCCGCCCACGCGCTCGAGCATGCGCTTGGATTCGAGGCCCGGCCGTGAGGCTGACCGACGAGGAGACGATCGAAGCGGTCGAGGACACCCTCGACTCGCTGCCGGAGTGGGTCCACGACCGCCTCGGCGAGGTCGCGGTGATCGTCGAGGACGCGCATCCGCAAGGACTGATGGGCATCTACGACCCGGTCGGAGGCCTCCAGCGGATCGTCATCTTCCGCAGCACCCACCCCTCCCGGGAGGAGGTCCGGCGAACGGTCCTGCACGAGATCGGCCACCACTTCGGGATGGGCGAGGACGACCTCGACCGCCTGGGCTACGGATGAGACCGGCGACTGGCGACTGGCGACTGGCGACTTGAACTACGAGCCCGTCATCGGCCTGGAGATCCACGTCCAGCTCTCCACCCGGACGAAGATGTTCTGCGGCTGCGAGCTCTCGTTCGGCGAGGAGCCGAACGTCCACACCTGCCCGATCTGCCTCGCCCACCCCGGGACCCTGCCGGTGCCCAACGAGCAGGCGATTCGCTACGCGCTGCAGATCGCGCTGGCGCTCGAGTGCGAGATCACGCCGCGCTCGATCTTCCACCGCAAGAACTACTTCTATCCCGACAACCCGAAGGCCTACCAGATCAGCCAGTACGACATCCCGCTTGCCACCGGCGGCCGGCTCGACGACGTGCGCATCCACCGGGTCCACCTCGAGGAGGACGCGGCGAAGCTCGTCCACCTCGGCGAGTCGGGCCGGATCCACGGCTCGGGCGAGTCGCTGGTCGACTTCAACCGCGGCGGCACGCCCCTGGTCGAGATCGTCACCGAGCCGGATCTCCATGACCCGGCCGAGGCGCGCTCGTGGCTGCAGCTCCTGCGGACGACGATCCGCCAGATCGGAGCCTCGGACGTGAACATGGAGGAGGGGAGCCTGCGCTGCGACGCGAACGTCTCGCTGCGGCCGGCGGGCTCGGACGAGCTGGGGACCAAGACCGAGCTCAAGAACATGAACAGCTTCCGCTTCCTCGAGCGGGGCATCGCCGCCGAGATCGAGCGCCAGGCGGCGATCCTCGACGCCGGCGAGCAGGTGGCGCAGGACACGCTGCACTTCGATCCCCGCGACGGCTCGCTGACGCCGCTGCGCTCGAAGGAGTACGCGCACGACTACCGCTACTTCCCCGAGCCCGACCTGGTCCCTCTGGCGCCGACCGAGGCGATGATCGCCGAGACCCGGGCAGGGCTGCCCGAGCTGCCCGCCCAGCGCCGCGAGCGCTATGAGTCCGAGCTCGGGCTGCCCGAGAAGGCCGCCACCCAGCTCGCCTTCGACGCCGAGCTGGGCGACTACTTCGAGCGCACGCTTGCGGCCGCCGACGGCGCTGACGCCAAGACGATCGCCAACTGGATCACCGGGGAGTTGACCGCCCGCCTGCGCGAGGCGGGTGAGGGGGACGGCGATCCGGCCTCATCGAAGGTCGAGCCGGCGTCACTGGCAACCCTCGCCGGCCTGGTCGAGCGCAAGCAGATCTCCACCGGCGCCGGCCGCCAGGTCCTCGCCACGCTCGTGGCCGAAGGCGGCGACCCGGCCGAGATCGTCGAGCGCGAGGGCCTCGGGGGCATGGAGGACTCAGGCGAGCTGGAGGCGATCGTCGCCCGCGCGATCGAGGCCGACCCCGCCGCCGCCGAGCGGGTGCGCGAGGGCAACCCGAAGGCGATCGGCCCGCTGGTCGGCTTCGTCATGCGCGAGACCAAGGGCCGCGCCGACGGCGGCGAGGTGACCCGCCTGATCCTCGAACAGCTCGGCGCAAAGTGACTTTCGCCACTTTGTAACAAGTTGTTACAAGCCTGGCATACTGGTGCCATGGCCTGGAACGTCGTCATCGCCGGAGGAGGCTTCGCCGGGGCGTCGGCCGCTCGCCGGCTCGAGCGGCTGCTGCCGAGGCAGTCCGCCCGGCTCGTGCTCGTCAACGACGTCAACTTCCTGCTCTACACGCCGTTTCTGCCCGAGGCCGCGGCGGGGACGCTGGAGCCGCGCCACGTGGTGACGCCGCTTCGGGACATCCTCGGCCGCACCTATCTGCGGCTCGGCGCGATCACCGGCCACGACCCGGCCGCCCGCACGGTCACACTCCACAGCCACGACGGCGAGGACGAGGAGCTGCGCTACGACCAGCTCGTGCTTGCGCTCGGCTCCGTGTCGCGACTGCTGCCCGTCCCGGGACTCGCCGACAACGCGATCGGGTTCAAGAGCCTCGCCGACGCTATCTGGTTGCGAAACCACGTCATCGAGACGCTCGAGCAGGCCAACGCCGCGGAGGACCCCGCTCGCCGCGAGGAGCTTCTCACCTACGTCTTCGTCGGTGGGGGCTACGCCGGCCTCGAGGCGCTCGCCGAGCTCCAAGACTTCGCCGCGGACGCGATGGACGTCTACCCGCGCGCCCGCCTCCACGGGATGCGCTGGATCCTGGTCGAGGCCGCCGATCGCGTGCTCCCCGAGATCGACGCCGAGCTCGCCGATTACGCCCTACGCGAGCTGCGTGGGCGTGGGATCGACATTCGGCTCGCCACCCGAATCGAGGAGGCGGGCCCCGACAGCGTCCGGCTGTCGACCGGCGAGGTCCTGCCGACCCGAACCATCGTCTGGACCACCGGGGTGGCTCCTCATCCGAGCCTCGCGGAGTTGGCGGTGCCGCTGGGTGACGACGGCCGCGTCGAGGTCGACGAGTACATGCGCGTCAGGGGCCTCGACGGAGTCTGGGCGATCGGCGACTGCGCGGCCGTCCCCGACCCCGACGCCGGCGGCGCCCGGCCGACGCCACCGACAGCCCAGCACGCCACCCGCCAGGGGAAGACGGTGGCGCGAAACGTCTCCGCCGCGCTCGGCATCGGCACGGCGCGCAAGTTCAGCTTCCGCCAGATCGGCACGTTCGTGAACCTCGGGCGGTACAAGGCGGTCGGGCGCATCGGCCGCCGGACGTTCTCGGGGTTCCCGGCGTGGTGGTTGGCGCGGACCTACCACATGAGCCAGATCCCGGGCACCGCGCGCAAGATCCGCGCGATCGTCGACTGGACCGTCGGCCTGCCGTTTCGCCGCGACGTCGCCGAGGTCGGCTCGATCGGCCATCCGCGCCCGCTGACCGCCGAGGTCTACGCCCGCGGCGGCACCCACCGGCCGGTGGAATAACTGCCGCGGCTCTTACCCGGCGCCCCGGCATCGCACGATTGCTCCGGGGTAAGAACCGCGAGTCTCCGGTCAGCGCACCCCGGGGTGCCGGACCTCTCGCGGGTCGGGGAGGTACATGTCCTCGCCGCAGACCGTGCACACCTGCACGTGGAGCTTGTGCACGGCGCCGCAGCGCGGACAGCGGCGCTCGGGCTCGTCGCGCTCGACCCGGTAGAAGACGACCGCGATCAGCCCCAGCACCGGCAGCACTCCGCCGACCAGAAACCAGATGAAGAACGAGCTGCCCTTGGCGCGGCCGATGATCCCGGTCGCAAGCGCGAAGCTGGTTGCGATCAGGAGATAGGCGCCGCCGGTCACACCGGGGATTGTCGCGCTCGGGCCGTCAGCGCAGCCAGGTGCGGACGATCGCGTTCGCGAAGCCCATCCCGTAGCGGACGACCGCCGGCTTCTTCGAGTGGCCGGACAGCCGGCTGACCACGGTCACCGGCACCTCCTTCGCGGGAATCCCCCGCTTGATCGCCTCGATCATGAACTCGGAGGTGTGGAACTGCTCCTGGCGCAGGACGAGCTGGGGCAGCACGTCGGCCCGCACGGCGCGATAGCCGTTCGAGCAGTCGGTGACGTGGGTGCGGGTGATGAAGGACACGACGCGGTTGAAGAAGACGATCCCCAGCTCGCGCGCCGGATGGTTGGCTTCGGCCTCGCCGAGAACCCGTGAGCCGTGCGCGACCGCGACCTCGCCGTCGAGCACCGGCCTGACCAGGCGCTCCATCTCCTCGGGCAGGTGCTGGCCGTCGGCGTCGAGGGTGACGACGATCCGCGCCCCGGAGTCGGCGAGCACCCGGTAGCCGGTTCGCAGCGCCCCGCCCCCGCCGCGGTTGACGACGTGCCGGGCGACCACGGCGCCGTGCGAGCGGGCGACCTCGTCGGTGCCGTCGCGCGAGCCGTCGTCGACCACCAGCACCGCCGTGGGCTCGTCGCAGATCTCGGCCGGGATCCGCTCGAGCACCCGGCCGATGTTCTCGGCCTCGTTGTATGCGGGGACGAGGACCCCGATCCGATCGCGAAAGCGCTCGGGATGCCCGGCGGCGCGGAACTCCTCCCAGGCGAGTCCCTCGAGCGCCCCGCCGAGCTGCTGGGAGACCCGCGAGCTTTGCGCCAGCGCCCGCAGCGTGAGCAGGAACAGGACCAGGATCGCGAACACCGCCACGCCGACGATCCGGGTGTTGTTCTCGCGCTCGAACGAGAACGCCTCCAGCAGCGCGTCGGGGATCTCGGTCCCGGCGACCACCGCGATCCCGAGCGCGACGGCGAGCAGGATCAGCACGTCGGCGTTTCGCAAAGAGCGCCGGCGCCAGACCGCAAATGCCGCGACCCCGACCGCCAGCACGAGCCCGGCGGTCCGGATCGCGGTCAGCTCGGGCGGCAGCAGGTCTGCAAAGGGGAGCGGCACGGCGGCGAAGAATAGGCCCGCCGCCCCCGGACGCGGGAGCACATCAAAATGCCCGCGGCGTAGCCGCGGGCCAGTGATTCAGTGCGAGAGCAGAGGAGGCGGCGGATTGATTCTGTACCCTCGCGCGGTCATGCGCATCCTGATCCTGGGTGGCGACGGGTACCTGGGATGGCCGACCGCGATGCGGTTCTCTGCCCGCGGGCACGAGGTTTCGGTCGTCGACAACTTCTCCCGCCGTCGCTGGCATACCGAGCATTCGACCGATTCCCTGACCCCGATCCGCTCGCTCGCGGACCGGGTCGAGGCGTGGGAGGAGGTCTCCGGCAAGGAGATCCGCAGCTTCGTCGGCTCGATCGAGGACTTCGCCTTCCTCGACTCGGTGATCGCCGAGACCCTGCCCGAGGCGATCGTCCACTACGGCGAGCAGCCCTCGGCGCCGTACTCGATGAAGTCGCGCGAGGCCGCGGTCGAGACCCAGTACACGAACGTGATCGGGACCCTGAACCTGCTGTTCGCGATCCGCGACCGGGTCCCCGACTGTCACCTGGTCAAGCTCGGGACGATGGGCGAGTACGGGACGCCGGACATCGACATCGAGGAGGGGTTCATCGAGATCGAGCACAACGGCCGGCGCGACACGCTGCCGTTCCCGAAGCAGCCCGGCTCGCTCTACCACCTCTCCAAGGTCCACGACTCGCACAACATCCACTTCGCCTGCCGGATCTGGGGCCTGCGCTCGACCGACCTCAACCAGGGAGTCGTCTACGGGATCGAGACCGAGGAGTCGGCCGGCGACGAGCGGCTGATCACCCGCTTCGACTACGACGAGTACTTCGGCACGGTGCTCAACCGCTTCTGCGTCCAGGCGGTGATCGGCCATCCGCTGACCGTCTACGGCGAGGGCGGCCAGACGCGCGGGTTCCTCAACATCCGCGACACGCTCCAGTGCGTCGAGCTCGCGGTAGACAACCCGCCGGAGCTCGGGGAGTATCGGGTGTTCAACCAGTTCACCGAGCAGTTCTCGGTCGCCGAGCTGGCCGAGCTGGTCAAGCGCTCCGCCGCCGAGCTCGGCCACGAGGTCGAGATCCGCAGCTTCCCCAACCCTCGGATCGAGGCCGAGCGCCACTACTACAACGCAACCAACACCAAGCTCCACGACCTCGGGCTCGAGCCGCACCATCTGGGCGAGGAGCTGGTCCGCTCGATGCTCACGATCATCGCCCGCCACAAGGACCGCGTGATCGAGCGCGCGATCCTGCCGCGCACCCGCTGGAAGCCCGGCGAGCTGCTCGGCCAGGTTCCCTCCGAGACGGGCTGAAACGCCCGTCACCCCCGTTCCGCGGCGCTATATTGGCTCGCCATGCGGGCGGCGGATGCACTCTGTGAGGCTCTGAAGGCCGAGGGGGTCGAGCACGTCTTCGGTATCCCCGGCGGCGCCAACCTGCCCACCTACGACGCCCTCTACGACGCCAACCTGACTCACATCCAGGCCCGCCACGAGCAGGGCGCGGGGCACGCGGCCGAGGGCTACGCGAAGGCCTCCGGCCGGGTCGGGGTCGCATTTGCCACCTCGGGCCCGGGTGCGACCAACCTGGTCACGGCGATCGCCGACGCGTTGATGGACTCGGTGCCGACGGTGTTCATCACCGGTCAGGTGCGCACCGAGCTGATCGGCACCGACGGCTTCCAGGAGGCCGACGTCACCGGGATCACGATGCCGATCGTCAAGCACTCGTTCCTGGTCACCGACCCACGTCAGATCCCCGAGTACATCCACCAGGCCTTCCACATCGCCTCGTCCGGGCGCCCGGGGCCGGTGCTCGTCGACGTCCCGCAGGACCTCTCGCGGGCGGAGATCGAGTACGAGCCGGCGGCGAGCACGCCCGACCTGCCCGGCTACAAGCCGACGACCGAGGGCAACATCAAGCAGATCCGGCTGGCCGCGAAGGCGCTGGCGAACGCGAAGCGGCCGGTGATCTACGGCGGCGGAGGGATCGTCAACGCCAACGCCTCAGAGGAGTTCCGCGACTTCTGCTCGGCCGACCGTCTTCCGGTGACGCTCACCGTGATGGGCCTCGGCGCGTTCCCGGCGCCGCACGAGCAGTGGCTCGGGATGCTCGGCATGCACGGCACCCGGACCGCCAACTACGCGATGGACAACGCCGACCTGATTCTCGCCGTCGGCGCCCGCTTCGACGACCGGATCACGGGCAAGCTGTCGGAGTTCGCGCCGCGGGCGAAGTTCGTCCACATCGACGTCGACCCGGCCGAGATCTCGAAGAACGTCCCCGCACACATCCCGATCGTCGGCGACGTCGCCGACGTCCTGCCGAAGCTCACCCGCGAGTACCGCGCGCTGAAGGCCGACTCCTCGCGCCTGGGCGGCTGGTGGAAGCAGATCGGCGAATGGCAGGCCGAGTACCCGTTGCGCTACGAGGACTCGGCAGACGCCGAGATCAAGCCGCAGTTCATGGTCGAGGCGATGTACGAGGCCACCGAGGGGGACGCGATCATCACCTCCGACGTCGGCCAGCACCAGATGTGGGCGGCGCAGTACTACCACTTCGCCCGCCCGCGCCGGTGGATCAACTCCGGTGGGCTCGGGACGATGGGCTTCGGCCTCCCCGCCGCGATCGGCGCCAAGGTCGCGTGCCCGGACGACACCGTCGTCTGCCTCGCCGGTGACGGCAGCCTGGTGATGGTCTGTCAGGAGTTGGCGACCGCCGCCTACCACGAAATTCCGGTCAAGGTGTTCCTGATGAACAACGGCCACTTCGGGATGGTTCGCCAGTGGCAGGAGCTGTTCTGGGACGAGCGCTACAAGGCGGTCGAGATGGGCCCGAGCCCGGACTGGCCGAAGCTCGCCGAGGCGTTCGGCTGGACCGGGCTTCAGTGCACCGACAAGGGGGAGCTTCGCGACTCGATGCGCACCGCGCTCGAGACCGACGGTCCCGTGCTGCTCGACGTCCACGTCTCCAAGGACGAGAACTGCTTCCCGATGATCCCGGCCGGCGCCGCGGCGCGGGACATGGTCGGATGAGTCGCCAGTCGCCAGTCGCCAGTCGCCACTTGCGCGCGAGCGCCGGGGTACCTCGTGGGTGAGCCGGGGACACAGGACGTCGTCCGGCTCGAGGATCTCGAGACCGCGTCACAGCTCACCGGGCGCAAGCACATCCTCTCGCTACTGGTCGAGAACAAGCCCGGCGTGCTGGCGCGGATCGCCGGCCTGTTCAGCCGCCGCGGGTTCAACATCGACACCCTCGCCGTCGGCCCGACCGAGGACCCCGACGTCTCGCGGATCACGCTCACCCTCGACGGGGCGGTGCACCCGATCGACCAGGTGACCAAGCAGCTTCACAAGCTCGTCAACGTGATCAAGATCCGCGACATGGAGCCCGACGGCACCGTCGCCAGGGAGATGGCGCTGTTCCGGGTCCAGGCCGCAGTCGAGAATCGCGCCGAGATCATGCAGTTCGCCGAGATCTTCGAGGCGAAGATCGTTGACCTCTCGCGCCGGTCCCTGACGATCGAGGTCACCGGCTCGCAGGGGAAGATCGACAAGTTCGAGCGCATGCTTCGCCCCCACGGGTTGATCGAGATGGCCCGCACGGGCGAGGTCGCGATCGCCCGGGCCCGCCCCGAGCAGTAGGCGGCAATTGGCGCTTTCCTCTCGCATAGGGAGAGAAACGCGCCAGCCCCGCTAGAGGCATGGCATCAACGCCGAGCGCGCACGCCCTCGCCGCCCTCGAGCCTCTGATCGCCGAGGCGTCCGCCGGCGGTCGGCGCAGGCTGGTCAGCGTCACGGAGCCGGTCGAAGTCGAGGATCCGAGCGCGGCGGTGTTCGCGTCGCGGCTCGCCGGGGATCGCTGGTTCTGCTGGGAGCAGCCCGACCGGGACGGCTTCGCCCTCGCCGCGCTCGGCTCGGCGCACGAGGCGGTCTCGCGCGGCGGCGACCGCTTTGGTGAACTGGTTCGCGAGTGCGTCGCGGTCACCCGTGGCCGGAGCGCCGACGAGCCCGACGAGCTCCCCGCAGGAGCCGGGCCGGTGTGGGTCGGGGGCTTTGCCTTCGACCCGAACGGGGGCACGGAGTCGCATTGGTCGTCATTTCCGCCGGCGTTGCTCGTCTTGCCCGCTCTCTCCCTGTTGCGGAATGGAAATCTGACCCTTCTCACCCTCAATGCCGTCCTCGCCCCCGGCGAGGACGCGTCCGTCGTGCGCTCGCGGCTCGAACGGCGTCTCGCGGGGCTGCGCGAGCAGCCCCTGCCGCTGCTCGACCCGCACCCGACTGGGGCGAGCTCGATTCGCAGCGTCAGACCCCCGAGTGGCCATGAGGCCGCGGTCTCCGCGGCGGTCGAGCGGATCGAAACCGGCGAGCTGGAAAAGGTCGTCCTCGCCCGGGAGGTCACGGTCGAGGCGGCGTCGGCTCACGACCCCGCGGCGATCTTCGGCGGTCTGCGCGAGGTCTTCCCGTCGTGCTTCTGCTTCTGCTGCGGCTCCCCCGAGGGCGCCTTCGTCGGCGCGAGCCCGGAGCTGCTGGTGCGCCGCAGCGGCGCCGGCGTCTCCACGGTCGCCCTCGCGGGCTCCACCCGGCGCAGCGCCGACCCGGCCGTCGACGACCATCTCGGCGAGCAGCTGCTGCGCAGCCAGAAAGATCGCCGTGAGCACGAGATCGTCGCCCAGAGAATCGAGAGGGCGCTCTCGCCACTCTCGGTCTGGGTCGAGACGGAGGCTGACCCCGAGCTGGTGAAGGTGGCGAACATCCAGCACCTGGCGACGCCCGTCCGCGCCCAACTCGCCGAGCCTCGGTCGGCGATCGAGCTGGCGGGGATGCTCCATCCCACCCCGGCGGTGGGCGGCGAGCCGCGGGCGGCGGCGCTCGCCGCGATCGCCGAGCTCGAGGGGATGGACCGTGGCTGGTACGCCGGGCCGGTGGGCTGGATGGATGCGGCGGAGGACGGCGAGCTCTGCGTCGCCCTGCGCACCGCGCTGCTGCGCGACCGCGTCGCCCACCTCTACGCCGGCGGCGGCATCGTCGCCGACTCCGATCCTGCCGCCGAGCTCGCCGAAACCGAAGTGAAGCTCGAGGCGCTGCTGCCGCTGCTCGCCGGCTGAGCGGGCGGATCCTCAGGTCTCGACTGCCGCGCGCACGGCGGCGACGGCGGCCCCGGTGATCCGCCGGTGCAGCTTCACGTTCTCGCGCCGTCCTGGAACCGGGATCTCGATCAGCACGGCGTCCTCGCCCGCCACCTCGGCGAGCCCGTCGAGCCCGTCGAGCCGCGCGTATCGGATCCCGTGCAGGCCCGCGACCCCCTCGAGGTCGATCCCGAGCGGAGTGCCGAGGACCGCGTCGAATTCGGCAGCGTCGATCTGCTCGGCCTGGGGGAGGAAGTCGAAGATGCCGCCGCCGTCGTTGTTGGCGACCACGATCCGTACCGGCCCCTGAGCATCGCGCAGGATCGCGAGCCCGTTCATGTCGTGGAACAGGCCGAGGTCGCCGGTCACGATCCAGGCCGGACGTCCGCTGGCGGCGGCGGCGCCGATCCCCGACGAGACCAGCCCGTCGATCCCGTTCGCGCCCCGGTTGGCGAGGAAGCGCACGTCGGCGTCGCCCGGTCGCAGGAACGCCTCCTGGTCGCGGATCGGCATGCTCGACGCCGTGTAGACGAGGTCGCCATCGCGGTAGGCGCCGCCAAGCGCCCGGTGAAGGCCGGGCTCGGTCGCCTCGCTGAGCGCGTCGAGCTCGGCGTCGACCGCGGTCGCAGCCGCGCCGGCGGCGCTTCGCCACCCCGACGCCCACCCGGGATCGCGGTCGGGATCGGTGAGCCGGCCGGCGACCGCGACAGCCACGCCTCCCGGCTCGGCGCGCACGATCGCGCCGGCGTGACGGCCGGGATCGTTCCAGCCGCGGCCGGGGTCGATGACGACCTGCGGCGCGTCCTCGAGCTCGGCGAGCCAGAGCCGAAGCGGCTTGCAGGTGGGCAGCTCGCCGAAGCGGATGACGAGCTCGGGGGCGAGTTGCGCCGGCCTCGCCCGCGCGACGGGCTCGTAGGGCCAGACGATCAGGTCGCGCTCGTGGGCGCCGAGGCGAAGCTGCGAGGTCGGCTCGGCGAGGATCGGGTAGCCGGCGGCGCGCGCCAGCGCCACGATCGCGTCCGCGTCCTCGCGGTCGGCGCCCGGCATGCGCCCCGCCACAACCAGGCCCCGCGGCGTGCTCAGGACCT
This sequence comes from Solirubrobacterales bacterium, assembly GCA_050697155.1. GTDB lineage: Bacteria > Actinomycetota > Thermoleophilia > Solirubrobacterales > 70-9 > JBOGZD01. Next base: position 1,909 of record JBOGZD010000034.1, on the reverse strand, counting down.
GCTCGGCCAGCGCGTCCGCCAGCGGCTCGGGGGCGGGCGAGGGCGGTGCCGGCACCGCGGTCAAGGGCCGGTCGCGGTCGCGTCCGCGCAGCGCCAGCTCCGACCGGGCGGTGACCTCGCCGGGTCGTGACACGGGCTCGAGCGGGTCGCGCCAGGGGACGTTCAAGTGGACGGGGCCGGGCCGGGGATCGCCGCGCGCCGTGGCGAAGGCGCGGCAGGCGACCGAGCGAAAGTGCAGCAGGCCGGCGTCGTCGGCTGCGTGGTTGCCGAGCTCGCAGAACCAGCGCACCGCGTCGCCGTAGAGCTTCAGCTGGTCGATCGTCTGACCCGCGCCGATCCCGCGCAGCTCCGGCGGCCGGTCCGCGGTGAGGACGAGCAGCGACACCGCGGCCTCGTTGGCCTCGCAGACGGCGGGGTGGAGGTTGGCGGCGGCGGTCCCCGAGGTGGTCAGCACGACGGCCGGGGTGGCGGTCGCCTGGGCGGCGCCGAGGGCGAAGAAGCCCGCGCAGCGCTCGTCGACGATCACCGTCACCTCGATCGCCGGTTCGCGCCACAGCGCCAGCGCCAGCGGGGTCGAGCGCGAGCCGGGCGAGAGCGCGGCGCGGCGCACCCCGCAGCGCGCGAGCTCCTCGACCATCGCCGAGGCGAGCGCGGTGTTCGCGTTCGTGACATCCACCGGGCGAACGCTAAGCGATGATGCGAGGTGTGCAGCAGGCCGCGCCCGAGCCGGATCGCGCCAAGCTCGTCGAGATGCTGCGCACGCTCGGGGTCGCGGACGACGCCATCGAGCGGGCGCTCGAGCGCGGCGATCCCGTGGCGTCGATCTTCGAGGCTGTGCTCACGCCCGCGATCGAGCAGCGCACCGTGAGCCCGGCGGAGATCGCTGCCCGTGGAGGGCTCGCGGTCGAGGCGACGCGGGAGATGACGAGGGCGTTCGGGCTGAGGGTCCCGGATCCCGACGAACCCGCGTTCACCGAGGATGAGGCGTGGGTGTTCACCGAGCTTGAGCGGCTCGTTGAGACATGGCCCCCGGACCTCGCGATTCAACTGTCGCGCGTCTACGGTCGGCTGCTCGCCCGCATCGCCCAGACCGAGGTGCGGCTGTTCCGGGACTACGTCGAGCCCCGCATCCGCGCCGAGCGCGACGAGCCCGAAGCCGCGCTCGCGGCGATCCAGTCGGCCTTCGAGCGGCTGCTTCCACTTGCCGACCCGCTGATCCTCGGTGTCCACAGGCGCTGGCTGGAGCACGAGCTCGCCCAGGTGGCGGTCAGGGAGGCCGAGTCGGGCCTCGAGTCGCGGCTGCCCGGGTCGGTCGACGTCGCGTTCCTGTTCTGCGATCTGAAGGACTTCACCGCCTACGTCGACCGCGAGGGCGACGACGCCGCGGTTCGGGCGATCGACGGCTTCAACGCGACGGTGATCCGCGAGCGCGGCCCGAGCTTCCGCTTCATGAAGGCGCTCGGCGACGGGGCGATGCTCGTCTACGGCGACGCCGGCGAGGCGGTCGCGGCCGGAGCGCGAATCGTCGCGGCGATCGGCGCCGACGGCGCGCCCGGCGTGCACGCGAGCGTCCACAGGGGCGTCGCGGTGGTGCGCGAGGGTGACTACTTCGGCGGCGCCGTCAACGTCGCGGCGCGCCTGCTGACGCTCGCGGGCCGCGATGAGATGCTCGCGACCCGGCCGGTGGTCGACTCCTGCGGCGCCGAGTTCACCTGGGAGCGCGCGGGTGCGGTCTCCCTGCGCGGCGTCGCCGGCCTGGTGGAGGTCTTCCGGCTCAACGCCGCCGCCTGACGACCCGAGCTAGACCGTATGGCCCGCCGGACGCTGCCGTCCGGCTGAGCGAGTAGAAACGACAGTCGGCACCCGCCCGGAAGCGCGGCGGGTGCATACGCCGCGAGCTGCCACTCGC
>JBOGZD010000033.1:0-25425 GCA_050697155.1 Solirubrobacterales bacterium | reverse complement strand
GGGTGCGGGGGTGGACCGGGAAGACCACCGGCATCTCGACGGCGACTCGCTCCAGCGCCGCGACGGCGTCGGCGAGCAGCGGGCCGTCGGTGAGCGCCGGCCGGTGCAGGGTGACGAGCAGGTACGAGCCCGGCTCCAGCCCGAGCGCCCCCGCCGCCTCGCGGGACCGAAAGCGCTCCGACAACGCGACCAGGGTGTCGATCATCGTGTTGCCGACGAACCGCACCCGATCGGCGTCGACGCCCTCGGTGTCGAGGTTGTCGGCCGCCTCGTCGCAGTGGATGAAGCAGAGCGCTGACAGGTGGTCGGCCACGATCCGGTTGATCTCCTCCGGCATCGTGCGGTCGAAGCTGCGCAGCCCGGACTCGACGTGGCCGATGGGGACGCCGCTCCGATCGGCGCACATCGCCGCGGCAAGGGTGGAGTTGACGTCGCCGGGGACCAGCACGAGATCCGGCCGCTCGTCCCGCAGCACGGGCTCGAGCCGCTCGAGCACGCGCGCGGTCTGCTCGGCGTGGGTTCCCGAGCCGACCCCGAGCATGTGGTCCGGCTCCGGCATCCCCAGCTCCTCGAAGAAGATCTCCGACATCGCCCTGTCGTAGTGCTGGCCGGTGTGGACGATGATCGACCGCGAGTCGGGCAGGCGCTCGCGAATCGCCGCGATCACCGGTGCCATCTTGATCAGGTTCGGGCGCGTGCCGACGACGTGGACGATCCGCATCTGGTCAGCCGTGGGCCGTCGCTCAGGCGAGGGCGTCGATCTTCCCCGCGAGCTCGAAGTCGTTCGCGGTCAGCCCACCGGCAGCGTGGTTGGTGATCGACACGCGCACCTCGCTCCAGGAGATCGCGAGGTCCGGGTGGTGGTTCATCCCCTCGGCCGGCTCGACCATCGCCTTCACGAACTCCACCGAGCCGACGAAGTCCCCGCGGTCGAACGCCTTGACGATCGCATCGCCCTCGCGCTCCCAGCCCTCGAGCCCGGCCAGCCGCGACTCGATCTCGTCGTCGGCGAGAAGCTCCGCCATCGCTCGTGCAGCTTAGGGCCTATCGCGAATCGCCCTTATCCTCGAGGGCATGCGGATCGCGAGCCTCGTCCCCTCGGCGACCGAGTCGCTGTTCGAGCTCGGGCTTGGCGACGCCGTCGTCGCCGTCACGCACGAGTGTGACCATCCGCCGGCCGCCGGGGCGCTCCCCCATCTGACCCGCAGCGTGATCCCCGATGGACTGCCACCCGGCGAGATCGACGCCCGCGTGCGCGAGGTGACCGCCCGGGGCGAGTCGCTGTACCGGCTCGACGAGGAGACGCTGCGCGGGCTCGACCCGGATCTGATCGTCACCCAGGCCCTGTGTGCCGTCTGCGCGGTCTCCTTCGACGACGTGCGCGCGATCGCCGACCGGCTGCGATCGAAACCGGAGGTGATCTCGCTCGATCCCGACACGCTGGATGAGGTCCTCGACGACCTCGTCCGTCTCGCCGGCGCCGCCGGCGTGCTCGCGCGCGGCGAGCTGCTGCGCGAGCGGCTGCGGGCCCGCCTCTCGCACACGGCGGCCGCGGTGGACGGGGCCGGGCGCCCGCGGGTCGCGGCGCTGGAGTGGCTCGACCCGCCCTATGCCGGCGGGCACTGGGTGCCGGAGATGGTCGCGCTTGCCGGCGGCGACGACGTGCTCGGCCAGGCGGGCCGCAAGTCCGCGGTGGTCGGCTGGGACGAGATCACGCACGCCCGGCCCGAGGTCGTCGTCCTCATGCCCTGCGGCCTCTACGCCGACGAGGCGGCGGCGCAGGCGCGCGATCACGGCGACCGGCTGCGCTCGCTCGGCGCCGATCGGATCGTCGCCGTCGACGCGGCGTCATCGTTCTCACGTCCGGGCCCGCGGCTGGTCGACGGGGTCGAGCTGCTGGCCCATCTGCTCCACCCGGAGCTCGCGGAGCCTCCGGACGACATCGCCTGGGAGCCCCTAGAGCTCTCATGGGAATCAGCCGCGCCGAGCAGTCGATCGAGATAGCCGCGCCGGCGGCGGCGTGCTACGACGCGATCGTCGACTTCGAGACCTACCCGCAGTGGCAGGACGCGGTCATCGGCGTCGAGGTGCTCGAGCGCTACCCCGACGGCCTCGGCAAGCACGTCCGGCTGCGAGTCGACGCGAAGCTGCGGGAGGTCGTCTACGTCCTTCACTACCACCACGATCGCCCCCGGCGGCTGTGGTGGGACTTCGTCGAGGGCGACGGCGTCGCCCACATCGACGGCGAGTACCTGTTCGAGCCGCTCGGCGACGGCGCGCGGACGCTCGCGACCTACCGGCTGGGCGTCGACGCCGGCGTGCCGATGCCCGGCTTCATCGCCAGGCGCCTCAACGAGGGCGTGATGCGGCGCTCGATCGAGGACACGAAGGCCGAGATCGAGCGCCGCTTGGGCTAGCCGGGCTGCCCGGGACTTCGCGAGCCGAACCCGGGCCCGGCCGGGTGGCGTTCCGCGCGGGGCTCCGGCTGGGTGGCGTTCCCCTCGGGCCGTGGCCTGGCGCCGAGCGGGGGCGGATTGCACGCAGGGGCGGGCGAGGCCGGGGTATCGGCGTGGTCGGTGGTCCCCGAGCGGCGAATCTCCTAAGAAACGGGGATCTCCCCCATATAGCGAGGGGAATCCCCTTCTATTCGCGAAAGGCGGCGAAACGACCCGCCCGGAGGGAGTGGACGACGTTAGCGGCCGCGTCGCTGCGGCACTGTGCTGCCCTGTGGTCGCTATACGACCACGGCGCAGCGCGGTTCCCCGAAAACGCCCGAACCTGGTCCCCCTACTTGCCTACCCAACATTCGCGCCACGCGGGCGCAATAGGCTTATCCCGAAACGGCCACGTAGCGCCGCCGCAGCGCGCTCGCGGTGTCCTTGGGGGGTAGAACACTGGCCGCGGGCTAGCCGAAGCCCGCGGGGACCGATTCCTCGGCGGCGATCATCGCGCCGGCGACCGCGATCGCGCAGATCGCGATCATCGCGCCGAACTCGAGCGCTCTCGCGTTCGGCACCGAGCGTTGCTCGAGATTGGCGATCATGAGGCCCGCCAGCCCACCGCCGACCAGGCCGCCGATGTGGCCGCCAACCGAGATTCCACTGAGGCTGAAGGTGAAGACCAGGTTGATGACGACCAGGAACCCGATTTGCGAGGCGATGTGATCGAGACCACGGCCGCGAGCGATCAGGAAGGTCGCTCCCATCAGTCCGAAGACCCCCCCTGAGGCGCCGACCGTGAGCTCGAGCGGGTCGAGCAACAGCGCGCCGAACGAGCCGGCGAGCACCGAGACCGCATAGACGCCGATAAATCGTGGCGTCCCGATACCCGGTTCGAGGATCGAGCCGAGCAGGTAGAGGATGAACATGTTGAGCCCGAGGTGGAGGATCCCGGCGTGCAGGAAGGCGCCGGTGACGACGCGGTAGATCTCGCCCTCGGCAACGCCTACCGGTCCCGTGGTCGTCACGCCGAAACCAAGTACGCCGCCATCGATCATCACGCTCCCCGCAACGCCGCCAGTGAACAGCTCCGCCCCACTCGCAACCTCGGCGACGAACGCGGCGACACACAGCGCGATCAGCGAGTAGGTGGCGGGCGCGTCCGTCCGTGTGGCTGCCCCGAACGGATTCTTGACCTGAGTGCGCTGGCGGGCACACTCCGGGCAGCGCATCCCGACCGGGGTCGAGGTCATGCAGTCGGGGCAGATCGGTCGGCCGCAATTCGCGCAGGAGACGTTCGTCTCGCGCCCGGGATGGCGGTAGCAGGTGGCCATGCGGCGCCGCACTATATGGCCCGTCCCTGACCCGTCCGCCGCGCGGGTGATAATTCGATCACCCATCCTCGCCCAAGGAGGCACGGCATGGACACATCGAGTCCCGCAAGGCTCTACTGCACGCTGATCGGAGCGGTCCTGGTGCTCGCCGGGATTCTCGGGTTCTTCTACGAGGCGAGTTTCTCAACCGGCGACGACGTGGAGGCGGACGAGGTGCTCGGGATCCTGGCTGTCAACGGCTGGCACAACCTGGTCCACATCGGGCTCGGGGCGGTGCTGCTGGCCGGCGCCGGGTCGGCCGCCCGCGAGACGGCGCTCGGGGTGGGCCTGCTCTACCTCGTGATCGCGATCTGGGGATTCCTCGCCGTCGACGACGGGTTCGGCGACATCCTCGGGCTGGTGCCGGTGAACACGGAGGACAACTGGCTCCACGTGATCCTCGGGCTGCTCGGCCTCGGTGCCGGCGCGGCGACGCCGGCCGTCCCGCGCGCCGCCGGGCCCTAGGAGACCAGCGCCAAGCCTCTAGGGGCGTAGCTCGCGAAGCAGCCGCTCGGTCGTGTCCCGGAAGCCTCCGGGGCGGCGGCGGCGGCGATTGCCGACCACGAGCAGGGCGCCGGCCGCCGCGCCGCCGATGGCGACCGCGGCGACGGGGCGGACCCAGTTGCGCGGGTCGCGCAGCGCCTCGAGCTCGCCCTCGGACAGCTCGTCGGCCCAGCTCGAGAGCTCGGCCGCGGCATGCTGGGCGATCGACGACAGGGTCGTCTCGACGCGGGTGGCCAGGTCGTCGGGCGGCTCAATCGGACGCAGGGCATCGGTGAGCAGCGCCTCGAAGTCGATTCTGCCGGCAGCCTCGCTCATTCAGCTCCTTCGTCGGTCTCCGTGCTCATCGATTGCTCGAGCTGCTTGATCGCTCGATGAATCAACACCTTCGTCGCCCCGTCGGTGCGCCCCAGCGCGCGCGCGATCTCGCGATTCGACATCCCGAGCGCGAAGCGCATGATCAGCGCCTCTCGACGGTCTTCGGGCAGGTCGCCGAGCCGCTCGATCACCTCGCGCAGCTCCTCGCGGCCCTCGACCACCCGCTCGGTCGCGTGCGGATGCGAGGGAGGCTCGACCGCGTCGAGCGCCGCCTCCGGGCGCCGGGCTCGGTCGCGGTGGTAGTTCGAGGCGAGGTTGTGGGCGATCCGAATCAGCCACGGCCGCAGCGGCCGGCCGTTCGATTCCCGGCGCGCGCGCTCGAAGTGCCGGTAGGCCTGCAGGAAGGCCTGCTCGGTGAGGTCCTCGGCGTCGTGGTGGTTGCCCACCCGGTAGTAGGCGTAGGAGTAGACGTCCCGCAGGTGCGTGCGGTAGAGCTCCTCGAAGGCCCGGTCGAGCTCGGCCTTCGACTCCGATGGCTCGGACGCCTCGGCGTCGGCCTGCTCCGATTTCGCGCTCACCGGTCAAGCGTACCCCGCGATCGTCGGTGCGCCGGTGATCTCATGCCGCCTGGCGCGCGCGCTCGGCGCGGCGCAGGCCGGCGACCCATTCGTCGGCGTCGATGTTGCCTGCGATCAGCGCGGCCAGCCCCTCCAGGCCCGGAGCGTCGATCCCCGCGCGGGCGACGGTCTCGGCGATCAGGGGCACCGAGTCGAGTCCCTCGGACGCCTGCCCGATGCGGGTGCGGATCTTCTCCGCGGGCACCCCGGCCGCGAGCAGCTCGCCCGCCTGGCGGTTACGGCTCTTCGGCGCCAGCACGGTGGCGGTGAGATCGCCGACGCCGGCGAGCCCGGTGAAGGTCTCCAGTCTCGCGCCGCGCGTGAGCGCGAACTCGACGCATTCGCGCCAGATCCCCGCGGCCGCGATCCCGGCGGCGTTGAGCCCGTAGCGCTGGGCGGCTGCGGCGGCGAGCGCGGCCGCGTTCTTCGCCGCTCCCGCGACTTCCACCCCGGCGACGTCGTCGGTGCGCTCGCAGACGAGGCCGGCGCGGTCGAAGACCTCGCCGAGCTGCGCGCGCAGGTCGGCATCCTCGCTGCACAGCACCAGCGCCGCCATCCCGGCAACCGCCTCGCGGGCGTGCGCGGGGCCTCCCAGCGAGGCGATCGCCCGGGCGCGCACGCGCTCGGCCACGTACTCGTTCGGAAGCATGCCCATCGGCTGCACGATGCCTTTGCTCAGCAGCAGTACCGCGGTGCGGGGGCCGACCCGGTCGGCGAGGCCGCCGACGACGGTCGGCAGCGCCGTCGAGGGCACCGCGATGCAGACCAGATCGCAGCCGGCGATCTCGATCTCGGCCGAGCGCCTGACCGTCACCCCGCCCGGCAGCCGGATCCCCGGCAGATAGCCGGAATTCTCGCCCTTCGCTGTCAGCTCCCGCGCCTTGTCGTCGCTGCGGGTGCCGAGCTCGACCTCGAGCCCGCCGCGGGCGAGCAGCACCGCCACCGCGGTGCCCCAGCTCCCGGCGCCAATCACCGCCGCCTTGCGCAGGGGGGGCAGGCCGCCGAGCCACTCCCACTGCAGCTCGATGTTCGGCCAGATCCGGTCGGTGACGGTGGACGCGAGCGCCGGCGAGGGCCGCTCGGTCCGCGGGAAGGTCAGCGCCCGGCCGGCGCGCAGCCTCACCTTGCGGGGCCGGATCCGCCAGCCGCGGCGGACCTCCTCGCTGCCGTGCACAGCGATCGGCAGCACCGGCGCGCCGGTCTCGAGCGCGAGCCTTCCGACGCCGCGCCTCGGCCGCCCCAGCGAGCCCGTCCGGTGCCTGGTTCCCTCGGGGAAGATGATCACGGTGCCGGCGCGCTCGACGATCAGCCGCGCGGTCTCCATCGCGGTCTCGTCGGACTGGCCGCGGCGGATCGGAAAGGCGCCCAGCCGCGAGATCAGCCACCCCTGCCAGCGCTTCTCGAACAGCTCCACCTTGGCGACGAACTGAAGCCGCCGGCGCCAGGGCAGGAACGCGGCGATCACGAACGGGTCGAGAAAGCTGCGGTGGTTCGAGCCGACGATCAGCCCGCCCTTGACCCGAGCGTGCTCGCGGCCGGTGCGCGAGAGCCGCAGCCAGACCAGGAACGCCGGCACCAGGAGGGCGCGCACGAGGTAGTAGAGAAAGCGATTGGTCCCCCGCCGGCGGGCGTAGCGGTGGTAGCGCTCGAAGCGCTCGGTGGCGATGACCTCGTCCGTGCGCGGCGGCGCCGAGCGCCGCTCGCCGTTCTCCATGCGTATGGCTAACCCGGGACGTGGCTGGTGTTACGAGCGTCTACGGCTCACGTAGCGGTCTTGGCTTTCCTCTCGCATACCGAGAGGAGAGCGCCATTCACCAGGCGGCTTCGATCAGAGCCCGTAGCTCCGCTTCGTCCGGGGGATCCGGGGTCATCTCGAGCTCCGGCCTGGCCACTATCCCCTCAAGTGCCGCGCCGATCGCATCGCGATCGGCGCCGTAGGCCGACAGCCGCCGCGGCCCGCCGCCGAGCTCGGCGATCCGCTTCGCCAACTCGCCCTGCTTGACCCCCAGCGCCCGCGCCAACGCGGTCATCTGCTTTCCGGCCCGGGGCCGCATCGCCTCCATCGTGTGCGGGAGCATCGTCGCGTTCGTCTCCGCGTGCGGGATCCGCATGGTGCGCACGAGCGTCTGGCAGACGACGTGGTGGATGCCGAACAGCGCCGAGTCGATCGCGTAGGCGCAGAGGATCGAGCCGAGCGCCAGCGCCGCCGGGTCACGCGTGTCGCGGTCCTTGTCGAGCGCGCTCGCGATCAGCCTCGCCCCGCGTAGCGCGGCGTGCTCGGACATCGGGTTGGCGAGCGGCGTGTAGAGGGAGTCGGCGCCGTGGGCGAGGGCGTTCATAGCGCTCGCGCGCAAGCGCTCCTCGGGCAGGCTGACCATCACCGGCGGGTCGGCGAGCACGACCGCGGGACGCACGAGTCCGTCCGCCGCCTCGCGCTCGTCGGGCAGACGGTGGATCCGGGTCATCTCGGCGCCCGACAGCGTCGTCGGCAACGCCGCCACCCGGCCTCCGCGGACCGCCGCGATCGCCTTCGCCGCGTCGATCACCCGCCCGCCCCCGATCGCGACCAGGTTCTCGGATGAGACGTCGCCGAGCAGCCGCGCGGCGACCTCGTTCACGGGCCCGGGCGGCACGTGGTGGAAGGCGGCCGCGTCCTCGGCCAGCGCCACCGACGCCGCCCCCATCGCCCGCTCGGTGGTCAGCAGCTCGTAGGTGTCCCAGCCGTGGCCGCCGAGGATCTCGGGTGACTCCGAGATCACCCCGGCGCGGAAGTGGACCGTCCGCTCGCCGTCGCGCCAGGTGAAGTCCCCCTCGCTCAAGAGCCCGCCCCCGGATTCGAACCGGGACCGTCAGTCTTACAAGGACTGCGCTCTGCCAGTTGAGCTAGGCGGGCGCCCTGGGACCCGAGCGTACTGCGCCCACCCGGCGGGCGCTCAGACCAGGACCTCGCGGGTCGAGAGGTGGGAGGCGACCTTGCGCTTGACGCGCTGCAGGGCGTTGTCGACGGTCTTCGTGTCGCACTCCAAGCGCTCGCCGATCTCCTCGTAGGAGCGCCCGTCCAGGTAGAGCGAGAGCACCCGGCTCTCGAGCTCGGAGAGCACGCCCGACAGGCACGAGACCAGCGCCCGCAGCTCCTCGCTCGCGATCACGCGCTCCGAGGGCTCGTCGCTGATCGGGCCGGGGAGGATCTCCTCCAGGGTCGTCTCGGCGTCACCGGCGGCGGCGGGCGTTTGGGCGAACGACACGCACTGGTTGAGCGGCGCGTGCTTGTTGCGGCTCGCCGTCTTCACCGCGGTGATGATCTGCCGGGTGATGCAGAGCTCGGCGAAGTTGCGAAAGCTCGACTCGCGGTCGGAGCGAAAGTCGCGGATCGCCTTGTAGAGGCCGACCAGCCCCTCCTGGATCAGGTCGTCCGAGTCGCCGCCGAGGAGGAAGTACGAGGACGCCTTCAGCCGCACGAAGCCGCGGTAACGCCTGACGATCCGGTCATAGGCGTCGGGGCTGCCGCGCTTGGCGAGCGCGACGAGGTACGTATCCTCAAGCTCCGGTTGAGAGTCAGCTCGGCGGGCGGGCCCGGCGAGCGCAGGCGTCAATGCAGCGAATTCCTGGGTCGGTACGGCCACTGGTCCTCCATCCTCTGGTTGAACCGGTGGCGCCCGTACCTCCCCTGGGCGCCCTCTCCTTTCGGGTGATCGGCCAGCTTGAAGCTCGACCTTTAGTTCACCCTTACTGCGCGGCAGTGTACGCCCCCGCGCGTTGTTCTGTCAACCCCGCCTCCCAGGAGCGCAAGATCCGTTGCATTTCGCGGCATCCGTCCGCAGCCGTTGCTAGTGCACTACGCCGCCTCGCGCTGGCGCACCGCCTCGAACAGCAGCACCGCCGCGGCGGCGGCGACGTTGAGCGACGCCACCCTCCCCCACACCGGGATCGAGACCAACAGGTCGCAGGACTCGGCCACGCGGCGGCGCAGGCCCTTGCCCTCGCTGCCGAGCACGAGCACGACCCTGCCGGCGAGGTCGGCCTGCGAATACAGCGCCGCCGCGCTCGCCTCGGCGCCGTAGATCCAGGCGCCCGCGGCCTTGGCCCTCGCGAGCCAGTCGGCGAGGTTGCCCACCCGAGCCACCGGCAGATGCTCGACCGCGCCCGCCGAGGCCTTGCAGGCGACCGCGGTCACCGCCGCTGAGCGGCGCGCCGGGATCACCACCCCGCTCGCGCCCGCGGCCTCGGCCGAGCGGCAAACGGCGCCGAGGTTGCGCGGGTCCTGGACCTGGTCGAGTGCGACCACGAGCGCGTTCGGCGTCTCGAGCAGCCGGTCGGGGTCGGCGTAGGGATACGGATCGACCTCCGCGACGACGCCCTGGTGGTCGGGCGAGCCCGCCATCCGGGTGAGCTCGCCGGCCTCGAGCTCGTCCGCCGTCCACACCCGCCGCACGCGCCGCCTCCCCCGCTTCGCCTCGGCGACAGGGCGCCGTCCGTAGATGATCTCCGCGCTCACGACGCCCGGCGCACGAGCCGTGCCCCCTGGGGGGTGTCGCGTACCTCCCAGCCGCGCTGCGCGAGCCGGAGCCGGATCTCGTCGGCGCGCTCGAAGTCGCGCGCCTGCCGCGCGCGCTCGCGCTCGGCGAGCAGCGTCTGCGCCTCGGCGTCGGCGGGCTCGTCGGCCTCGGCGAGCGATTCGAGCCCGACGATCGCCAGCAGCTCGGCGACCGCATCGTGAGCACCGGCGAGCGGACGCCGGTGCGCCTCGGCCACCAGGTCGTAGAGCCCGGCCATCGCCCGCGGCGTGTTGAAGTCGTCGGCGAGCGCGTCGAGGAACGCCTCGCGGGCCTCGGCGACGACCGCGTCCGGCTCGCCGTCCACGCGCTCGGCTGCGCGGAAGAAGTCGCGGAGGCGCTCGTTTCGCGCCCGTGCCTGCTCGAGCGCGTCCTCTCCGAAGGCGATCGGCTGGCGGAAGTGGCCGGAGACGAGGAAACCGACCACCGCCTCGGGGCCGAAGCGGTCGATCGCCTCGGAGAGCTGGAACACGTTGCCCTCCGACTTCGCCATCTTCTCCTCCGCGGTCTCGACCATCCCGTTGTGCATCCAGATGCGGGCGAACCGTTCGCCGCGCGCCGCCTCGGTCTGAGCGATCTCGTTCTCGTGATGGGGGAAGACGAGGTCGTTGCCCCCGCCGTGGATGGCGAAGGCGAGCCCGAGCTCGTTCTCCGCCATCGCCGAGCACTCGATGTGCCAGCCGGGGCGACCCTCCCCCCACGGCGAAGGCCAGCCGGTGTCCTCGTCGGGCTTGCGCGCCTTCCACAGCGCGAAGTCGATCGGGTCCTGCTTGAGCTCCGCGCTGCCGGCCTCCTCGCCCTGGTCCATCTGGTCGGCATCGCGGTTGGAGAGCGCTCCGTAGCGGTTGAAGCTGCGCACACTGAAGTAGACGTCGCCCCCCGACTCGTAGGCGTGCCCGGACTCGATCAGCGCCTCGATCAGCGCGACGATCTCCCTGATCGTCTCCGTCGCCAGCGGCTCTGCGTCGGGCCGCCCGAGCCCGAGCCGGTCGGTGTCCTCGACGTAGGCGGCGGTCATCCGCTCCGCGAGCTCGGCCGATCCGACCCCAGCCTCGCGGGCGGCGTCGTAGATCTTGTCGTTGACGTCGGTGACGTTGATCACCAGCTTCGGCGCATACCCCTCGTGCTCGAGGAAGCGCCGCAGGAGCATGAAGACCACGTAGGGGCGCGCGTTGCCGACGTGGATGCGCGAGTAGACGGTCGGCCCGCAGGCGTAGATCCCGACCTCGGCCCCCTGGCCGGCCTCGAGCGCTCGCAGCTCGCCGCTGAGCGTGTCCCGGATCTTCACCTTGCGCATCGATTCGATGCTATTTGCGGAAACGGTCGCCCCGAGGTCACACTCACCCGCCGAGCCGGCCGATAACGTCGGCGGGTCGATGGGCAGGACCGTGGTGCAGGCGGCGACCTCGCTGCACGAGCAGCGGGCCCGGCGGGCAGAGGAGGCCTTCCGCTCGCTTCCCGGCCGCTACCTCGGCGCCGCCCGGGAGTTCGACGCCACCTTCCAGATCAGGCTCGGCGACGTCGGGCGCACCTGGGAGGTGCGCACCCGCGGGGGTCGCTGCGAGGTCCGTCCCTCGCCCACCCGCGAGCCCGACGTGATCATCGGCACCGACGCCTCGACCTGGCTCGCGCTGCGCGAGGGCAGGAGCTCCGGCCTTGACGCGTTCTCGCAGCGCCGCCTCTACGCGCGCGGCGACCTCGACCTCGCGCTCGGCTTCGAGGGGCTCTTCCGGCTTCCGGGCAACCGCGACCCGCTGCTGCAGGTGACCGAGGTCGAGACCGGCGTCGCCAGGGTCTCGACCCTGGTCGCCGGCGCCGGCCCGGAGCAGGTGATCTGCCTGCACGGGCTCGGCTCGAACAAGGCCTCGTTCTTCGAGACGGTCGCCGCGCTCGCCCCCGACCACACCGTGCACGCGCTCGACCTGCCGGGGTTCGGGTCGTCGGCAAAGCCGGCGCGGGCGCCCTACGACGCACTCTGGTTCGCGGCGGCGATCCGCGGCTACATGGACGCGATGGCGATCGAGCGCGCGCACCTGATCGGCAACTCGATGGGCGGGCGGGTCGCGGTCGAGGTCGCGCTGCGCGAGCCCGAGCGGGTCGCGACGCTGAGCCTGCTCGCTCCCGCGCTCGCCTTCCGCCGCCGCAGCCGCGCGCTGGTGCCGTTGGTCCGCCTGCTGCGCCCCGAGCTCGCCGCCATCCCGCACGCGCTGGGCGCGGCGCGGGTTCGCGAGCACTTCTGGGCGCTCTTTGCCCGCCCCGAGCGGCTCGATCCAGCCGCCGCCGACATCGCCGCCGGCGAGTTCCTGCGCACCTACCGCTCGCGCTCGGCCCGGGTCGCCTTCTTCGCCGCCGCCCGCAACATCTACCTCGACGAGCCCTACGGCGAGGAGGGCTTCTGGAGCCGCCTCTCGGAGCTGCGCCCGCCCGCGCTCTTCGTCTGGGGCAACTCGGACACCCTGATCCCGGCCGCGTTCGCCCCGCACGTCGCGGACTCGCTGCCGGCGGCGCGCCAGGTCGTGCTCGACGAATGCGGTCACGTACCCCAGGTGGAGCTCCCGGAGGTCACCAACCGGCTGCTTCGCGACCAGATCGAGCGGTACATAGAATCGTCAACGGATGGCGAGAACCGCGTTCGCAGAGCGAGCGAAGCGAAACGGTGGTGGCGGGCCCGAGCAGGCTGACGGCCGACCGCTCTCCCGGCGACTGGCGCCGCTGGGCGGCATCGCCCGCGCCGGCGAGGAGCTCGCGCGCGCAGGCGGCGGGGTGCTCGACGCCGGCAGAAGCGTTGCGGGCGAGTTGCTGCGCGGGGTGGGCCGGCGGGTCGAACGCCGGCTGAGCGCCGACCTCGACGACCGCGACCCCGACTACATCCGCGACAACCTGCCGCTCGTCTGGCTGGTCGCCAGCCTCTGGTACCGAGCCGAGGTGCGCAACGTCGGCAACGTCCCCGAGAAGGGCCCCGTGCTGCTGGTCGGCAACCACACCGGCGGCAACATGTCCCCCGAGGTGGTGGTCCTGCCGCTTGCGTTCACCACCTACTTCGGCGTCGAGCGCCCCTTCTACCAGCTCGCCCACAACCTAGTCCTCGCCTCGCCCGCGGGGCCGTTCCTGCGCCGCTGGGGCACGATGGCGGCCTCGCACGAGCACGCGATCCAGGCGCTGCGCGCCGGCGCCGCGGTGCTCGTCTTCCCGGGCGGGGACTGGGAGGTCCACCGGCCCTCCTGGGAGGGCAACCGGATCGAGTTCGCCGGGCGCAAGGGGTTCGTCCACCTGGCGCTGAACGAGAACGTGCCGATCGTCCCCGTGGTCACCATCGGCGGCCAGGAGACGGCGCTCTTCCTCAGCCGCGGCGCCTGGCTCGCGCGCGCCCTGCGCGCCGACCGGCTGCTGCGCCTGAAGGTGATCCCGATCTCGATCGCGCTGCCGTGGATCCTCAACGTCGGCGACCTGCTCGGTCACATCCCGCTGCCGGCGAAGATCACGATCGAGGTCCTGGCGCCGATCGACCTGCGCGCGCAGTTCGGCGACGAGCCCGACCCCGACGAGGCCTACGACCACGTCACCCGGGTGATGCAGGAGGCGCTCGACGGGCTTGCCGCCGAGCGGCGCTTCCCGGTGATCGGCTGAGGGTCGGGGCGATGCGGCTGAAGGAGTCGATCGTGATCTCGGCCGAGCCGCGATTGGTCTGGGACTACATCGCCGACCCGGGCAACGCGCTGCACTACATGTCCGGGATCACCCGCTGGGAGGTCGTCGGCGAGCAGCGGTCGGGGCTCGGCGCGCGCTACCGGATGCTGATGCGGGTGGGATCGGCGGAGATCGGCGGGCTGGTCGAGATCGTCGAGTGGGCGGAGGAGCGCGACATGGCCTGGTCGTCGGTGACCGGCGTCGACCAGCGTGGCCGCTGGCGCCTACGGGAGGCCGACGGCGGTCGCACCAGGGTCGAGTTCCGCTTCGCCTATGGGGTCGCCGGGGCCGGGATCACCGGCTACCTCTCGGAGCTGGTCGCTTCGCCGATCGTCGGCAGCCACCTGCGCCGCTCGCTGCAGCAGCTCAAGCGACAGGTCGAGCACGAGAAGCTGCGCGCCGACGCCGCCCGCCGCCGCCGCGAGCGCGAGGGAGCGGCGACCTGAAGGCTCGGCTCAGCTCTCCTTGCGGTTGACGGCCGCCAGCAGCTGCCGCTTGTTCATCGATGAGCGGCCCGAGATGTTGAGCTTCTTCGCCTCGTTGTAGAGCTGCTCGCGGGTGCGTCCGCGCGGCCCGGGCTTGCCGGAGCGCTGCCCGCCGCGCCTGCCGCTGGAGATGTCGCGGGTCGAGCTGCGCGAACGCCGCCTCGACTCGCCGCTCCGCGCCCGCTCCTTCTGAACGGTACGCGCCGCGACCTCCTCGGCGCGCGACGCCGAGCGGCCCTGCTGCTTCTGGCGCTTCTTGACGTGCTCGTACTGACGGGCGCGCTGGGTGCCTTTCTTCACTCCACGGGGTGGCATCGCGACCTCCTCGTTGCTTCAGGTAGCGGATACCCGGGCCGGTGGGCGACTAACGGGTTTCGGGCCCGGCTGAGGCGTGCCGCCCGTCGAGCCGGATCGTCCAGGGGTCGATCCTGTCGATTCGGAGATGGGTCTCGGCCCACGGATCCTGCGCGAGCCTGGCGCGGACGGCGTCCTCGGACTCGGCCTCCACGACATGGACCACGCGGTGCTCGTCAGCGAGCGGCCCACCGAGGATCACGAAACCGGTGTCCACGAGCCCGTCCATGAAGGCCGCGTGCGCGGGCCACTCGGACTGCTCCTCCAGCGGCCGCGACGGGTCCCACTCAGGACCGGAGCGCCGGAGCACGACGAGGAACATCGACACGTCAGGCCAGCTCGCGCTTGAGCACCTTGCCGGTCGCGTTGCGCGGCAGCGAGTCGAGGAAGTCGATCTCCCGCGGGACCTTGTAGCCGGCGAGGTTCTGCTTCACGTAGGCCTTCGCCTCGTCCTCGTCGAGGGCGCCGATCTCGTTGAGGACGACGAACGCCTTCAGCCGCTGCCCGTAGTCCTCGTCGTCGACTCCGATCACGGCGACCTCCTTGACCGCCTCGTGGCCGGCGAGCAGGTCCTCGACCTCGCGCGGGAACACGTTCTCGCCGCCGGAGACGATCATCTCGTCGTCGCGGCCGTCGATGAACAGGCGCCCCTCGGCGTCGAAGTGGCCGACGTCGCCGGAGGAGAGCAGCTCGCCGAGCAGGTCCTTCGAGCCGCCCCCGGTGTAGCCCTCGAACGCCATCTCGTTGCCGACGAAGATCCGGCCCGTCCTCCCCTGCGGGACGTCCTCGCCGTGCTCGTCGACGATCCGGACCAGGGTGCCGTGCGGCGGACGCCCGGCGGTGCCGGGGGCCGCGCGCAGGTCGTCCGGCGTGGCGACGGTGGCGAAAGCGACCTCGGTCGACCCGTAGAGGTTGTAGACGGTGTCGCCGAAGCGGTTCATCCACTCTGTCGCGAGCTCGCCCGGAAGCGCCGAGCCGCTCACCGAGGTGATCTTCAACGAGGACAGCTCGTACTCGCCCAGGGTCTCGTCGTCGAGCTGGAGGATTCGCTGCAGCATCACCGGGACGACTGCGAGCGTGTCCGAGCCGGTCTCCTCGACCGCCGCGAGCGTCTCCTCGGGGTCGAACTTGCGCCGCAGGACGATCGAGTTCGCCAGCGTCAGGCTGAGCACCAGGTGGGTGAAGCCCCAGGAGTGAAAGAGCGGCGCTGCGATCATCATCTTCTCCCGCGAGCGGAACGGAATCACGTCGATCAGCCCCGCCAGCGGGGACAGGCCCGCCGGAGGCTTGCGCTGGGCGCCCTTCGGCGTCCCGGTGGTGCCCGAGGTGAGGATGACGAAGCGCGGCTCGGTCGCCGGCGGATCGATCGGCTCCGAGCCGGTCGAGTCGATCAGCTCGCCCACCCGCTCGTCGGCGGACGGCTGCTCGTCGTCGTGCCAGCAGACGTAGCGGTCGATCCCGGCGGAAACGTCCGCGAGCAGCTCGGCGAACTCCTGGTCGTAGATCAGCGCCCTCGGCCCCTCGCGCTCGAGCACCGAGGACAGCTGCGGGCCGGAGAACATCGTGTTGAGGTAGAGCGTGCTGCAGCCGAGCTTCGAGGTCGCCAGGGTCGTATCGACGAAGCCGCGGTGGTTGCGCGCCATCAGCGCGATCCCGTCCCCCTCCCTCACCCCACGCTCCCGCAGCGCACGAGCGAGAGCGTTCGCACGCGCATCGACCTCGGCGAAGGTGAGCGTGCCGAGCTCGTCGGTGAGATAGGGCTCGTCGCCGTGGCGGATCGCCGCCAGCGCCGATGCGGTCGCCGGGTTCCTGCCCCAGCGGGCGTAGGTGACCGCCATCCGCGCCGCCCGGTCCGGGCGCACCGGGCCGACCACTCCCGCGTTCACCAGCACCTTGACCACGAACGCGCCGTCGGCAACCTGGCCGACCGGATCGCCGGGGATGCGGGCGGCGAGCGACCTCAGATCCACGGACCGGAAGCTTATTGGGCGCCTGGCGCCGGAGCGGCCGTCTCGACCAGCGCGACGGCGACACAGGCGATCCCCTCGCCGCGCCCGATCCAGCCCATGCCCTCGTTGGTGGTCGCCTTGACGCTGACCGGCGCGCCGAGGACGTCCGCGAGGTTGCGCTCCATCTTCGCCCGCAGCGCTCCCAGCCTCGGTGCCTCGCAGATCACGCTCGCATCCACGTTGAGCACGGCGCCCGGGAGCTGGCCGAGCACGGTGCGCAGCAGGTCGATCGAGTCGGCGTCGCGCCAGCGCTCCTCGTCGTCGGGGAATTGAGACCCGAGGTCGCCGAGCCCCGCGGCGCCGAGCAGCGCGTCGATCACCGCGTGGGTGAGGACGTCGGCGTCCGAGTGCCCTGCGAGCCCGGCCTCGTGCTCGATCTCGACCCCGCCGAGCACCAGGCGGCGGCCGGCGGCGAACCGGTGGCTGTCATAGCCGATCCCGACCCGGGCGCCCAGCGGGAATCCACCGGCACTCATCCGAGCGGCTCCAGCCGGCGGCGGCGATGCTCGAACACCGCGATCTCCTCGATCCCCCAGCCCCGCATCGCCTCGACCGCACGCCCGTATTCGTGGCCGACGTGTTCGGGGACGTGCGCGTCGGAGGAGAGCGAGAAGGCGGCGCCCGCCTCGAGGCACATCTCGGCGAACGCGCCGGCAGGGTAGAGCTCGCCGACCGGCTTTCGCAGTCCGGCGGTCGAGACCTCGACCGCGATCCGAGAATCGGCGATCGCCTCGACGGCGGGCTCGTAGTGAAACCGCGGGTCGCGGTCGGGCAGCGGCCGCCCCGAGCCCCAGACCTTGACCAGGTCCGGGTGCGCGAGGATGTCGAACAGCCCGGATCGGGCGGCCTCGCCCAGCGTCTCGAAGTACCGCCGCCAGACCCGATCCGGGTCACCGGACCCGTCCCAGATGTCGTAGCCGGGGTGGTCGACCGCGCGGTCGCCGAGGAAGTGGACCGAGCCGACCACGTAGTCGAAGTCATGCGCCTCGAGCAGCGACCCGATCCGGTCCTCTCGCCCGGGGATGAAGTCCGCCTCGATCCCGAGCCGAAGCGGCGTCGTGCGGACGAAGTCGCAGTAGGAGTCGAGGTCGCCGATCGCCTGCTCGCGCCAGAACGGGTGGTCCCAGAGCTCGAGCGCGGCGGCGAAGCGGTAGATGTGCTCGGAGACCCCGAGCTCCTCGATCCCCGCCTCTCCCGCGGCCTCGAGATAGCGGTCGACGTTCGCCTCGGTGAAGTGCTCCTCGGCGCTCGCCTCGAGCTCGTCCGGGCGCAGGTGCAGGTGATAGTCGGTGAGCACGCGCGTAAGCTAGCCGCCGATGGTCCACCTGCGGATAGTGGTCCCGAGCTACCAGGCGGAGCACGCGCTCGACCTGCTCGAGAACACGCCCTCGGTCTGCAACCTGATCTACCTCGAGCGGGCGGCCCACCGGCCGGAGGGCGACGTGATCCTCTGCGACGTCGCCCGCGAGGACGCGAGCGTGGTCGTCTCCGACCTGCGCGAGCTCAACGTCGACACCGAGGGCTCGATCGCCATGGAGGACATCGACTCGCAGATCTCCGAGGCCGCGGTCAGAGCCGAGAAGGCGGCAGAGGGATTGCCGTCGGACGCCGTCGTCTGGGAGGAGGTCGAATCGCGCACGTCCGAGAACATCGAGCTCTCGACGAGCTTCCTCGCCTTCATGGCGCTGGCGATGATGATCGCCGGCGTCGGCATCCTCACCGACCAGCTCGTCCTGATCATCGGCGCGATGGTGGTGGGCCCCGAGTTCGGGCCGATCGCGGGGCTAAGCGTCGCGGCCGTGCAGCGGCGCATGGACCTCGCCAAGCGCTCGTTCATCGCGCTTGCGATCGGGTTCCCCGTCGGGATCACGCTCACGTTCCTGCTCACGCTCGGACTCGACTGGGTCGACCTGATCCCCGAGAACTTCGCCCAGGAGGGCCACCCCTTCACCGACTTCATCTCGGATCCGGACGCGTTCAGCTTCATCGTCGCCTACCTGGCAGGGATGGCCGGAGTGCTGTCGCTGACCAGCGCCAAGTCCGGGGCGCTGGTCGGGGTCTTGATCTCGGTCGCGACGATCCCCGCGGCGGCGAACATCGGCGTCGCCGCGGCGCTCGGTGACGGCGAGGAGTGGGTCGGGGCGATGGCCCAGCTCGGGCTCAACCTCGGCGCGATCTTCCTCGCCTGCATCGGCACGCTGTACCTGCAACGCCGCCTCTACGTCCGTCGCCGCCGCGCCCACCTGCACCACGAGGCCCGCGAGGCGGCCGGCCTGCCTCTCGGCCGCAGCCGCCGCGCCCCGGCGAAGCCAGTCGGCACCGAGGAATGAACGTCCCGGAGTAGCCGCTATAGCAGGCCTTCTGGGACGTTCGATGGCGCGCGTCGGATCAGCTCGAGCTGCGTGCCGCGAGCAGGAGTTCAGCGAGGCGGAGGTCGAGCGTGGTCGTCACCTTGAGGTTCTCCGGCGGCGCGGGCTCGATCAGCACCTTGCCGCCCGCCTTCTCGACCAGCATCGCGTCGTCCGTCGCCGCGGCGACCCGCTGCGGGTCGGCGGCGTGCGCCTCGCGCAACGCCTCGGCGCGGAACACCTGCGGGGTCTGCGCGGCCCAGAGGTGGTCGCGGCTCTCGGTCTTCGCCACCGTCGGGCCGCCGCGGAGGAACTCGCCCCTGGCAGGGCGCGGCTCGCGGGCGCGCTTGACGGTGTCGGTGAGCGCCGCGGCGGCGATCACCCCGGCGGCGTCGGGCCGGCCCATGAGTTTCGCCAACAGCGCGTCGATCAGCTCGGGGGTCACCAGCGGCCGAGCCGCGTCGTGAACGGCAACCATCTCGGTGTCCGCGTGCTCCAGCGCGCGGGCGACGGACTCCGCCCGCGTCTTTCCCCCAGGCACAACCTCGACCTCGATGCCCGCAGGAGCCACCCGACCCACCCCCTCTACGTGATCAGGAGGAGCAGCAACGATTGCGGCGCCGACGGCCTCAGCCGCCGCGAACGCCTCCAGGCACCACGCAACCATCGGCCACCCGGCAAGGTCCACCAGCGCCTTCGGGCCGCCGGCTCCGAGCCTCTCTCCGGAACCGGCGGCCGCGATCAGCGCGGTCGTGTGCTGGGCCTCAGGCTGGGGCCGTGGCGCCGAAGCGCTCCTCCAGCAGCTCGTCGATGTAGGCCTCAGCGCCCTCGGCGTCGGTGTCGCGGGCGTACATGAACTCCGAGGCGAGGATCTTCTTCGCCCTGGTGTACATCTGCTTCTCGCCCGTCGAGAGACCCTTCTCCCACTCGCGGATCGCCAGGTTGCGGACGACCTCCGCGAGCTCGTAGACGTCCCCTGTCTTGATCTTCTCCCGGTTGTACTTGAACCGGCGGTTCCAGTTCTTCGGCATCTCCGAGACGTCGCCGGTGAGCACGTCGATCACGCGCCGCACCTGTTCTTCGTCGATCACCCTTCTCAGCCCCGCTCGATGAGCGTTCTCGCAGGGCACCATCACCGTCATTTGGTTGTGCAGGATCTTGATCGTGAGGTAGTCCCGCTTCTCGCCCATCAGGTCGCGCGTCTCCTTCTTCAGCACGACCCCCGCCCCGTGATGCGGATAGACGACGTTGTCGCCTTCGTCGAACTCGCACTCCCCCGGCGCGAGCTCGATGTCGTCGACTTCTGCGGGCTCCTCTACTGCTAGATCGGGAATGTGTGCCTCCTTGATTCGAGGCGGCCGCCCCCGGCGGCCGCCCGTTTATCCGTAGCGGTCGACGAGGTCGACCTCCTGAAGCCGGCGAAGGCCCTCTCGGATCTCCTTCGCGCGGGCCTCCCCCACCCCGTCGATCTCCTCCAGATCGCTCCCCTGTGCCGCGAGCAACGACTCGAGGTCGCCGAAGTGAGTGACGACCTTCTGCGCCACGAGCCGAGGCAGCCGGGGGACACGGGAGAGCGCGCGGTAACCGCGCGGGGTGACGGGGAAGTCCAGGGTGTTGGTCTTGCGGTCGTAGCCGAGCAGCTCGGCGAGGCGACCGAAGTCGAGGAGCTCCTGGTGCTGGAGGGCGGCGAGCTCGCCCAGCGTCATCTCCAGCCCGTGCTCGGAGTCGACGGTGCTGTAGTCGCGAACGAGGGCCACGCGCTCGGCCATCACCCCTACGACCGTCTCCTCGAGCTGCATCTCGATCAGCCGGCCCTCGGCGCCGAGCTCGATGATGTAGCGCTCGACCTCGGCGCCCATCCGGGTCACCATCTCGGCCCGCTGGAGCACCGCGAGCACGTCGTAGAGGACGACCCCGCCGGCGAACTCGAGCGCGGTCAGCCGGCCCGAGACCTGGTCGAGCCGGGCGCGGTACTTCTCCAGCGTCGCCAGCCCCTGGTTCGCCTTCGAGAGCACCGTCGGGATCTCCTGGAGGATGTACTTGATCCCCTCGACGTAGAGCGAGACCACGTCGCGCTGCTGGGAGATCGCGATCACCAGCGCCTTGGTCTGCTTCGAGACTCGCTCGGCGGTCCGGTGGCGGGTACCGGTCTCCATCGAGAGGATGGTCGGATCAGGCATCAGCTGCACGTTCGCCCAGCAGATCTGGTCACCGGACGGCGGCATCACGATCGCGCCGTCCATCTTCGCGAGCTGGTAGAGCAGCGCCGGGGTGTAGTCGACGTCGAGCCTGATCCCGCCCGAGAAGAGGAAGGAAACGTCGTCGGCCTCGGCGATCAGGATCAGGCCGCCCGTCCGCGAGTGGACGATGTTGTCGATGCCCTCGCGAAGCGCGGTCCCGGGCGCGACGATGTCGAGCGCCCGCATGAGCCTGGGGTCCTGCCGCGCCTCCAGCTCGGTCAACTCGTCCCCGGAGTGCGGCGCGCCCACGATCAGCCATGATGGCAAACGCCCTGCTGCATGCGCATTCCGCCGAATCCCGTGTGGATACGTCGGATTGGGGCTTGTCAAGCCCCCGCCGGCGGGGTGGGCGGATCTGAGGGTCGTCAGGCGGCGGCCGCGCGCGCGGGCGCCCGCGACGCTGCCCGCAGCGCCTCGGCCAGGGTGGCCGCCTCCCGCACCCCGTCCGGCCGCTCGCCGCCGGGCGGCGCGAGCACCGGGCCGAGGCCGAACTTGAGCGCCTCGGCCACGCGGCGGTCGGCGTGGCCGACCGGGCGCAGCTCGCCAGTGAGGCCGACCTCGCCGAAGCAGGCCAGCGGGCGCCCATCGCCGTCGGCGAGCGCTTCGCCGCGATGCGCGGAGGCGATCGCCAGCGCTACCGCCAGATCGGCGCCCGGCTCGTCGACCCGAACGCCGCCGGCGACGTTGACGAACACGTCGGCGCCGGCGAGCGACGGTCCGCCGTGGCGGGCGAGGACCGCGAGCACCATCGCCAGGCGGTTGCGGTCGATCCCCGTCGCGGTCCGGCGCGGGGGGACGATCTCGGTCGGGGCCACGAGCGCCTGCACCTCGACCAGCAGCGGGCGGCTGCCCTCCATCGCGGCCAGGACGACGGAGCCCGGAGCCGCGCTGGCCTCGCCGACGAAACGGGCCGAGGGATCGGCGACCTCGACCAGCCCGCCGGCGCGCATCTCGAAAACGCCCACCTCGCTGGTGGCGCCGAACCGGTTCTTGAGCGCGCGGATCGTGCGAAAGCTGCGCTCGCGCTCGCCCTCGAACAGCAGCACGCAGTCGACCAGGTGCTCGAGCACCCGGGGTCCGGCGACCGCACCCTCCTTGGTCACGTGGCCGACCAGGATCACGGCGCAGTCGATCCGCTTCGCCACCTCCATCACCGCGCTCGCCGCCTCACGCACCTGGCCCACCGACCCCGGCGCGCCGCTCATCCCCTCGGCGTGCAGCGTCTGCACCGAGTCGATCACGCAGGCGGCGGGGCGCTCGGCCTCGAGCGCCGCCAGCACCGCACCGAGCGAGGTCTCGGCCAGGGCGGGCACCGCCAGCGCCGCCTCCCCCAGGCGTTCGGCCCGCAATCGCACCTGCGCCGCCGACTCCTCGCCGGAGACGTAGAGCACCCGGTGGCCGGCGGCGCCGAGGTTGCCGAGCGCCATCCCGGTCAGCGTCGACTTGCCGATCCCCGGTGAACCGCCGAGGAGCACGAGCGAGCCGGGGACCAGGCCGCCGCCGAGCACCCGATCGAGCTCGCCGATCGCGGTCCGCAGCCGCGCCACCTCGGGCGCCGAGACGTCGCGCAGCGGGACCGGCCGCGGGGCCTTCGCGCCGCTCCTGCGGCGTTCCCTCCCTCCCCGACCGCCGGCGGCGGCCGCCTCCGCCGGCGTCTCCACCAGGGTGTTCCACTCGCCGCACCCCGCGCAGCGGCCCGACCACGCAAGCACCTCATGCCCGCACGATTGACAGACGTAGGAACTCGACCGCGCCATCGACCGGTCGATCGTACGGACGCGATCCGACGCATCGGCACGGAGGCGTGTCGATTCGGCGCCGTTACTTGCGCGGGATCCTGAACTTCTTCTTCGCCGGCCTCGGGTCGACCTGTCCGTCGGCGCCCACCGCGCGGACCTTGAACTTGTGCTTCCCCCGCTTCAGGTTCTTGTACTTGCGCGGCGACTTGCAGGCCTTGAACGGCCTCCGGTCGAGCTTGCACTTGAAACTGAGCGGAGCCGCGCCGCCGCTGCCCCTGAACTTGAACTTGGCCCTGGCCGCGTTGCGCTTGATCTTCGACTTCGTGATCTCGGTTTCGGGCGGCCCGACGACCGGGCCGCCCCCACCCCCGCCCGGCGGTGGCGGTGGCGGCGGTGGTGGCGGCGACGTGTCGCACGCATCGCCGATCCCGTCGCCGTCAGCATCGGCCTGATTGGCATTCGGAACCGTCGGGCAGTTGTCGTCGGGGTCTGGGACGCCATCGCCGTCGTCGTCCGCATCGCACGCGTCACCCTCACCGTCGTCGTCGGTGTCGGTCTGATCGGTGTTCGGAACGGTCGGGCAGTTGTCGTTCAGGTCGTCGAAGCCATCGCCGTCGTCATCGGGCGGCGCGCAGCCGCCGGCTGCCAACCCGAACGTTCCGATCGCCGTCTTCCAGTTCGATCCCGAGCTCGGGTTGTAGTACTCGTTCGTGTACCAGAAGCAGTCGGTCGCCGGGTCGATCGACATCGCGCTGTAATCGCCCCAGCGATTCGACCCGGTCTGGGAGCCCCCGCCGGCCTGCAACGTCTGCTCCGCCTGCAGGGTGCCGGCGGCGTCAGCCGGAGCCCGGGTTGCGTAGCGGATGCTCGGGTTCAGTGTGCTGCTGGAGACCGAGTACCCGAGGGCGATGTTGCCGTCGCTGTCCATGGCGATGCTGCCCATGAAGCGATCGTGGCCATCGTTCGGGTCGTGGGTTCCCTCCTGGAACAGGTTCCAGCCGGAGCCGGTGTTGCGCAGTTCGAACCAGCGGATCCCGGCGCCCTCCTGGGTGGTTCCCGTGTCGACGGTGAAGTTGCCGAGCAGCACCTCTTGGCCGGGGAAGCCGCGGTAGGCGAAGCGGTGCATCGGCCACTCGCTGACCGCGTCAACCCTCTGGGTGGTGCCCTGCTGGCGGATGCAGTTGAGGTTGAAGAACCCGCAGACCGTGTAGGTGAACGAGGCGATCGGGATCGTCTCGATCAGGTCGAAAGTGCTGTCGAGCGGTGTCGTGAAGTCCGGGGTGAGCTGAAAGAGCTCGATCCGATCGGGGTCGCCCGCCCCCGGAGGGTCGTGGGAGGCGCTGTCCTTGAAGGTGTAGAAGAGCCCGCCCGGGTCGGCCGGCGGCGTGGTTCCGTCGACGTCGGCCGGGAGGAGGAAGTTGTCCTCGCCGGCGAACTTGACGCCCGAGGCGGTGGCGTCGCCGGCGAGCATCTTGGTGCGGTCGAAGGCGTACGCGGTATAGGTCGACTCGTTGGCCGAGACGAAGTAGCCGGATGGCCAAACCCCGACCTTGAAGTAGTCGGGGAACTGACCGACGTCGAACGTGAATAGGTGATACGCGCCCGTCGGATCAGCCGCCTGCGAGATCGCGAAGCAGAGGTGGTTCGGGTCGGCGAACTGGCTCAGCAGCCACCGGTCCGCCAGCTCGTCATAGACGACGACCGGGTCGCCGGCGTTGGCGGTGCACGGACCGCTCGGCCACAGGTCGCCGAGATCGAACGCCGGCACATGCAAGCCCCCCGCCTTGTTGTAGATCGCGACCTTGGTCGCGTTGACCATCTGGATGTAGTGGTTCGGCCCCACGTCGCCGATCGTGTCCGGCGGGCTGCAGCCGCCACAAGCGAACGGATTGGCCGTGCCGTCGAAGACAAGGTCGGGGGCCGGGGTGCGGCCCGTAGCGGCGCGCGAAGCCGCGGCGAGCGGGTCGGTCGGCACCTCGCCCCGATTCCAAGTTCCGCGTCTGCCCTTGTCCGGCTCGTCGGCGAGCGGGTTGACGCGGGGACGCGCGGTGGTGCCGGAGTTGCGCAGGCGGTCCCGGGCCCTGAGATCGCGGACGGGCTTACTGAGCGCGTAGTCGCCCGCCTCGAGGGTGATCGGGCCGGCTGTCCCCGGCGCCTCCGCGAAGGCTGCGCCAACCGAGCCGGCGGCGGCCGCAAGCCCCGCCACCACAGCCCCAACCGCGATCGTGACCCCTCGAAGCAACCCGATGCCGCGATCCTGTCACACGGGAGCCCTCCCGGCTCTCCGGCGCCGTCAGCCGTCGAGGTCGGGCGGGTAGCGCACGGCCTTGATCCAGCCGTCATCGAGGACCGGCAGCCCGCTGCCGGCCGGGATCCTGCCGAACGGCGCCGCACTGACCGCGACCAGGTTCAGGTAGAGCGGCTTCGACGGCGCCCGCGTGATCCGCAGCGCGCCCACCTTCTCGGTCACGGATCGCTCGTCCTCCGGCAAGCAGTTGAAGCCGTTGAACCTCGACACGTGGCCGTTGAAGGAGGCGACCCGCTTCGCCTCTCCGCCCGGCTCGCGCTGGTCGGGCTCGTCGGCGAGGAAGAGCCGGGTAGTGATCCGCGCCGCCTCGGGCAGTCGCGCGGCGCTGGTCGCCAGCCGGGCCCGCACCGCGAGTTGCTCGCCGCCACGCAGCCCCTTTAGCTCCAGCGAATAGACGACCGTGCGGCGGCCCTTCTCGATCGGCACGGCCTTCACGCGCCTGACCTTAGGGCTCG
>JBOGZD010000032.1:0-25488 GCA_050697155.1 Solirubrobacterales bacterium | reverse complement strand
CTCAAGGTTGAAGGTTCGAGTCCTTCACGGCCCACTCGACGCCTGACTCGACCAAACGTCGATCAGCGGGCCGCCAAGTCTCGACACCTGGACAGTGACGCGGCGGGATCGCGCGGGCACACTCCGCAAGCAGCGGATTGATGCTGCGGGAGTTGGGCGTGATGCGACCGCGACAGATCGTCACCCTGGGCGGCGGCGGCTTCTCGATGGAGGCCGGGAACCCGCTGCTGGACGAGTTCGTGCTCGAGCTCACCGGCCAGCAGCGGCCGCGGATCTGCTTCCTGCCGACCGCGAGCGGTGACGCCGACCATTACATCGTTCGCTTCTATCGCCACTTCACGGCTTCGCGCTGTGAGCCCTCGCACCTGTCGCTGTTTCGGCGCGAGCGGGCGCCGGCGGAGCCGCGCGAGCACCTGCTCTCCCAGGATCTGATCTACGTCGGCGGCGGCAGCGTGGTCAGCCTGCTCGGTGCCTGGCGCGCCCACGGGATCGACTCGATCCTGCGCCAAGCGTGGGAGCAAGGGATCGTCCTCTGCGGCCTCTCGGCGGGCTCGCTTTGCTGGTTCGCCGAGGGCGTGAGCACCTTCCACGGGCCGACCGAGCGGATCGCCGGGCTCGGGCTGTTGCCGTGGAGCAACACCGTCCACTACGCGAGCGAACCGGCCCGCCGGGACGCGCTTCACCGTTGGTTGACCGAGGGCCTACCCACCGCCTATGCGGCCGACGACGGCGCCGCGCTTCACTTCGTCGGCGAGCAGGTCGCTCAGGTGGTCGCTTCGCGGCCGGACGCGCGCGCCTACCGGATCGAGCTCGCCCACGGCCGGGTGGTGACGACCAAGCTCGGCACCCGGTTCCTCGGCGACTCCGAGGTCGTCCCCCTCGTGTCCGCCGCGGCGCGCGCCGAGGCGGGGTGACGGTGTCCCTGGTGCGGTCGCTGCCGGTCCCGCCGGACAAGCGCCTGATCCTCGCCCTCGGCGGGCACGAGTTCTCGCGGCGCGCCGGGAACGAGGCGATCCGCGACTACATGCTCGCGCTCACAGGTGCTGACCGTCCCAGCGTGTGCCTGCTCGCGACCGCCAGCGGCGATCCCGCCGAGCAGATCACGATGTTCCGCCGCTCCCTGGGCGAGACCCGAGCCGAGCTGTCGCAGGTCTCGCTGTTTCGGCTCGAGAGCGAGCCGGTCGAGCTGCGCGAGCACCTGCTCGCCCAGGACCTGATCTACGTCGGCGGGGGCAGCATGGTCAACCTGCTGGCGGTCTGGCGCGCGCATGAGGTCGACGCGATCCTGCGCGCGGCTTGGGAGCGCGGCACGGTCGTCGTCGGGCAGAGTGCCGGCGCGATGTGCTGGTTCGAGCGCGGGATCACGCGCTCCGCCGGCATGCCGATGGTCGCTGTCGGGCTGGGGCTGGTGCCCGGCCTGCTCAGCGTCCATCACAGCCGCGATCCGGGCCGCCGCCGCGCCCTGCGCGACGCGGTGCTCGAGCATCGCACCTGGGGCATCGGCCTCGACGATCAGGCCGGAGTGCTCATTCGCGGGGGTGAGATCGCGGATGCGATCAGCGCCAGGAGGGGCGCCTGCGTGCGCTGGCTGGAGCCCTATGGCACCGGCGGAGTCCGACAGGCCCTGCTGAGCTCGACGCAGCTCTCCGACCCACGACCGGCGATCGACGAGGTCGACGACGCCGTGCGCGAGCTGCGCCGCGTGCGTTGGAGCCGTACGGCTAGCGCCGGGGCTTGGTCTCGCCGCTGACCTGGTAGCTGACGTACCAGGCGAGGTGCCGGGCGGCGTTGACGCCGATCGCCCAGGGGGTGAGCAAGCGCCTCATCACTGGCGATCCTATCGGCACGCCAGGCGGCATTGTCGAGGTTCGGCGGGGTGCGAAACCGCTCGATGCGGTAAGTCTGGCGCCGATGAATGCGCTGATCGCCGGCTCGCTCGAGCCCACGCGCGCGCTCGCCGAGCGGCTCGCCGCGGAGGGGATCGGGGCCCAGACCTCCGTGCCCGGCGCTACCCGCGAGCCGATCCCGGCGCTGGCCGCGTCGCTGGTCGAGCTCGAGCGCCGGATCTCCGCCCAGCGGCCGGGGATGGTGGTGCTCGCCGACCGCAGCGACCACGCGCTCGCCGCGGCGCTGGTGGCGACCAAGCTGCTCGTCCCGGCCGCGCTCGTGCGGGACGGCGGCGACTCGGGCTCGGGCGAGGACGTCCCCGGCGCGGGCGAGAACCACCGCTTGCTCGGGCTGCTCGCCCAGCCGGTCGAGATCGACGCCCTGCCTACACTTCTCCGCCAATGAAGATCGGGATCATCGGCCTCGGATACGTCGGGCTGCCGCTCGCGGTCGGCTTCGCCGAAGCGGGCCATGACGTGTTCGGTGTCGACAGCGACGCCCGCGCCGTCGAGGCGCTCAACGCCGGGCGCAGCCACGTCGAGGACATCGGCGACGCTCGCCTGGCGGCGGCCGGATCGCGATTCTCCGCCAGGACGCGCCACAACGAGCTCGGTGGCTGCGACGCGGTGATCATCTGCGTTCCCACCCCGCTTGCGAACCAGCGCGAGCCCGACCTCAGCTACATCGTCGACGCCGGCTCGAGCCTTGCCCGCGTGCTCCGGGCCGGGCAGCTCGTCGTGCTGGAGTCGACCACCTATCCGGGGACCACCAGGGACCGGTTGCGCCCGATCCTCGAGGAGTCCGGCCTCGCCGCCGGGCGAGACTTCCATCTCGCGTTCTCACCGGAGCGGACCGACCCCGGGCGGACCGACCACACACTTCGCACTACGCCCAAGGTGGTCGGCGGGCTGACCGAGGCTTGCCTCGTGCGCGCGACCGAGCTCTACGCCGAGGTCTGCGACACAGTGGTGCCGGTCTCGACCCCCGAAGCGGCCGAGATGAGCAAGCTGCTTGAGAACATCTTCCGCTCGGTCAACATCGCGCTCGTCAACGAGCTGGCGATCCTCTGCGACCGGATGGGGATCGACGTCTGGGAGGTGGTCGAGGCCGCGGGCACGAAGCCGTTCGGCTTCATGCGCTTCGAGCCGGGGCCGGGGATGGGCGGCCACTGCCTGCCCGTCGATCCGTTCTATCTCGCCTTCAAGGCCCGCGAGTACGACTTCGCGGCCGAGTTCATCGAGCTCGCCGGGAAGGTCAACCAGGCCCAGCCCTACTTCTGCGTCGACCGGGTGGTCCGGGCGCTCAACGACGCCGGCAAGCCGGTGCGTGGCTCGCGGGTGCTCCTGCTAGGCGCCTCCTACAAGGCAGGCGTCGGCGACCTTCGCGAGGCGCCGGCGATCAAGATCGGTCACCTGCTCGCCGACCTCGGCGCCGACCTCTCCTACCACGACCCCCACGTGTCCGAGGTTCCCGAGCTCGGGTTGAGCTCGGTCGCGCTCGAGCCCGAGCTCGGCGGCTGCGACGTCGCCTGCGTGGTCACGGCGCACCCCGAGGTCGACTACGAGCGGGTGGTCGCCGAGGCGCCGCTGGTCGTCGACTTCCGCGGCGCCACCCGTGGGATCACAGCCGACAACCTGGTGCGTCTGTGATCCGCTCGCGGTCGGGCCGCCGCGGCGACCGGCTCACGTTCGGGCTCGCGGGGCTCGCGGTCGCCACCGCCGGCACGGTGATCGCGGGCGAGTTCGTGCGGCTCGCGCGCCGGCGCCGCCGCGAGGAAGAGACCCCTGACGGGGTCCTGGCGAGCGCCGAGTTCGCGCTCGACACCGCCGGCCGCGCAACCCAGGACACGGTCGCGGTCGCCGCGGGGGGCTACGAGGCCACGCCCCGGCACGAGACCGTCCTCTTCAACATGCTCTCCGGGTTCCTTGCCGGGTTCGCCTCGATGCGGCTCTCGACCTTCGGCATTCGCCGCGGCTGGAACCCGTTCGGGAGCGTCCGTGTCGGCGGCCGCCACGTGCACCACTTCGTCCCCGGGATTCTGCTCGCCTTCGGCGCCGGCGCCGCCGCGCTCGTGACCCGCAACGAGGCGCTCGAGGCCAGCCTGGCGATCCCGTTCGGCGCCGGGATCGGGCTCACCTTCGACGAGGCGGCGCTGCTGCTCGAGCTCGAGGACGTCTACTGGACCCGCGAGGGCCTGCTCAGCGTCCAGCTCAGCCTCGGGCTCGCGGCGCTGCTCGGGGGCACGATCATCGGCCTGCGGATGCTGCGCCGCGGCGAGCACGAGATCGAGCAGGCCGGGCTGATCCCCGAGCCGGCGGGGCGCTTCGCCGCGGCGGGTCAGACGACGATCCGGTAGCGGGCGAAGAGCTCGCCGGTGCTCTCCTCGTGCAGGAGCCAGGCGAGCTCGAGCCGGCGGTCCGACTCCGGCAGGCCCGTCACCAGGGTCGGGCCCTGGCCGCCGGCGAGCTTCGGGGCGTGGGTGACGAAGAGCTCGTCGATCAGGCCCCGCTCGATCATCTGCGCGTGCACTCGCGGGCCGCCCTCGGTGAGCAGCGCGCGGACGCCGCACTCGTTGCGCAGGTGGGCGACCAGGGACGCGAAGTCGACGCCGTCGGGCTGGCGCAGGAGACGCACGTCGGCCGCGGTCTTGGGCGGCTCGGCCTCCGACGCGGTGCAGATCAGCACCTCCCCGCCGCCTTCGGTGAACAGGGGCGCATCCCAGGGCAGGTCGAGCCGGCCGCTGACCAGCACCATCAACGGATCGCCGGGAAGGCCCTCGCGCTCGCGGCGCTCGCGCTTCGCCGAGTCGCGGACCACCCGTCCGTAGCGCTCGGCGCGCATCGTGCCCGCACCGATCATCACCGCGTCGACCCGGGTCCGCAGCGCGACCAGCACCGCGGTGTCGGCGTCGCTGCCGATCGGCCCCGAGCGCCCGGCGATCGTCGCCCTGCCGTCGAGCGTCAGGGCGAAGTTCGAGACCACGTAGGGGCGCGCGTCGCCGGCCATCGCGACCAGGTCGAGGTCACCGAGCTGCTCGGCGGGATCGGTCCGGCCCGGGTCGGGGAATAGTCGGCGCACGGGCGGGTTCTAGCAGCGGCCGTCGACGAGCAATCGCGCGCGCTTGGCCCGCAGTCGCACGCTGAGGACTCCGCGCCGGGAATCGAACCTCCAACGATCGCGGCCGAGCCGCCGGCCGTCGAGTTCGACCGAGCACGGATTCAGCTCTCGCCTCAGCACGAGCGTCGACGCCCTCACTCTGTAAGTGATCCGTCGCTCATCGCGGATGCGAAGCTCCCAGCGCCTCCCCGGCAGCTCTCGCGACCGAAGCAGGCCCCGCCGACCGAAGCGGTTCTGCGAGCGCCCGCGCGGCCAGGCGAGCAGGGTGAGGCTCCGGCGCCGGTCGCGGAGGTGGACCAGGCCCTTGCCGCGACCAACCCCGGCGAGTGTGTCCACCCCGGCCGGCAGCAGCGGCAGGATCGTCCCCGCCCGCGCGAGCAGCGGGATCTGCTCCAGTGGCGCCGGGACGGTGATCTCGCGCCCGCCGCGCTCCAGGCGCGGCTCTTTGAGCCGGAACGAGCCCCGCCGCTCACCGTAGGCGATCGACCGCCAGAGGTCCACCCACCGTCCCCGTGGCAGGTAGAGGCCGCGCTCGCGAACCCCGGGCTCGATCACCGGGGCGACCAGCAGGTCCGGACCGAAGAGGAACTCGTGCTGGCGGGCGATCGCCGCCGGGTCCCCGGGGTAGGCGAGCGCCAGGTGGCGGGTGAGCGGCAGACCGCGGCGCTGGTAGTCGCGCGAGGCGGCCTCGATGTACGGCAGGAGCCGGGTGCGAAGCTTCGCGTAGCGGCGCCAGATCGGCAACACCGCGGGGTGCCAGACCTGCGAGCGCTCGGCGCGGTCGTCGCCGAAGCTGAACCCGTTCGCCTGCGTGCGCATCACCCCGCTGAAGGCGCCGAACTCGAGCCAGCGCGCGTTGAGCTCGTCGTCGGTCCGCGGGTTGACGATCGCGTGAAAGCCGCCGATGTCCGATCCCCAGTAGGCGATCCCCGAGAGCCCGACCGACAGCGCCTGGTGCACCGCCGCGCAAAGCCCGTCCGAGCAGCTCCAGTCCTCGGTCGGGTCGCCGCCCCAGACCACCCGGGCACACGGCTGGGCCCCGTGGAAGCCCGAGCGGATGAACACGGCCGCGTCCCGCCCCATGCGCTCGCGGGTGTGCGCGTACGAGGCGCAGTGGTAGAGCACCGGGTAGCGGTTGTGCATCTCCAGCCCGCGGCGGCCGTCGCTGAACACCGAGTCGGTCGGCGTGTACTCGCCGAAGTCCTCCATCCAACCGTCGAAGCCGTCGTCGATCGCCTCGTCGAGCAGCCGCTGCCAGAAGGCAGCCGCGCCCGGGTGGCTGAAGTCGATCTCCGAGACGATCTGGTCGGCGGTGAACGGGTTGGTGAGCAGGTAGGGCTCGCCGGCGCCGTTGCGGACGAAGAACCCATTTGCAGCCGCCTGCTCGTACACCGGCGAGTAGCTGGTGCAGACGTGCGGGTTGAAGTAGGTGGTGATCTTGTAACCGCGGGCGTGGTAGCCCTCGACCCGCTCGCGCTCCCGCTCGCGGACCCCGACGTGGGCGCCGCACGGCAGGTAGTGGAGGTAGGTCTGGGCGACGGTGACCGGGACGTCCTCGGCGCGGAAGCGATCGGCGAGCTCGAACGGCCGGCTCTCGAGCGTCGGCTGGAACCAGGGGCCGAAGATCCACGGCGCGGGCCGCGGCTGGCGCCCTGCGAAGGCGGAATATCGGCGCAAGGCGCGGGCCGGGGTGGGGCCGGCGAAGACGGTGAAGCGGAACCGGTTCGCCTCCGCCTCGGCGTGCCAGGCACCGGGGCGCTCGCTGGCGAGCCGGAAGGTCGAGCGGTGGGTCTGGTCGATCAGCATGCCGAAGCCGCGACTGGTCACCGTCCACGGGATCGGGAAGTTGGTCGCCGTCGGCCCGGTGGGAAAGGTGAACTCCGGGATCAGGGGCCGCAGCAGGTCCTCGCCGGCGCCGGAGCTGAACGGCCCCTCCTCGGCCCAGCTGAAGACCTCGTTGCCGGTCTGGTCGGCGGCGTTGGACCGCTCGCCGAAGCCGAGGAAGCGCTCGCCGGGGGAGGCCTCGAACGCGCCGCCGGCGAGCGTCGCAGCGCCGGCGAGCGGGCCGGACCCGGGCTCGATCCGCGACTCGACCGTGATCGCACCCCGGCGGGCAGCGGCGAGCCGGACCTCGAGCCGGTGTCCGAGCGGGTCGTTGGTCGCCGCGATCACAACGAGCGCGTTGCCCTCGCGTCGCGAGGAGACCACGCGGGTGGCGTGAAACCAGACGGTCTCGACCTCGGCCGCCAGGTA
Source organism: Solirubrobacterales bacterium (assembly GCA_050697155.1). Taxonomy (GTDB): domain Bacteria; phylum Actinomycetota; class Thermoleophilia; order Solirubrobacterales; family 70-9; genus JBOGZD01. Next base: position 18,231 of record JBOGZD010000032.1, on the reverse strand, counting down.
GTAGCCGAGGAACGCGTTGTTGACCACCGGGATCCGCAGGTCGAACGAGTAGCCGAGAGGGCCGTAGCGGGCCCGCGGGTCAGTCGGGGTCGGCGCGCCACCGCCGACCGTCCGCAGCACGTCCCCGTCGGTGCCGTCGACGAACCTGAGCGAGAACGGCTCCGGCGCGACCAGGGCGCTGATCGGCCCGGAGTCGATGCGGAGCGGGTCGGCGGTCCTTGCGGCGGCCGGCGCCACGGCGGTCAGAGCCACCAGGGCGGCGAGAACGGCCGCGGAACGCAACGAGTGCACGTTTGTACCGGCTATGGCCAGCACAATCGTTCACTCGTGCAGGGTCCGACGGTCACGTCGGGCTCCCGCGTCCCCCTACCTGCCCGTTCCGGGTTCGATCTCCGCTAGGTGCTCGACGTTGGCGCGGTCGCCGTCCTCGGCGCTCGGCTCGCTCGCGAACCACGCATCGAGGATCTCCGCGAGCTCGGCCTCGGAGGTAGCGCGCAGGCTGAGCGCGAGGACGTTCGCGTCGTTCCAGCGCCGCGCGCCGTCCGCGGTCTGGGCGTCGCCGCAGAGCGCGGCGCGCACCCCGCCCACCTTGTTCGCTGCGATCGAAGCTCCGGTCCCGGTCCAGCAGCAGACCACCGCCTGCTCGGCTCGCCCTGCCGCGACGTCGCGCGCCGCCTCCTCGCTCGCCCAGGCCCAGTCGTCGCGCTCGTCGTCGGCGAGCGCTCCGTGGGGGATCGGCTCGTGGCCGCGCCGCCGCAGCTCCTCGACCACCGCCTCGGCGATCCCCACCCGCTCGTCGGCCGCGACCGCGATCCGCATGCCGAGAGCTTATGACCCGGGCGGCACCGCACTCGCGGCGGGTGCGAACAGCCGCACCGCCTCGGTCTTGCCCTTCAGCGGGATCGGCGGGCGCTCCACCCATCGGTCGGCCCGATCGCTCAGCAGATCAAGGGTCGCTTCGGTGATCAGGACGTCGTCTCCCGTGTCGCGGGTCGCCGACTCGACCCGGGCCGCGGTGTTGACCGCATCGCCGATCACGGTGAAGTCGAGCCGCCCACCGCCGCCGATCGTCCCAACCACGACCGTCCCCGAATTGACCCCGACCCCGATCCGGAGCTCGCCGCCGTACCTCTCGCGGACGAGGGCGGCGATCTCGAGCCCGGCGGCGACGGCTCGGTCCCCGTGATCCTCGAGCCGCTCCGGGGCTCCGAACACCGCCAGTAGCCCGTCGCCGATGAACTTGTTGGCGTGGCCGCCATGGCGGAGCACCGCCGGGACCACCAGCTCGTAGAGGCCGTTGAGGGTCGCCACGACCTCGCGCGCCTCGGATCGCTCCGAGAACGAAGTGAATCCGCGGACGTCCATGAAGAGAAGCGAGAGCTCGACCTCCTCTCCCGCCAGGTCGGTGCCCTCGTGGAGCACGCGCTCGGCCAGGCTCGGGTCGACGAACGTCCCGAACGCGTCACGGAGCCGCTCGCGCTCCGAGAGACCGGCGGTCATCCGGTTGAACCCGGCCTGCAGCAATCCGACCTCGCTTCCGTCGTCGACCCGCACCTGGGCCTCGAGCTCACCGGCTTCGACGCGGGCGAGGGCACCTCGCATCGACTCCAGTGGATCGGTGACGGACCGGGCGGCGAACAGGGTCGCCGCCAGCCCGACCGCGAGGGCGAGGGCGGCGAGGAAGAGGACCGCGCCGATGATCGCCTCCGGCTCGAAATCGGCGCCGGCGAGGTCGAATGCGGCGAGCAGCGCGATCCCGAGCAGCGGTACGCCCGTCGCCAGCGTCCACGCCATCGTCACCCGCGCACCCACCCCGGGCACCGTGTCACCGGGCGGCGACCCGCCAGCGAGGGCGCGGGCGGTGAGCGGGCGCATGATCCTTTCGACCAGCAGGTACTGGAGCGAGCAGGCGGTGAGGCCGCCGAGCACGACCGTGATCGCAGAAGCGACCGCCGCGGCGAAGTCGACGGTTGCGATGACGGGGACGGCGATCGTCGCGCCGAGGACCCAGACGCCGAACGACCGCAGAGCCCAGTCAAGCGGGTAGCGCAGCACCAGCCGTCGCTCGGCCTCGGTCGGTGTCTCCTCCCCCCGCATGAGGCCCGCGACAGTCCTCAGCGGGCGCCGCTGGATCAGCTCACGGCCGAGGGGGAGGGCGATCGCGGCGAAGACCAAGAGCAGCAGCGCGCCGCGGAGGCTGATCTCCTCGGCCTGCTCGGCGTCGACGGTGGTCGGGAAGAGGAAAATCAAAAAGCCGACCACGACCAGGCCCCCGACCCCGTTGCCGAGGCCGCCCACCAGCGAGAGTCGGCTGTCGAGGCGGCGCCGCAGGTCGGGGTGGGCCTCGGTCAGTGCGACTCAGCCCCCAGCCAGCCGAACCGCCGCCCGGCGATTCGCTCGAGCTCGGCGACGTCGTGGCGGAGGAGGTCCTGGAGGCGCCGACCGAGCTCCGCCGGGAGCTCGGGCTTCGGCGCGGCACCGGTTTCGGGGTCGTGGACGATCCGCTCGGCGAGCCAGCGCAGTGACTCGGGCAGGCGGTCGAAGTTGCGGTCGATCGCCCGCAGGCCGGGCACCCGGACGGCGCGGTCCATGAGCCGGAAGCCGCCGCCGCCCTTGCCGCTGCCGGTCTCCCATTCGCGTTCGAACTGCTCCGAGCTGAAGTCGGGATCGACGCCCAGGAGCTCGAACAGCCGCCGCATCGTCGCCGCTCGATTCCGCTTCAGCTCCTCACGCGTGACGATCGTGATCCGCTCGAGTCCGAACGCCTCCAGGTACGGCTCGAGCTGCATCGCGTATCGGCTGCGGGCGACGTAGGCGGAGCCGGGCTCGCCGAGGGCCTGCTCGAGCGGGCGATCGTCGTAGCCGCCGCCGACGTTGTGCAGGTAGTGGGAGAGCATCCGGTCGATCGGGTCGCGGACCATGTAGAGGAGCCGCGCGTCACCGAGGACCGAGCGCATTCGCTCGGCGACGCCGGCGAACCGGGGCAGGTTGGTGTAGTGGGGCGAGCTCTCGCCGCGAACCGTCGCGGCCCGGTCGAAGTGGCTTGCGTACCACTTGGCGCCCAGCTCCCAGTTCATCTCGGCGATGAAGAAGTTGAGCTCCTTCGGGCGGGACATCGAGATCCGCGGGTGGAGGCTCAGGTAGTGGTGGAGGCTGGTCGTCCCGCACTTGAGCCCCCCGATCACGATCAGGTTCGGCAGCGCGCCGCGGCGCCTCGCCCGCCGGCGACGTCGAGCGAGGTGTCGGTGCTCGGCGGCGAAGCGCCCCCGCGCCCGCGCCAGCATCGCCTCGTCGGCCGGGTCGGCTCCCGCCTGGGTCCCCGTCGCGACACTCACCGGGCCATTCGGAGCCGGCGCGCTACTTCGCGCCCAGCCTGGCGGCGGCGTCGCGGAAGTTCTTGACCTCCGCGTCGGGCTTCTTGCGCCCGTCGAGCTTCTCGCCTCTGCGGTTGACCCAGATCACCGGCACGTTCATCTTCAACAGCGGTCCGACGTCTGAGTCGTAGCCGCTCCCGATGTGCAGCCAGCCCTTCTTGCCGCCGATCCGCCGAGCGCACTCCTTGAAGTGGGCGGGATCGGGCTTGTAGCTGCGCACCTGTTGCGCGGTGACCACCAGGTCGAGCTCGGTGCGCAGGTGTCGCCGTGAGACGCCGAGCAGCTTGTCGTCGATATTCGAGACGATCCCGACGTCGTAGCGCTTGGAAAGCCGGTCCATGGCGGCGTTTGCCTCGCGAAACGGGACCCAGCGGGCGACGCTGTCGGGCAGGAATTGGGCCCGCGAGGGCTCGAGCTCCCAGCCGATCTCGCCTGCGACCTTGACCGCGGCGCGGCGCAGAACCTCCGCGTAGAGCTCGTATGAGCCGGCCATGATCTCCGCCTGGACCTCGAGGAAGCGGTCGATCAGCTTGTTCTCGTCGAAGCTGAACCCGTCGCGCTCGGCCTCGGCCGCGAACGCGTCGAGGATGCCCCGCTCCCAGTCGATCAGGGTGCCGTAGCAGTCGGTGGTCACCCAGTTGATGTCTTTCAGCTTCGGCAGGGGCATGGAGCGGCGCGGGATTATCGCAAGGAGCGGGATGCGGCCCGGGTTCGGATAGGCTGCGCCGGCTCTTGGACCTGCTCGAATACCAGGGCAAGCGGCTGTTCGCCAGGCACGCGGTACCCGTGCCCGACGGGCGACACGCGACCACCGTCGACGACGCCGTCGCGGCCGCCGAAGAGGTCGGCTACCCGTGCGTGGTCAAGGCCCAGGTGGCGATCGGAAAGCGCGGCAAGGCCGGTGGGATCAAGGTCGCCAAGGACACGGCCGAGGCGCACCGCCACGCCGAGGCGATCCTCGGAATGGACATCCGCGGCTTCGTGGTGCACGACCTCTGGATCGAGGCGGCATCGGAGATCGCCGCCGAGTACTACGCCTCGGTGATCCTCGACCGTTCGGAGAAGAAGCTGCTCGTGATGCTCTCGCGGATGGGGGGGATGGACGTCGAGGAGATGGCCGAGACCGACCCCGAGGCGCTCGTCCGCCGCCACGTCGAGCCCAGCGAGGACTTCGACGCCGACGCCGCGCGGCAGCTCGCGATCGACGCCGGGATCGACGACGACGTCACCGACGCGGTCGCCGAGATGCTGGTCAAGCTGGTCGACGTCGCCCTGGCCGAGGACGCGACCCTGATCGAGATCAACCCGCTGATCGTCACCTCCGAGCGCGAGGTGATCGCGCTCGACTCGAAGGCGACGATCGACAACAACGCCCTCTTCCGCCACGAGGAGCTGGCCGAGCTCACCGACAAGTCCGCCGAGGACCCGCACGAGACGATGGCGAAGGAGAAGGGCCTCACCTACGTCAAGCTCGACGGCAACGTCGGCATCCTCGCCAACGGCGCCGGGCTGTGCATGTCGACGCTCGACGTCGTCGCCCAGGCCGGAGGCGACCCGGCGAACTTCCTCGACGCCGGCGGCGGCTCGAAGGCGGAGGCGATCGTGGACGCGCTCGAGGTGATCACTGCGGACGAGAAGGTGAGCGCGATCCTGTTCAACATCTTCGGCGGGATCACCCGCTGCGACGAGATCGCCAGGGGGATCATCGAGGCGTCCGAGCAGATCGAGATCGAGGTCCCGCTCGTCGTGCGGCTCGACGGCACCAACTCCGAGGAGGGCCTCGCCCTGCTTGCAGAGGCCGACCTCGAGAATCTGCATCAGGAGCAGACGATGCTCGGGGCTGCGGAGAAGGTGGTTGAGCTTGCGAGTGCCTAAGCAGGGTCGCCAGTCGCCAGTCGTCAGTCGCCAGGATGTCGGCTCGAGGTCTGGCGTCTGGCGTCTGGCGTCTGGCGACTTCCGATGAGCATCATCGTCGACACCGAGACGAAGCTGGTCGTCAGCGGCCTCACCGGCCGCGAAGGCAGCTTCCACGGCCTTCGCAACCGCGACTACGGCACCGACGTCGTCGCCGGTGTGACCCCCGGGAAGGGCGGCCAGGACATCGAGGGGATCCCCGTGTTCGACGCGATCTCCGAGGCGGTCGACGAGCGCGGCGCCAACACCTCGATGATCTTCGTCCCCGCGCGCTTCGCGGCGGCCGCGATCGAGGAGGCGATCGACGCCGGGGTCGGCACGGTGATCGCGATCACCGAGGGGATCCCGGTGCTCGACATGCTGCGCGTCTACTGGAAGGCGCGCGAGGCCGGGGTGCGGCTGATCGGCCCCAACTGCCCCGGGGTGCTCTCGCCGGGCAAGGCCACCGTCGGCATCATCCCGGCCCAGTTCTTCGACCCGGGCGCGATCGGCGTCGTCTCGAAGTCGGGCACGCTCACCTACCAGATCGGCAACGAGCTGAAGCAGGCCGGGATGGGCAACTCGTCGATCGTCGGCATCGGCGGCGACCCGATCGTCGGCTCGGACTTCATCGACGTCCTCACCCTGTTCGAGGATGACGAGGAGACCGAGCTGATCGTGCTCGTCGGCGAGATCGGGGGCGACGCCGAGGAGCGCGCCGCCGACTTCATCGCCGAGTCGGTCTCCAAGCCCGTGGTCGCCTACATCGCCGGCTTCACCGCCCCGCCCGGCAAGCAGATGGGCCACGCCGGCGCGATCATCTCCGGCTCCTCCGGCACCGCCGAGGCCAAGAAGGAGGCGCTGGAGGCGAGGGGCGTCCGCGTCGGCCGCAGCCCCACCGAGACCGCGCAGCTGGCGGTTGCCGCCCTGCAGGCCGCATAGCTGGGCGAAGGCACCGCCCCGACAACGGGAGCCAGTGCCGTTGCTACGCTCGCCGCCGATGGCCGCCGATGTGATCAGCTTCGCCCGCGGCGCGCCCAGCGCCGACATCCTGCCCGCCCAGGCGGTGCGGGAGGCGGCGGCGCGGGCGCTCGAATCCGACTGGGAGCGGGCGCTCTCATATGGCACCGGCCGCGGGCACCCAGGGCTGTGCGAGTGGATCGCTCGCGAGCTGCATGGGATCGACCCCGACCGGGTGATGGTCACCAACGGGTCGATGGAGGCCGCGGCGCTGCTGTTCCGCTACTTCGTCGAGCCCGGCGATCGGGTGATCGTCGAGGAGCCCTCGTACGACCGCACCCTGCTGCTGCTCGGGCGCACCGGGGCCGAGCTGATCCCGATCCCGCTCGAGGCGGACGGCGTCGACGTCGACGCCCTCGAGCGTGCGCTCGCCGGCGGCCCGGTGAAGCTCGCCCACCTGATCCCCAACTTCCACAACCCCGCCGGCTGCACGCTGTCGGCGGAGAAGCGCGAGCGCTTGGTCGAGCTCGCCGCCGAGCGCCAGTTCACGATCTTCGAGGACGACCCCTACCGGCTGATCGCCTTCGGCGACACCCCGCCGCCGACGATGCTCTCGCTCGACCAGGCCGATCGGGTGATCCACGCCTCCTCGTTCTCGAAGACGGTGAGCCCCGGGGTGCGGATCGGCTACCTGGCCGGCCCGGCGGAGCAGATCGCTGGCCTCGCCAAGCGCGGCAGCGAGCACTACATCTCGCCGAACATGCTCGCCGAGTCGATCGTGCTCGAGCTCTGCCTCTCCGGCGGCCTGCGGGAGAACATCGAGTTCGTCAACGGCGCCCTGCGTGAGCGCCGCGACGCGCTCGTCGCGGCGCTGCGCGAGCACATCCCCGAGGCCGAGTTCGTCGTCCCCGAGGGCGGCTACTTCCTCTGGCTGACGCTCCCTGAGGGTGCCGACACCCCTCGCGCCCTCGAGGCGGCCAAGGGCGAGGGCGTCGCCTTCATCGCCGGCCCCGACTTCATGCTCGAGGGCGGCGAGTCGGCGCTGCGGCTGTCGTTCGCGCCGGTCGGCGCCGATCGCATCGGCGAGGGCGTCGAGCGGCTCGCCCGCGCGCTCGAGTCGGTCGGCGCGGCGAGCGCCGCGTAGAGCCCGTTAGGGAACACTTCACCGGCTCCTTACATTCGCTTTCGATTCCGGCCGTAGCCTGACGGCGAACGAATCGATAGGGACGCGCAGGTCCAGAGGAGGTGTAGCAGTGAGCCCGGTAACGATGATCGAGGGCGCGAGGAAGCTCGATCCGGTGAGCGAGCGCAACCTCGCCGAGCGACGCTTCGCCGCGCTCGCGGCGGCGGTTCGCGAGCACGAGGCGACGGTGCGCCGGCGCGAGTACTCGCTGCGAACGCAGGACGCCGCGCTCTACCGCCGCCTGCGCCAGATCTGCGGCGACGGTTAGCCCAGGACGATCCGCTCAGCGCCCGTATCGGTCGCCGGACAGGACGAGCGCCTCGGGCAACGGCGCCCGAGGCGCCGGCGCGGGGTCTGCTCGCACCGACACCGTCTCGGCAACGCTGCGCGACACCGCGTGGCGCCCGTCGTCGGAGACGACCACGACCTCGTCGGAGTCCGAGCTCTCGAGCTGACCGTCGAGCCCTGGCCGCAGTCCGGTCTGCTTGAGGTAGTGCAGCAGCTCCTCGGCCTCGTTCTCGAACCGCAGCACGCGCACGCTGGCCCCCGGCTCGACGTCGGCAAGCAGCACCCCGGGCTCGCGGGCGCCCTCGACGATCGGATGGCCGTGCGGGCACGTGGTCGCGTCGCCGATCGCGGCCAGCATCCGCTCCTCGAGCACGGGGGACATCGCGTGTTCGAGCCGCTCGGCCTCCTCGTGGACCTCGTCCCAGGGAATCCCGAGCACGTCGGTGAGGAAGCGCTCGATCAACCGGTGACGGCGAACGATCGCCTGGGCGTGCTCCCGCCCGTCGCCGGTGAACGACAGCGACTTGTCCTCGTCCCGGCTCACGTACCCGTCGCGCTCGAGCCGCCCGATCATCTCGTGCACGGTCGGCGGTGAAAGCTGCATCGCCCTGGCGATATTGGCCCCGGTGATCTCCAGACCGGCCTCCTCGAGCCAGAACATCGTCTGCAGGTACTCCTCCTCGGCGACCGTGGCGTGCTCTTGCGACATCGCCGACCGAGTTTATTCCCCGGCGCGCCCGGGTCGCCAGCGCTGGCTCAGTCGTAACCCAGCCGCGGAAAGTCGCGCTCGGTGCCACGCCCGTCCGGGGTCATGTCGAGCACGTTCCAGATCGGCCACATCAGGTCCACGTGCCGGGGCTCCAGCCCAGGCTCCCACTCGCCGAAGAGAAGCTCGGTCCCCCAGAAGTGGCGGATCCGCTCGCCGTCGCGGCGGAAGACGTTCAGGATCGGCATCTGCGACCCGTCCTCGGTCTCGGCGAGATAGTCGCGGTTGTAGGTGTTCTCGGCCGAGGAGAGCAGCCGCAGGTGGCGCCAGCCGCGCTCGTCGGCGAACGCGTGGATCCTTTCAGGCGGCGACTTGGCGACGACGCAGAGGTTGACGCGCTGGGCGAGGTGGGGCGCGGCCCGGTCGAGCGAGTCGAGGATCGAGACGCACGACGGGCACGGGCCCTCGGCGAGCGGCAGTTGCGCCGTCTGGCCGCTTTCGGGCCCGGGCCGGTCGTCGCTGGGATGGCGGGGGAACATGAAGCTGTAGATCACCAGCGCGTCCTTCTGAGGGGCGAAGAGCTCGGACAGCCGGACCTCGCCCCCGCCGGCCTCCGCGAACAGGTAGTCCTCCGGAACGCTCCCGCTCGGAGGCAGCTCGCGCCGCGCCTGTGCGACCGCCTCGATCGCCCGCCGTAGCTGGATCTCCTGCTCGAGCAGGCGCTCGCGCGCCTCGCGGTACTCGGCCGACTCGCCAGGGAACGCGGCGCTCATCGTCGCCCGGCCAAGGTCGAGATCACGGCCTCGTAGAAGCCGTCGCCCATTTGTCCCTCGGTCACGGTGACATTGTCGCGCCCGCCGATCGCCGCGCGCAGCTCGGGGTCGCGCTCGGGCCCGTTGGCGACGACGAAGAACCGGCCCACGGCACTCGCCGCGTCGAGGTCCTCGAGCGAGTCGCCGACGGCGATGCAGTCCTCCGGGGGAAAGCCGCGCGCCCGCGCGTGGTAGGCGACCGCCTTTGCCTTGCTCGCCCCGCCGGGGACCAGGTGGTAGGCGTGGGTCACGTCGATCCCCTCCATCGTCCGGCCGATGGCGCCGTTGTCGAGGAAGCGGAGGTCGTCGTGGCCGCGCTCGGCGAGCAGCGCGTTCGCCTCGGCGACGTCGACCTTGCCGCGGAAGAGGTGTGAGAGCTGGCGGTCGGCGTGCCAGGGGTGGTGCCATTCCAACCGGCCAACGAAGCGCTCGAACAGCAGGTCGGGGATCCCCGCGGCGAGCATCCGCTCGGCCGGGGTTCCGTCGCCGTCGGGCACCCAGTCGCCGGTGAGCAGGGTGCGCTCGCCGTCGATCATCACCGCACAGCCGGCCTCGTAGATGTAGGAGGTCTGGCCGATCAGCCGGGCGTCCGCCAGCACCTGCGCCTCCCGTCGCCCGGACATGATCACCACCTCGACCTCGGCGCGGTGGCAGGCCTCGAGCGCCCGGGCCTGGCGCAGCGTGAAGCTCCCCTCCGCGTCGCGAAACAGCGACCCCCACTTCCCGAGCAGGGTCCCGTCGAGGTCGGTGTAGACGGCTCGCAGCGGCACGCCGGTACGGTAGCCGCATGATCGAAGCGGGCCTCGATCCACGACTCGAGTCGCGCTGGCGACTCGGGGCCACCACGCTGTCCTTCCCGCCGCCGCGGGTCGCGGGGATCGTCAACGTCACCGACGACTCGTTCTACCCCGGCGCCCGCAGCTCGACCCCCGAGCGGGCTGCCGCCGACGGACTGGCGCTCGTCGACGAGGGCTTCGACCTGCTCGACGTCGGCGCGGTCGCCGCCCGCAGCGGCCCCCCGGTGCCGGCCGCGGACGAGGCGGAGAGGCTCGTGCCGACGGTGGAGCGGCTGGCGTCGGAGTCAGGGGTGCCGGTGCTCGCCGACACCTTCTCGGCCGAAGTTGCGCGCCGGGTGCTCGACGCCGGCGCCGCCGGCATCAACGACATCTCCGGGGGCGCCGACCCGGCGCTGCTGGAGCTCGTCGCCGAGACCGGCTGCGGCTACGTGCTGATGCATATCGAGGGCCCGCCACGGGCCGACCGCGAGCCACGCTCCGGCGGCGATCCGGTTGGGCGCCTGCTGGCCTGGTTCTCGGAGCGGATCGAGGCGGCTTCCGCGCGGGGCGTCAAGCCCGCCCAGGTTGCGCTCGACCCCGGGCTCGACTTCGATCTCACGGTCGACGACGACCTCGAGCTGGTGCGGAGGCTCGGCGAGCTGCGCGAGCTCGGGCACCCGCTGTTCGTCGCCCTCTCGCGCAAGGGCTTCCTCGGCGCGGTGCTCGCCGGCTCGTGGGAGGAGCGGGCACCGGCGGAGGAGCGCGAGGCGGCGACCCTGGCAGCGGCGACGCTGGCGACCCTGGCCGGCGCCGCGGTGCTGCGCCTGCATGACCGCAGCGCGCTCGACGCGGTCCGCGTCGCCGCCGCGATCGCCGCGCAGCCCGGCCGCGCCGATGGGTAAGGACCCGTTCGCCGACGCTGGGGCGGACCCGTTCACGGGCGCTCCGTCGGTCGCCTGGGAGCGCCTGGTGGAGCTCGGCGAGGCCGATGAGCGCCTGGTCGCGACCAGGGTCGAGGAGCCGCGCGAGCCGAGGCACGCGTCGGCGGCGGACGAGCTCGCCCCGGAGCTGACGTCGGCGCTCGAGGGCGCCGGCCTCGATCGCCTCTACACGCACCAGCTCGCCGCGCTGCGCGCGGCCGCGCGTGCCGACGTGATCGTCACCAGCGGCACCGCCTCAGGCAAGTCGCTGTCGTTCAACCTCCCGGTGCTCGACGCGATCGCCCGCGACCCGAAGACGCGCGCCCTGTACCTGTATCCGACCAAATCGCTCGCCCAGGATCAAGCCCGCAAGCTCTCCGAGCTCGGCCTCGGGTCGCTGCACCACGCGATCTACGACGGGGACACCCCGCGCCAGGAGCGGCCGCCCATCCGCAGGCGCTCGAACCTCGTCCTCACGAACCCCGACATGCTTCACATGGGGGTGCTGCCGCACCACAAGCGCTGGGGCGACTTCCTCGCCAACCTCGGCTGGGTGGTCGTCGACGAGGCGCACACCTACCGCGGCGTGTTCGGCTCCCACGTCGCCAACGTGCTGCGTCGGTTGCGCCGGGTCGCTCGCCTCTACCGGGCAAGCCCGCGCTTCATCCTCGCCTCGGCGACGATCGCCAACCCGGTCGAGCTGGCGGAGTCGCTCACCGGCACCGGGTTCGAGCTGATCGACGACGATGGTGCACCACGTGCCCGGCGGCGGATCGGGATGTGGAACCCGCCGCTGATCGACCCGAAGTCGACGACTCGCCGGTCGGTCCTGTCCGAGGCCGCCGAGCTGCTCGCCGACCTGGTGATGAACGGGGCGCGAACGATCTGCTTCCTGCGCAGCCGTCGCGGGATCGAGCTGATCCAGCGGTTTGCGCGGGCGAGGCTGGAGGAGCTAGGCGAGCCCGGCCTGGCCGCCCGGATCGCGCCGTATCGCGCCGGCTACACGCCCCAGCAGCGGCGCGAGATCGAGGCGCAGCTCGCCCAGGGCGAGCTGCTCGCGGTCGTCGCCACCGACGCGCTCGAGCTCGGGATCGACATCGGCGAGCTCGACGCGGCGGTCTGTGTGACCTTCCCGGGCACGGTCGCCAGCCTGCGCCAGATGTGGGGCCGGGCCGGGCGGCGCAGTGACGGGATCGCCCTCTACCTCGCCGGCGAGGACGCGCTCGACCAGTTCTTCTGCCGCCACCCCGACGAGTTCCTCGGGCGACCGGTCGAGGCGGCGATCCTCGATCCGGGGAACGAGCGGATCCAGACGGGCCATCTGCTGGCCGCCGCCCACGAGGCGCCGCTGGGCGGCAGCGGCGCCCAGCCGGGCGCCGCCGACGATGAGATCCTCGGCCCGGCCTGGCGCGAGCGCGCCGACGCGCTGGCCGGCGCCGGGCGGCTGCGCCGCGGTCGCGACGGCCGCTACCTGCCGCGGGGCCCGGGCTTCCCCGCCGGGGAGGTCTCGCTGCGCTCGGCCTCGCTCGACTCGATCGCCGTGATCGAGCGCGCCTCCGGCGAGCTGCTGGGGGCGGTGGAGGCCGAGCGGGCGTTCTCGACCGTCCATCCCGGGGCGATCTACCTGCACCTCGGCCGCGCCTATGAGGTCCGCGAGCTGGACATCGAGGGAAGGCGGGCGATCGTCGACGCCTTCGACGGCGACTGGTACACGCAGCCCAAGAAGGAGACCGAGGTGTTCGTTGACGAGGTCGGCGAGCAGCGGCGGGTTGCCGGGGTGGCGCTGTCCTTCGGCGAGGTCTCGGTCACCGAGCAGGTGATCGCCTACCAGCGCAAGAGCCTCGCCGATCATTCGGTGATCGACCTGGTCGCGCTCGAGCTGCCCGAGCAGAGCTTCCCGACCCAGTCGCTGTGGTACGTGCTTCCGGATGAGCTCGCCGGTCCCCGGGTTCTGCCCCCGGAGGTCCTGCTCGGCGCCCTGCACGCGACCGAGCACTCGCAGATCGCGGTCCTGCCCCTGCTGGCGATGTGCGACCGCTGGGACATCGGCGGGCTGTCGACCAACGTCCACTACCAGACCGGGCGCCCGACGATCTTCGTCTACGACGGCCACCCCGGCGGCGTCGGCATCGCCCGGCGCGGGTTCGAGGCGTTCGAGCGCCTGGTCGCCGATGCTTCCCGCCTGATCGCCGAGTGCCCCTGCGCCGACGGCTGCCCTTCGTGCGTGCAGAGCCCCAAGTGCGGCAACCTGAACGAGCCCCTGCACAAGGCCGGGGCGCTCGAGCTGATGGACCGGATGATCACCGCGATCGGGCTCGAGCGCCGACCTGCGCCAGCCAGGGCCGGCGAGGCGCGACCGGCGGCGTGAGTCGACCGCCCCAGATCGCGGTCATCGGCCGCGGCGTGTCCGACCCCGAGCTCGAGCGGCTCGCTGAGGAGGTGGGTCGAGCGCTCGCGGCGGCCGGGGCGACGGTCGTCTGCGGCGGTCTCGGCGGGGTGATGGAGGCGGCCGCCCGGGGCGCCGCCGGCGCTGACGGCATCGTCATCGGGATCGTCCCCGGCGAGGAGGCCTCGGACGCCAACCCGCACTGCACCCATGTGGTCGCCACCGGTATCGGCCACGCCCGCAACCTCGCCGTGGTCGCCTCCGGCGACGCGGTGATCGCGATCGGCGGCGAATGGGGAACGTTGGCCGAGATCGGCTTCGCCCGCAGGCTCGGGCGTCAGGTGATCGCCCTGCGAAGCTGGGAGCTCACCCCCGGCACGCCGATCGATGACGCGGCCGGGGTCGACGCGGTCGACGACCCTGCCGAAGCCGTGGACAGGGCCCTCGGCGCCGCCCGAGCCCGGCTCGGCTCGCGCTAGCCTTATCCGCCGCGGCGAGGTAGCTCAGTTGGTAGAGCACGCGACTGAAAATCGCGGTGTCGGCAGTTCGATTCTGCCCCTCGCCACTCCAGCATGAGCGAGCTGGACCGCAACCGTGCGGCGGGCCAGGTGTTAGCGGTCGAACACAGTCCTTGGCAGGGACTGGAAGCACACGACATCCGAACAGGAGGTCAGATCCAGTGAGACTCAGGAAGCTGCGCCCGACGCCGGGCGTGCTGATCGGCGTGATCGCGCTCGTCTTCGCCCTCACCGGCGCGGCGATCGCGGCGCCGAAAGTGACCACGAACCAGATCGCCAAGAAGGCGGTTACCGGACCCAAGATCGCCCGCGACGCCGTCAAGAGCGGCAAGATCGTCGACGGGAAGATCAAGGAGAGGGATCTCGAGGAAGGCATCGTTCCCGAGCTCGCCCATGGCCGGGTCAACAAGGATGGGACCACGGTCAACGTTGCCCCGGGCGCGGTGGGCATCACCGGCGCCAGCGAGGGTGGCGACGGGATCGTCTGCTACGACCTCGCCGCGGCGCCGACGTCGGGGACCGCGACCGTGGTCCATGAGGACGTCGCCGAGCCCGGGTCGACGGTCGAGCTGATCGTCAGCCCGACCGCCGGCTGCCCGGCGCCGTTCAACGACGCGCAGACGGTGACCAAGGACTCGACCGACGGCGCACCCGTCGACGAGGACGTCTACGTGCAGTTCGTCGGCTGAGCCGAGCTCCGTGCGGGAGGCAGAAGGGGCCGGGAGGGATCCCGGCCCCTTCTTCTTCCGGGGCCCGCCATCCGCCGCGCTCCGAGGGCCAGCCGACTCGCCGAGCAGCGGGATGACCTCGGTTCTCCTCTCGGGGGTTGGGGTAGAAGCTGTTCGATGGAGCGCGTGAGCTCCCCCAGCGACCTCACCGTACGCGCCTGGTGGCACGCGCTGCGCGACGCCGCGAAGGCGTTTCGCGCCCGCAACCTCGCCGATCGGGCGGCGTCGCTGACCTACTACTCGGTCCTCTCGGTGTTCCCGGGGATGATCGTGCTCGTCTCGCTGCTCGGTGTCTTCGGCGGCCCGCAGACCGCCGACAGCGTCTTCAACATCATCGACGAGCTGGGACCGTCCTCGGCGGTCGAGACCTTCCGCGGCCCGGTCGAGGACGTCACCGAGAACTCGGGCGCCGCGGGGGTTGCGCTGGTCGTCGGCGTTGCGCTCGCGCTCTACTCGGCCTCGGGCTACGTCGGCGCCTTCATGCGGGCGTCGAACGAGATCTATGACGTCGCCGAGGAGCGCCCGTTCTGGAAGCAGCGCCCGCTTCAGCTCGCGATCACGTTCGCGATGGTGCTCGCCCTCACCGCGGTCATGCTGGCGCTGGTGCTCACCGGGCCGCTCGCCGAGGCGATCGGGGAGGAGGTCGGCGTCGGCGACACCGCGCGCACGGCGTTCGCGATCGTCAAGTGGCCGCTGCTCTTTGCGGTCGTCGTCGGCGTGATCGGCGGCCTCTACCGCTTTGCGCCTGACGCCCGCCGCAAGGGCTTTTCCTGGGTCCTGCCCGGGAGCCTGCTGGCGACGGCGCTCTGGCTCGTCGCCTCGGCCGGGTTCGCGGTCTACATCGCCAACTTCGACTCCTACTCGAACACGTACGGGGCGCTCGCCGGGGTGATCGTGTTCCTGGTCTGGCTCTGGCTCACCAACGTCGCGGTCGTCTTCGGTGCCCAGTTCGCGGCCGAGCTCGAGCGCACGGGGCGGGCCGCCGAGCACGCCGCCCCGCCGGGCGAGTTCGCCCCCTTCGTGCCCGCGGACGGCGACCCGCCGCCGCCGGCGGAGGGCTACTCGACCGCCCCGGCCGCACGCACGGGCGCTGGTTCGACGACCCCCTCCTCGGCCGGCGCGCCGGAGTCCGGGACCTCCGGCTCCGCGCCGGAGCGCCGCAAGTAGAAGAACAGCCCAAGCACCCCGATCAATGCCGGGATCGCTCCGGCTAGGGCGACCGTCGTGCGAGCGCCGATCGCGGCGATCAGGAAGCCGCCCGCCGCGAGGGCGATGAGCTCCGACCCGTTGCGGAGCCCGTTGTAGGCGGCAAACGCACGGCCGTGCAGGCGGCCGGGCACCCGCTCCTGAATCAGCGTCCGGGCGAGCACGTTTTTCACCCCGTGACCGACCCCCCCGACGAACCACATCCCCCCGGCAAACCAGATCACGAGCCACGCGGTCGGCAAGCCGAGGCCGACGCCCTGGACGATCGCGGCGACGATCGCGCCCGCTGCCAGCGCCGTCAGGCCGACCTTGCGAGCGACGCCGACCGCCCCGACCACCATCCCGAGCGCCCAGCACGAGAAGACGATCCCGAAGACGGCGTCGCTGGCGCCGAGATCCTCCTTGATGAAAAAGACCTCGGCCGGGATCGTGGCGCTCATGAACAGCAGCGAGACGAAGACCACGCCGAGCACGATCGCCAGCGTCCGATCGCGGAACAGGACAGCCGCGCCGACCAGCGCGTGCTCGTGCGGGGCGGACTCATCTACAGCCCCCGGCAGCCGCCGGGCCGCGAGTGCGACGGCGGCGAGCGCGACGACGACGAAGGTGGCGGCGTTGACCGCCAGCGCCACCTCGACGCCGCCGGCCCCCGAGAGCACCCCACCGAGCACGGGGCCCGCGGTGATGCCGGCGTAGCGCGCGGTCTCGATGTAGCCGTTGACCGTGGTCAGCTCGCGCTCGCCGGCGATCGCCGGGACGAGCGCGAACTCGGCGGGCTGGGCGACCGAGAAGCCCACTCCGAGCGCCGCGGCAAGCGCCAGGATCCCGGCGGTCGAGTCGAGCGCCAGCGCCAGCGAGCCGGCCACCGCCGCCTGCGCCAGCGAGGCGACGATCAGCACCCGGCGGGTCTCGAACCGATCGACGATCGCGCCCGAGATCGGCGCGAGGAGCACGATCGGCCCCCACAGGCAGATCATCAGCGCCGCGACCGCGAAGCCCGAGTCGGTCATCTCGCGCAGGTGCAGCGTCAGCGGGATCCACAGCAGGAAATCGCCCAGGGACGACAGCCCGACGGCGCCGACGATCAGGCTCACATCCCGGGAGCTCTGTCTCGCCTCCCCCATGCTTCCCGTCAGTCTCTCGCGACCCGCGGCCGTTTCGCAACGCCGCCGTCAGATTCGGCACCAATGGGCCGACTTTCCAGTCAGGACGGAGAGACCAGCGCCGTCCGGCCCTCTCTCTAATTTGGACGAACGGATGAACGAGCAGGTGTCATTCACCGATCAGATCACCGCCGGCAACGCGACCGGCAATGGCAATGGCCACCGCCCCCCCCGCGCGCGGTTGCTCGTCGAGCAGCTGGTCGAGGGAGACGTCGCGGGCTTCTATGCCGTTCGCGGGCGCCAGAAGCTGCCGCGCCGAAACGGCGGCGACTACCTGAGGCTGACCCTCGGCGATCGCACCGGCTCGGTCGAGGCGAAGGCGTGGGACCGCGTCGACGAGTGCTTCGAGTGCGCGACCCCGGGCTCGGTCGTCTACGTCGAGGGCACCTACAGCGTCCACCCGCAGTGGGGCGCTGCGATCAAGCTCGATTCCGTGCGGGCGGCCGAGCCCGGCGAGTACGAAGTCGAGAGCCTGGTCGCCATGCCGGAGATCCCGGTGCAGCGCCTCGAGGCGGATCTCCGCGAGTTGATCGCCACGATCCAGACGCCGCACCTGCGCGAGCTGCTCGATCGGCTGTTTGGCGAGCGCTCCCGTGTCTGGGAGCGATTCCGGTGCGCACCGGCGGCGAAGTACTACCACCAGGCCTACCGGCACGGGCTCCTCGACCACACGATCTCGGTCGCCCAGGCGGTTAGCGCCGCCGCCTCGGCCTTCCCGGGGATCGACCGCGACATCGCGGTCGCCGGCGCGCTGCTGCACGACATCGGCAAGACCCAGGCATACAACGACGACCCGCTTGCGATCGACCTCACCGACGCCGGGCGACTCCAGGGCGAGATCCCGCTCGGCTACTACCTCGTCCGGCGCACGATCGAGACGATCGACGGCTTCGACCCCGACCTCGCCCAGGCGGTCCTTCACATCGTCCTCTCCCACCACGGCACATACGAGAACGGCTCCCCGGTCGTGCCCGCGACCCGCGAGGCGACGCTCGTGCACATGATCGATCACCTCGGCGGCAAGCTCGGCAGCTTCGACCGCATCGAGCGCGAGCTCGCCGACGGCGAGTCCTGGTCACGGTTCGACCGCGGCCTCGACTCCGCCGCCTACTTCCGCCCCCGCGCCGCTTAGCCGAAAGCGCTCCTCCAGGCGCTCGCTGGAGGCAATGGAACGGAAGCATGCGCTTTGCATGTCCCCAACCCGATGTCGGCGTCCCCGTGCTGGTCGCGGAACGTGCCGCCGTCGCGCAACGGACGAGCCATTACGAGTCGCTCAGCTCGCTGAGCACCGCGCGCGCGTCGTCGAGCTCCGTTTCGC